>CAZXCQ010000375.1:0-4676 GCA_964639275.1 uncultured Desulfobacteraceae bacterium | reverse complement strand
CTATTAGAGGCATGTGGAAGAAAAAAAGCCCCCCATGCCACACCTTTCCCCCTGTCTTTTGAGATGTTACGCTTTTTTCAAAATTTGCACTTGGAGAGGGCAATGGGGGTCCGGAATCCCCATTGCCCGGCTTTCAAAGGGCTTGTGTTACACAACCTTGAACTTTAAAGCTGTATGGTTACAGCCTTTCTATCCCACCCAGTCATTGGTGTCGAGCGATTTTTGGGCCGGCTGGAGATCGTAAACCAGATCTCTAAGGGGAGCGAGGTTGCGATCATTGACCCTTTGGAGGAGATCCATGAGTGATCTGAGTGCCCCCGGTATATAGTCCTCAAAATACCCCTTTTTCATTGTCTTTGTGAGGTAAGAAAATGCCCCCAGGATCTGGAGGTTCCGCTGAATCGCCAGATAGGGATAATATCTCTCGACCGAGTCGGTCCACCCGGGGTTATGGTCGTTTATCAGGAGCAGGTATTTCTGATACAAGTCGTTTTTGTGTCGGGGGGGGAGATCAGAATAGGGATCAATGAGGAGAGAGGCCAGATCATAGCCAAGGGGGCCAAGCCTTCCTCCCTGCCAGTCAACGAATCCCATCTCCCCTTTTGATATCATTATGTTCCTTGACTGGAAATCGCGGTGCAAAAAGAAGCCGCCCTCGGCCCTGGAGGCGATCTCAGCCAGGTGATTAAATGGGGTATCAAGCCCGGTCCACCTCCCTTTGAGCCCCAGATAGCCAGCAAGAAAGGCATCCCTGAAATAGTCTGACTCGTACCGGCGCATGACTGTCAGATCGTATCTTTCGGTCTGGCAGCACCATCGGGTGTCAAAACCCCTTGCGCCTTCAACCTGGAGCCTCACGAGGTGTTCCAGCACCTTTTCATATATGGGAACGGGATCATCGATAAGGGGCAAGAGATCCTGAAGCCTTGTTTTTCCCATGTCCGCCATGACAAACCAGCCTCGCTCAAGGTCATGGCTGTAAATCTCGGGGACCGGTACCCCTTTCTTGAAAAGGTGTCTCCCGATCAACAAGTAGGCGTAGTTTTCCCGCCTGGCAGCAGGATCATCAGGAGAATTCGCCATGGCAATAAGGGACGGACCCCCATCAGACGGACTGATACGCCAGAAGAGCCGCCTTGAGCCATCCCCTTTAAGCGGCTCAAGCTGAAGCTCCTCCAGCTCCCGGTTCCGCTTTTCCAAAAACCTCCGGACAAATTGACTGGTTTCAGAATCCATAAAATGAGACATTTGAGGCGGATGCCTAAAGGAACTTTCCGATTTGATCAGATGTCACTTCCGTTGATGCGGTGATAACACTATCGATCACCCTTACCCCCTTTCTGACCTCCACCCTCTCCCATAGGACCGACCGGGTGACTTCCACCCCCTCTTCCAGGTGGGTCTCTTCCCCGATAACCGCCCAATCATTTAGCCTGGTGGAGCTGTGAACCCGGCAATTGGGGCCCAGGTGGAAAGGATCTCCTCTTATGGCCTCTTTGTTGGCAAGGAGATAGCTGGGCGTCGATCCGATATCGCGCCAGTAATGCCCCGCTGAGATACAGGCCCGGATGGGTCTTCCCAGGGTGATCAACCGCCGGTAGCAATCAATGATACTGGAGGGGACACCTTCCGGGAGATGGCTCAGGAGTTCCGGCTCCATAATATGTATCCCGGTAAAGGCCAGTCTGCCGCGATGGCCTTTAGGGGCGATCTCTGTGATATTCATCGCCTCATCCACCTGAATCTGGTTAAAGGGCTCGTATTCATGGAGGATAAGGGTCGCCAGGTTTTGCCTCTCGCAGTGCATCTCATAGGCCTTGCCCAGATCAATGTCTGTCAGGATATCGCCATTTATCACCACAAATGGGGCATCATCCCAAAAATCCGATACATTTTTGATCCCACCTCCTGTGCCCAGGATCTCCTTTTCTACCCGGACATCTATTCGAACACCAAAGGGCCCTCCGCCATACAGGTGTCGGATGATCTGTTGGGAGTGATGATGGGCATTGACCACGATTTGAGTGATGCCGTGGCCCTTTAGATACTCGATAACCCTGTCTATGACCGGCCGGTTCCCGACCGGAACAAGGGCCTTTGGTCTCTTGGAGGTCAGGGGTCTCAGCCTTATACCAAGACCTGCTGCAAGGATCATCGCCTTCATGATATGCGTTTTTCGTAACACTTTGGCCCTTTTAAACTCCGGGAAATGGGCATCGCGTATTTTCTTTAGACCACTTCTTTCAGTTTCCCACTAACAAGCTTATGCAATGTACTCGAAATAAGGGTCTGATAGGGGATGCCCTCTTTCGCTGCCCTTTTCTGAATCCTCTCTAAATCGCGGGATGAAATCCTGATATTGATGCGTTTGTCTTTCTGAAGCGTATTCCGGGCCGCTTCTTCCAGCTTTCGCTTTTCTTCTCTAAAGTTGCGGATGCTTTCAAATTCTCCAGGTTCAAAATCGCGTAGAATTTGAAGCTCCTCATGGTCAAACTTCAGGCTCTCGCTTTTCATAACAGATACTCCCTCGTTGCCTTTCTACTCGGAATTATTGTTTTCAAAAATCGAGTTCCTTTCTCCTTCACATAGGGCACCAAATAAACGTAGCCCTCTATGTCAAGAACAATGATATTCTGGTTAGGGTACCGTTCTTTGTTGGGGTCTCTGATGACATCCAAAACATCGCCATTGCGGATGTGAAACACCACGTCCTCAAAATTGATACCTCTGGCTGTTTCCAGAAACAAATTTTTGTTATCGTCCCAGTCGAATTCACTCATTCTATATATAATAAACCAGGCGTGTGCCTATTGTCAACAAAACGGATTGATTTCTTTTGTGGTCCAGCATCAGGCAAAATATGACGGGGCCGAACTCGGGGCTTTACTAAGTGAGTAGTCCTGGAGTATGATCCATTCTCAATTTCCTGGCACTTTAGATCACCCCGGCTAAATGGGCTTTGCAGTAACTTCTCAAAACCCGGGGATAGATCGATTGTGGTGTGGCATGGGGGTCTTCTTTTCTTCCACATGCCACACCTTTCCCCCTGTTTTTTGAGATGTTACGCTTTGCATTTAGCGAAGTACACAAATAATCATACATGACGGTAATCAAGCCGGGATACATACCCCCGGATGGCTGAGAGGTAAAAGGTGCATCCAACACTCGATCTTACTGAACTTGACACCAAAATAGGCAGGCTCTTTATGGCCGGAATTCCCGGGACTCATATGGACCCGGACACAGAGGGCCTTATCCGGGACCACTCTCTGGGGGGTGTGATCCTTTTTAGCAGGAATATTGAAGACCCTGTTCAGCTGGCCACCCTGTGCCTGGATCTACAGAAGACGGCAACAAGATATCATGGCACCCCCCTTTTTCTGGCGATAGACCAGGAAGGGGGGCGTGTCTCTAGGCTCAGGGAGCCTTTTACCCAATTCCCGGGAAACAGCGCTATTGGTTCGGACCCATTGCCGGTGGAAAAGGCGGTGGAATTTGC
Source organism: uncultured Desulfobacteraceae bacterium (assembly GCA_964639275.1). Lineage (GTDB taxonomy): Bacteria > Desulfobacterota > DSM-4660 > Desulfatiglandales > Desulfatiglandaceae > CAZXCQ01. The sequence goes on along the minus strand of CAZXCQ010000375.1, from coordinate 1,177 downwards.
ACGTATCACGGCCAGGGAGATGACCCTGGTGGGATTAAACATGGATCTCGCACCGGTTGTGGATGTGCCCAGGGGGGAGCCGGAAAGGCATCTGGCAGGGAGGATCTTTGGAGAGGACCCCCAAATGGTCGGGCTACTGGGGGGAACCGTCGTCAGGGTGCTTCAGGAAAATGGGGTGATGGCGGTGGTCAAGCACTTTCCCGGTCTGGGCCGGGCGTCTCTGGATCCCCATTATGCGCTTCCGACCATTGAGGCGGATGAAAAAGAGATGGAAGAGGTCAACCTCCCCCCCTTTCGGTCTGCCATAGATCAGGGGGTATCATCCATTATGACCTCGCACGCCATATACCCTGCCATGGAGCCCGGCCTTCCTGCCACACTTTCAAGAGAGATCCTGACAACGCTCTTGAGACAAAGACTAGGGTTTCAGGGTCTGATCATTACCGATGACCTGGAAATGGGGGCCATTTCAAAGGGGTGGGAGACAGCAAAAGGGGCCGCCCTCTCTTTTGAGGCAGGCGCCGACATCCTTTTGATCTGTCACGACCAGAATAGGGTCCTGGGAGGTATTCAAGCCATAAAGGAGGCACTGATACAGGGTAAGATCCCGTTTCACAGGCTTCATCAGTCTGTTGAGCGGATCATGGCTGCCAAATCGAGGTTTCTCAAAAAAAAGCGAGTCTCATTAAAAGAGGTGCGCTCCTATTTCTCACTGTGACCGGCACCCTCCCGGTTGTCACTCCCCCCAACCCCGGATCAAAGACTGTCCCGGAGCGGATCCGGGATCGGGGGCAGGCTTAACAAGTCCGGCATGACGAATAACAAGATTGACAGTCTCGTAAAAAGTCGAAAATCCTCTCTTTCCGTCATTCCGGCGAAAGCCATTCGGCTCCGAGACATGTCGACGAGCCCATCGGCAGTGAGCTCAGGGCCGAACTGCTCATGTCGAGTCGCTCATGGCCGAGGGGCCGGAATCCAGTTCTTTTAGTCACTTACAAAACCCCTGCACCCCGTTTACCGGATCGAGTCCGACACAAGCTTCAACGGGGTGACGGTTTTTTACGAAACCATCAAGATTACTATGAGACAGTTGGCAATGTTCCTCTGAAGAAGGACCGTCCAAGAGAATGTTAGATCTGGTTGTTATTATCGCCTATTTTTCAGTGATGCTCTTTGT
>CAZXCQ010000374.1:0-4690 GCA_964639275.1 uncultured Desulfobacteraceae bacterium | reverse complement strand
TAGGGACAAGGCCAGGGCCAAAAATGCAATGCAAATTCTGCCAACAATGGAACTATTTGTCATATTCAAACCGCTCTCGGTTGAAACTCTTAAAGCCGGTGAAAATCAGGATTGAGGCCTGACCATGATACTAAGTCTCCAGGAATAGTCAAAATCTTTGTTGCACAGGAGGCGTGCCCGCGGTGAGGAAGAAATTGGAGTAACTGGATGGAGGACTATCGGACCCGAAATGATAGGATACAATCAGGTGATCGGGGCAGAACTGTCTTTACACTACGAAGTCGCCCACTGGATGCGGTAGGAATTCACCCCGTAGTTGCAAAAAGCCTTTCTGATAAATGGGCGATGCCTTCTATCGCCTATGGAACAGGGCCGATTGAGCGATGGCTGGAGGACCTCATGGTCTACCATCTCATCATGCGGTGGCCCAGCTGTTTGGCATATTCGTCCTGGAGGATAAAGAACCTCCTGGCAATGATTCGCGAGAGATTCCCCATTACCACATACCCGATCTTATAATTGCTCTCAAAGATCTCAACGAGTTCGACCCTCTTTAGCTCAAGCACCTTGCACTGATCAGAGGTGCAGTATGCCGAGAGGGTATAGCGGTAAGGCGGAACCAGGCTCGACCAGCCAAAGCATTGTCCTGGACCTACCGTAGCAACGGTGGTCTCTTCGTCGGTCCCTCGCATGGGGAGGTCAAAACGCAGATCCACCCGCCCTTCTTTTAAAATGGAAAGATGCCTGGCATCATCCCCGCCGCCCATTACCTGTCCCCCCCGAAATATCCTCGCATTACGGAGGTATTCCTTCTCTGAACAGATGGGCTCTATCAGGGCGATCTCAACCTCATCGAGACCAGAGAATACTCCGACGGTCTTCAGGAATTCCAATCTTGACATGGTGTCTACCCTCCTTTCCCCAAACGTCGCCGCAGGCCTGTGTTTTGAACCTCAAGAGTTATCCCTGATATTGCCTAAACATTATGCCCAGGGTCTCGGTGCGTCATCCGTGCTAGAGATCACAGCGGAGGCAGCGTCGTGCCTCGCAAAGCGCCGAGTCTTCGTCGAGCCCCAGTTCCACTTCTTTGAAGTTATCCACTCTGTCGGTAACGGGAAGTTCCTCCATCTTGGGACGGACCAGTTTATCATCCGCGTCGGTCAGTTCCAACCGGTCCACTCTCAGTTGTGGCTTGGGATACCAGTATCCGTGGTAGTCTTTCCCGCTGAGATAGCAGGCCATGGAGATGGCGGCCCTGTGCCCGGCCCCGATCGCCTTTACCACGGTGGCCGGCCCGGTGACGGCGTCGCCGCCTGCAAAGAATCCAGGGATGTTGGTCTCCAGGGTCCTTTCGTCTACCAAGAATGAATTCCAGCGGCTGATCGCAAATTTGTGATTTTCGGGGAGGAAGGAGAGATCCGGTTCCTGGCTGATTGCCGGAATGATCACATCGCATTCTATGACGAACTCCGAGCCTGGAACAGACACAGGACGACGCCGTCCACTGGCATCAGGCTCTCCCAGTTCATTCAAGATACACACCATGCCAACCACCTTTCGTCCATCTCCCACGATGCGTAGCGGGTTGGTCAGAAAGTCGATCTGGATGCCCTCTTCCAGTGCTGCCTCCACCTCAGCAGGGTTGGCGGGCATCTGTTCACGCTGACGTCGGTATACGATGCGGACCTCCTCGGCTCCCAGGCGCAGTGAAGTGCGGGCTGCGTCGATAGCCGAGTTTCCACCACCGATGACACAGACCTTCCGGCCGGGGACCCTCTTCTCACCCAGCCCGATTTTTCTCAGAAAATAGGTCGCGTCAATACATCCTTCGAAGTCATCTTCACCGGGGATCCGGAGCTTCAGCCCCTTATGCGCCCCCACCCCGAGAAAGAAGGCCTTGTACCCCTCGCCCATAAGTTGTTCAAAGGTAACATCTTTTCCAACCGTCACTCCCAGTCGGATATCTGCTCCCAGATACCGGATGGCGCCGATCTCATCGGCCAGGACATCCCGGGGGAGCCTGTATTCCGGGATACCCACATGGAGCATCCCGCCGGCAACAGGGAGTTTTTCAAAAATAGTGACCGGATACCCCTTCTGCACCAGGTCATAGGCCACCGTGAGGCCCGCCGGACCCGAACCCACCACGGCCACCTTGTCATTGGGGTACAGGACCGGCGCCCGTTGGACCTGCCAGAGCCGCCGGCGCATGGTGTCTGCGGCAAACCGTTTTAGGCCGCAGATACTGATCGCCTTGTCCACCTCTCCACGCCTGCAGCTCTCCTCGCAGGGATGCGGGCAGACACGTCCAAGGACCATGGGGAGCGGGTTTTGCCTGCGGATAATCTCCCAGGCCTTTTCCACGTCTCCCTGGCCGATAAGGGCCACATAGGTGGAGACGTCCTGGCCCGTGGGACAAGTGGCCTGGCAGGGGGGTGCGCTGATCCGCTTGCAGGCGCCCGTGGGGCAATGTTTGTCAAATATGTGGGCCTCATATTCGTTTCTGAAATAGCGCAAGGTGCTCATCACAGGGTTTGGTGCTGTCTGGCCCAAACCACACAGTGAAGCCATCTGGAGCACCTTGCTGAGCTGCTCCAGCCTGTCCAGGTCCTCTGGCTCGCCGAGTCCCTGAGTGATCCGTTCAAGGATTGCGAGAAGCTGCTGTGTCCCCTCGCGGCAGGGGGTGCACTTGCCGCACGACTCCTCTGCGGTAAAGCCAAGGAAAAACTTGGCAAGGTCCACCATACACGTGCTCTCATCCATCACGACCATGCCGCCCGAGCCAACGATTGCTCCGGTCTTGGCGATGGACTCATAGTCTACCGGGGTTTCGATGAGACTCTCGGGGACGCACCCGCCTGAAGGCCCGCCCAGCTGTACCGCCTTGAGCCTCTTGCCATCAGGGATCCCGCCCCCGATGTCATAGATGATCGACCTGAGGGGGGTACCCATGGGGACCTCAATGAGTCCGATATTTCTGACCCGGCCGCTCAGGGCGAATACCTTTGTACCGGCGCTCTTTTCAGTTCCGAGGCTGCTGAACCAGTCCGCACCGCGATAGATAATCTGGGGAATGTTGGCAAAGGTCTCGACATTATTGAGGACAGAAGGTCTGTCCCACAGGCCTTTGTGGGCAGGGAAGGGGGGTCTTGGCCGGGGCATCCCCCTCTGACCCTCAATGGAACGCATCAGAGCGGTCTCTTCGCCGCATACAAAGGCGCCGGCACCATAATAAAGGTCAATGTCCATGTCGAAACCGGAGCCCAGTATGTCCTCTCCCAGGAGGCCATACTCCTTGGCCTGGCCGATGGCTGTGTGCAGCCGCTGGATGGCCAGGGGATACTCGGCACGCACGTAAATATACCCCTGATGGGCACCGATGGCCTTGCCCCCGATGATCATCCCCTCCAGGACCGCATGGGGGTCGCTTTCCAGGATGGATCTGTCCATAAAGGCCCCTGGATCACCCTCATCGGCATTGCAGAGGATATATTTTGGGCTGCCCTCGGCCGCGGCACAGAACTGCCATTTGAGACCGGTGGGAAATCCTGCCCCGCCGCGCCCCCTCAGGCCCGAGGACTTCATCTCTTCCACAATTTCCCCGGGCGTCATCTCGAGGAGGGCCTTGGACGCGCCCAGGTAGCCGTCGCGGGCGATGTATTCGTCTATCTTGTCCGGGTCGATAAGTCCCCGGTTTCTGAGCGCCACAAGGATCTGGCGACTAAAGAAACCTATTTCTTTGATCTTTGGGATGGGTTCGGCCGCCTCGGGGCTCTCAAAGAGGTGCTTTTTCACCACCCGGCCTTTGATAAGGTACTCATCCACAAAATAGGGGACGTCCTCCACCTTAAGCTTTTGATAAAATATGCCATCCGGATAGGCAATCATCAGGGGGCCGGCCGCGCAAAAACCGTTGCACCCCGTGGTCGCCAAGTATACCTCGTTATCGAGCCCTTTTCTTTCAATTTCGCTTGCAAGCGCGTCTTTCAGATCGAGTGAGCCGCTGGCCACGCAACTGGTTCCAGCGCAGATCAGAAGGTGAACGCGATACTTCTTTTCCATAGGTTTGGCCTCTGTCTCAACTTCTCAGGATTCGGGGGTTGAATCGGCTATTGATCTCCTAATATGTGGTTTCACTGCCAACAGACAGCGCGTATTCGGGTACGGGGTTGCCCTTCATTATATGTTCATCATAGATCCGGGTAGCCTTGTCGGGGTCCAGTTTGACGTACTTGACAGGGGCGGAACCCGCGACCTCAACGGTGATCATGGGTTCGTGATTACAGAGACCGGCACACCCCGAAGAGGTCAGGATGATATCATCGGCCCCGGTCTTTCCTATCTTTTCAAGAAAGGTGTTCATGATTGGACGAGCCCCGGCCGCGATTCCGCAGGTTCCCATATGCACGGTAATCTTCACCCGATGGGTGCCGTCTCTCAGATTGACGGTTCCCTTCATGGATTCCTTGATTCGTTTGAGGTCTTCAACCCTTAGCTTTGCCATATTTCCTACCTTAAGATTTTAATGATAAAAAAGTTTTCGTAACACTCTAGCCGTTTGAAACCCGGGCAACGGGGATTCCGAATCCCCATTGCCCTGTTTCAGTTCCAATTTTGAAGACAGCTAAATGAATACGTATGCGTTCACAGGTTCCGGGTTCAGCGTTCAGGGTCAGGGAAAATGACAAGA
>CAZXCQ010000373.1:0-4782 GCA_964639275.1 uncultured Desulfobacteraceae bacterium | reverse complement strand
CGGAATGACAAGAGAGGCTAAGTTCACGTCATTCCGGCGAAAGCCGGAATCCAGAGCTTCTGACAATAAACATGTTTACCGGTAGTTATTGAGAAGACACGTATCCATTTAGTTTTATATATCAATTTAGCTTTCTTCAAAATTGGAACTTGGACAGGGGAATGGGGGTTCAGAATCCCCATTGCTCGGCTCTCAAAGGGCCAAAGTGCTACCTCTAAAGAGGAAAGTGCCACGACCGGGTGTGGCTCCTCGTTGAGGCCGGCGCCTGCCGGACCATCTGGCGGGCATGTGCCCCTGCCAATTCGATTTCTGGCTTATTGCATAAGAGATCGCATAAGTACAGGTTTTTGGTGCATTTGGCCTGTAATAAGGCCATATGGGCTTGGCCTCCTCGATAACCGAAAGACCCCAAAAACCTTGACTTTCTGCTTTGCTCTGGTCAGACTGAATCTCAAGTTTTCTATTTTACCACAATTTAACCCATTTTCAGATAGTGGGGACCATGAAAGTCCTGTTCATATCCACCAATACAGAGATGATCAATATGCCCACCCTCCCCCTCGGGCTGGCCTTTGTTGCCACAGCAACAGAGTGCAAAGGCCACCAGGTGGAGCTGATTGATCTTATGCCCGGAGAGGATACGGGGGCGATTATAGAGAAGGCGATGGAGGAATTTGAGCCCGGTCTTATAGGTGTTTCTGTAAGAAACATCGATGACCAGAATATGGAAGACCCCAAGTTCCTTCTGGATCACGCCCGAGAGGTTGTAGAGGCCTGTAAGGGCTCATCGAACGTTCCTGTTGTACTCGGCGGAGCCGGGTACAGCATATTCCCTGAAAAGGCCCTTGAATACCTGGGGGCGGATATGGGGATACAGGGTGAGGGGGAAATTCCCATGCCGTTGCTGATCCAATACATGGAGCAGGGTCGTTCGCTTTCCCAGGTGCCCGGCCTCTATCTGCCTGGGAGGGGTCTCCAGGGAAAAAGATGCTTTGCCAGGGATCTGGATCGATTCCCCCTGCCTCGCATCGAGTTTCTCCAATATTCCTCATATCAGGAGGAGGATGTCTGGGTACCTGTTCAGACGCGGAGGGGATGTCCGATGAGATGCAGCTATTGCTCCACAGAACTCATCGAGGGCTGCCTGATTCGAAAGCGTTCTCCGGCATCTGTTGTTCAGTGGTTTTCCCAGTGGGTGGAGGCAGCGATACGCCGGTTTCATTTTGTGGATAATATCTTCAACCTTCCGCCGTCATATGCCAGGGAACTCTGCTCCCGGATCTCTGAATCGGGACTGGATATCACCTGGCGGGCCATTGTCTATCCCTGTCGTATCGATCCAACCCTGGTCAAAGAGATGGCAAGGGCGGGTTGTGCGGAAGTGGCCCTCGGATTTGAAAGCGGAAGCGGGCGAATCCTAAAGGAGATGAACAAACGGTTTGACAGGGAGGATGTCAGACAGGCGGCCAGGGTCTTTGAGGATTATGGCATCCAGCGGATGGGCTTTTTGATGCTGGGCGGCCCGGGTGAGACAATGGCATCGGTAGAGGAGGGCCTGTCCTTTGTGGATTCTCTTGATCTGGACATTGTAAAGATCACCCTCGGGATCAGGATCTATCCCTTTACCAAACTGGCAAAGACCGCCCGTGAAGAGGGGGTGATCAAAGATGATGACCCGCTTCTCTTTCCAAGATTCTATATGGCCAAAGGGCTTGAAGGTCTAAAGGAGATGGTCGCGGCATGGATAAAGGACCGACCCCACTGGGTTTTATGAGAAACGTTCAGAAGAGAAGAGAATCAATTCAGCCGTAGTTGCTGAAGTCTGATTTTACAGTTATCGGTAAGAGATTTCGATTAAATCGGACACTCTTCATATTAACCGTTGGCATTCAATTATCCCAGATTTCGCAAGTATCGCCCTTATGAAGGGCTAAATTGAGCTTTTTGAATATGCGAGTAACGTTAAAGATTATAACCGGAATTTTCAACTCCGTTTACAATCTTTAGCGTTAGTATACAAAGCAATGTTTTGTATTTGGTAAGTTCCCGTATATATTAAGAAACCTGGAATTTTAGCGGCCATCGAATTAAGATAATTTGCATATCTAAACATCAATCCGGCCATTTTCAACAATTGATTCAGCAGTCTCACATGGTTTTGGTCGGTGTGGCATGCAAGGATGATGCACGAAACCTGGAATCGGAGGGGATTCCCAAATATCAGAAAACCTGGATGAGATTCCTTGATTTTTCAGGTACAAAATTGTCATACAGACCAGGGTTTCCGTACGGCCTTCATCACCCGATGACTCCTATTCGTCTCACTTCAAGCCCGCCTTGCGCAGGGCTTTGACAAGAATATCCTTTTTGCCTCCTTTATACCATTTAAAATTAGAAAACTTTGCAAACAACCCATCGAAAGAGAACTTTGGATTTATCCTCAGGACTTCTTTGGCCTCCGCATGAGCCTTCTCGTCTTGGCCCGTTAGACTGTAACTGGCTGCCAAGCTAATGTGCGCATCGAGAAAGTTGGGATTGAGATGGATCACTTTTTTGAATGTTGCGATGGCCTCCTCATATTGACCCGTCGCTTGGTCCACTCCGCCCAAGGCATATAGTGAAACCAGGTAATTTGGGTTCTGCAGGAGCGATTTCTTAAATGCAGCAATCGCCTTCTCATACTGCCCTGTATTTCGATAAGCCATTCCCTGTGCCCACAAGCACCACATTGGCGTAATAGGGTTGAGACGTATCGCTTTGTTTATTGCAGCAAGGGCCTCTTCATTCCTGCCCAGAGCCATCAAAGTGAAGCTGTGAAGCGCGTTTACGTCCGCCCCGTTGGGGCCGAGCGCGATTGCCTTCTTTCCTGCAGCTAACGCCTTATCAAACATGCCCATCCAGCGATAAGCGCCCTCCAGTACCGAACAAGCATTGGCATTGGATTCATCTAGGGAGACTGCCTTTTGAGCATTTTGAAGCATCAGCTTTAATGATTTCTTTGGTGTTTTGGTCCATCCAAAGCGCACATCATGATTGTAGGTCCAAGCCAAGGCAACATATGCGTTTGAATAACCTGGGTCCAAGGCAATAGCTTCTTCATACATTTGCCGGCCCAAAGCATTATCATCTCTTGACCGGAAACGTAGAACCAAATCGAGCCCTTTAAGGACCTTTAAATATGCTTCCAGGTTGTCTGTACCTCTACTGTATATGCGGCCTTGCTCACCTTCTGTCAGCTTAACCCTCATCCCTTCTATGACTCTCATGGTGATGTCATCCTGGATAGCAAACAGATCTTTTAGATCCCGATCGTAGCGTTCTGACCATATGTGGTTCCCTGTCGTAGCATCGATGAGCTGAGCCGTGATCCGCAGTCTGCCTCCGGATTTCTGCACACTTCCTTCCAGCACATTCCGTACCCCCAACTCCTCACTGACCTGCTGCACCATCACGGGCTTCCCTTTGTAGGTGAAGACAGAGCTGCGCGCAATCACCAACATCTTTGGTGTTTTGGAGAGGGCCATGATGATATTTTCAGTGATCCCGTCACTGAGGTAGTCTTTCTTTGGGTCGCCGCTGATGTTGGCAAAAGGGAGGACTGCGATGGAGGGTTTGTCGGGAAGTGGCAGGGGCGGTTCTTCTGGCAGCCCTGAGGGCTCGGTCGATACAGCAGGTTCAGACTTGTCCTTCGTCTGCTCTTTGAGGTCATCTACATATCTTTTCCAGGCGACAACGTCTGTGAGATTTTCTCCTTCTCCATAGGTTATCACCACATCGTCCAACCCTACTCCCAGTTTATCCACTGAAAAGCGCAGTCTGATCTTATCGTGGCTCCCTTTGTACTCAAATAGATTCGCCCAAATATCTTTTTCCTCTTCGGAAAAGCGATATGTCTTTCCTATGGCATCCACATATTCCTTCCTCTTCCCAAGGACGTTGAAAAGCGGTGCATGCTCCAGATCACAAAGCGCACTTTTCCATTTCTTATAAATCCTGGACAGCAGATTCCCCCTCTCCGAGGAACCGGCAGAACCTCCAACTGTCTCGTTAAGTAACGCGAGCAAGTCATAGTGATGTTCCAGCGGTATGGATGTGATTTTTCCAAGCCTTTTCATTTCACTGACAACCAAAGCGATCACAGAAATATAAAATCTTCGAGACCGCGAATCGAAATGAAGGCTCAATTCAGTTTTGTCCTTGATTTTGAGGTGGAGCTCGAATTGATCCAGATCGATCTCTATTAGCTCTCTAGCTTTCTTCACCATACCCCATGTTCCCCAAATTGAATGGTGAAGGTTTAGGATCTTAATGCCTAGATCCAGTTGCTTTGATTTTAATCACCTCCCAGGTTTCTTCCCTGAGAAAACCAGAGAGGGGTTATTTCTGATTATGCACATGTCTCAAGACTCTCTCAGGCACCTCATCCTTAACCAGATAGATCCTTTTCTTAGATGCCCCTATGTGGCCGCGTTCGGTCTGGCATATCACTGTTTTGAGCCTGGCGTTTTTCAGCACTATGTGCACTTCTGCCATCTCTTCAAAGCTAGGCTTTTGGATGTCGAGCCTTTTGAATTCCGGCCTGTAGTCCAGCGCGCAGACCTGTATTTCGGGGTCTATCTCGCAGAGTTTTTGTGCCATCCTTGTTATCTCTTCCTTTGAGATCAGTTTTTCATTGTATGTCGTGAGAAGGGGACGCCTATGTTTTTATGCTTTGAATTTGGGAATGGGCATGTTATGTGAAGTTCTGGATTATGTGAAGTTTGTTTCCCGCCTATGATGAAA
>CAZXCQ010000372.1:0-4811 GCA_964639275.1 uncultured Desulfobacteraceae bacterium | reverse complement strand
CCACAAAAATGCAACCTTGAACCCCTGAACCTTTGAACCCGTGAACGGTTACGATTTCCTTTTTTGTATCAATTTAGCTTTCTACAAAATTGGCACTTGGACAGGGGTATAGGGGTATGGGGGTTCGGAACCCCCATACCCCGAGTTTCAAAAGTGTTACTTTTTCGTGTACCGGTCCCCTGAATAACAACAAGAGAGACAAGAGGGTGTGAGGATTGGGTATCAATCAACATGAGGTGAAATTCCGGTTTTGCCCCGTTTGTGGCGGGGCACTCAGTACCTCGGTGGTGAAACCCAAAGAGCCCCCGAGGCTTGTCTGTACTGGATGTGAGTTTATCTTCTATCTGGATCCCAAGGTCGTGGCCTGCGCGATCCTGGAGATGGACGGGAAGATCCTTCTTCTGAAACGGGGGATCAGCCCGCAAAAGGGAAAGTGGGTCATGCCGGGCGGATATGTTGACCGAAACGAAGAGGTCAAGGCCGCGGCCATAAGGGAAACCCTTGAGGAGTGCGGACTAAAGATAGCGGTAGAGCGCCTCGTGGGGGTCTATTCCTATGCTGGACATCTGCCGGTGGTTATCGTCTATACGTCACGGTACCGGGCCGGGGAGCTTCTGCCAAAGGATGAGACCCTGGAGGCCAGATGGTTTCTGGAGGAGGATATCCCCTGGGGTGACCTCGCATTTAGGAGCACAGTGGATGCCCTTAGAGATTATTATGCGATCAAGCGTGCTGGATAGGCTTTAGAGGAGTAAGCAATAGAAAGGAGAAACATCCTCAGATGAAGATCAGACCCGAAAGGATAGACAATCTGAGCCCTGAGAGACGCAAGGCGGTAATGGAGAGATCCATGGAGGACATCGCCTCCATCTATGAAGATGTGAGAAAGATCGTGGAGGATGTCAAGAATAGGGGAGATATCGTGGCCCTGGATCATTACCGCAAACATAAGAAGGATATTGGCGCATCTGATCTTGAGGCCACCAGAGAAGAGGTGGAGGAGGCCTATAACCGGGTGGACCCAAAAGTGGTCGATTGCCTAAAGGCAGCGGCCCAAAACATAACCCGGTTCCACCAGGCCCAGTTGGAGCGAGAGATGTGGTCCATCGAGGTGAGGGATGGCATCCTGGCCGGCCGCATTACCCGGGCAATGGATATCGTGGGGTGTTATATCCCCGGAGGGACCGCCATGTACCCCAGCTCCATCCTTATGACGGTCATCCCGGCAAAGGTCGCAGGCGTAGCCCAGGTTGTCGCCATCACCCCGCCCCTCAAGGGGATGGTAGCGAATCCGGCCACACTGGTGGCCGCGGACATTGCAGGGTGCGGCCGGATATTTAAGGTCGGAGGGCCCTGGGGGGTGGCCGGGCTCGCCTACGGTACCGAGATCATGCCCAGGGTTCACAAGATCGTGGGGCCGGGGAACAAGTATGTAACCGCTGCAAAGATGCTGGTATACGGGCAGGTGGATATCGATTCGCCCGCAGGTCCCAGCGAGGCCTTGATACTGGCCGACCACACCGGAGATCCTGAATTGATCGCTGTGGACTTCTTATCCCAGATCGAACATGACCCTGATTCTGCCGCCGTGCTGGTCACCACCTCCGAGGCCGTGGCAGATGCGGTCTGTGAGAGGATTGATATGGAGTTTGACGCCCTCCCCCGAAAGGAGATCCTTGAGTCATCCATCTCCAGGCACTCCTGTGTGCTGATAGCCACGGATATGGAACAGGCCATCGATTTTACAAACGAATACGCCACCGAACATCTCCAGATCATGACCCAGGACCCCTTTATTATTCTTAACAGGATCAAGCATGCGGGCTCCATCTTTCTGGGACCTTATGCACCGGTCCCTGTGGGGGACTATGCATCAGGGACAAACCATGTCCTGCCCACAGGTCAGTGCGCCCGGATGTTTTCCGGACTGTCTGTCGACGATTTTATAAAAAAACCCACCTTCCAGTACCTCAGCAAAAAGGGCCTGGAGGATCTAAAGGACATCGTTATTACCCTTGCCAAGGCAGAAGGGCTCACCATCCACGCAAGGGCAATAGAGGCCAGGTTCAAGTAGTTTCGTCTTGATCCTCAATCATAATAAACCAGTCAACTATTTACCCATTTGACGACTTGACCAGATCTACCTGTGAAAAGGAGGATAGATAATGGCTGAAATCAAAGGTTACAATATGCCCGATGAGCTTTATTATCACGAGGAACACAGTTGGGCCCGGGTGGAAGGGACAAAGGTCACCGTTGGCATGACCGACATGTTCCAAAAGGAGGCCGGGGACATCGTGTTTATCGACCTCCCGGAAGAGGAAGAAGAGGTTGAACAGGGAGAGGTCTGCGGAAAGATCCAGTCCAGAAAATGGATCGGCAAGCTCGTTGCCCCCGTATCCGGTGAAATCGTTGAAGTAAACGAAGATCTCGAGGACGACCCCAGCCTGATCAATTCCGACCCTTATGGTGAAGGGTGGATACTGGCAATCGAGGCCGAAGACCAAGACGACCTCACATCCGAACTGGATAACCTGATCCATGGGGATGCGGTTGTGGGTTTTATTGAACAGGAGATAAAGAAGACCGAAGAGGAGAGGGCCAAGGCCCAGGGGGATTGATGATTGGCGTCCCGGTTAAATCTGCTACGCTCGTCATTGGCATGAATTTAACGGGGTAAATTGGTGATTGAGCATTTGGCAGTGATCGTGTCCTCTTTCTGAAGTCTTCAATCTGTCGGTGAAAAGAACGAATGACGGGTCTTGCTCACAATTGGCAAGGTCCTTCTTCGAAACGTCGAGAAACCATGTCCCGTTACTGGCGTCTTTTTAAAGATCTCTCAAGATCCCTTACCACGGCCGAAGGTCTCGCGGCTGACGACACCTTGCCCCGGTCTGTGGCGCAAAACAAATCTCCGCCCATACTCCATCTCTATACCTTTATCCCCTCGGTCATTGTGGGGAAATATCAGGATATTGAGGCGGCCCTCAGGCTCGAGAGGTGCCGGGCCAGAGGGATTGAGTATAACCGCCGGAGCACCGGTGGAGGGACCGTCATCATGGGCCCCGATGTTGTCGCCCTCGGTCTGGGCATCAACGTGGACTATCCCGGGTTAAAGAGGGGGGTCGGCGGGGTCTTTGAATCGCTGAGTGCAGTCCTGATCCGTGCCCTCAAGAAACTTGACGTCCCCGCGTATTTCCAGCCCAAGAACGACCTTGAGGTAAACGGGAAGAAGATCGCGGGGTTGTCTGCCGCATCTGAAGCGGGAAATAGCCTGCTTTTTCATACCAGCCTGCTCGTGGACTTTGATGTGGAGCTTATGACCGACATCATGAATACCCCCCTGGCCAAGCTCCATGACAAGGGGTATAACTGCTTTAGCCAGCGAATGACCACGGTGAGGGAGGGACTGGGTCAAGAGGTCCCGGTCGGGCAGATGATAGGGCTGATCCAGGAGGCCTTTGAAGAGGAATTTGATATCGAGTTCAGGGAAGATACCCCTGATCTGTGGGAGGCCGGGACAATCAGTCGTTTTGTAAAAGAGAGGTACAAGAGCCGGGAATGGATCTTCTCCCACAAGCACCCCAGGGCAAGGATGGGGATCGGACAGCTCAAGACCAAGGGGGGACTTCTGGAGATCTATCTGTCGCTCTCCGGGGCCTCCATAGAAAATGTCCTGATCACCGGTGACTTCTTCTCCAGCAGCGAGGACCTGCACCGGCTTGAAAACGCCCTAAAATGGACCTCTGCCCGAAAGGAGAGCATAGAGGGGAACCTGACGTCGGTGTGGCGCGAAGACATGATCTATGGTCTGGATGTCCCCACCTTGACAAAGGCCATCCTGATGGCCAAGGAAAACCAGGAGAGACTTTAAGGATTGCGGATTTTGGATTGCGGAATGAAGATTTGAAACTTGCCTCCGGCTCGTAGGGCCTACCCTCTCTCCGAGCTGGAAGCCGGCCTGTAAGCCCTACCCTCCGGCGCAGAGCCCTCCGGGGCGGAGCCGGGGCTGGAAGCGGGCTCGGAGAGAAACTGGGAGGAATGTAATTGAAAGAGATCTATGAATTGGATGTATACAGGTTGGCTGAAGAACTTTCTGATTTGATCTGGTATGCATTTGATGAATGGTCCCAGAAAGTTCAACGAACTATTTGGATACCAGATTATACGGGCTTCTGACAGCATTGCTGCAAATCTTGCCGGCTCCGCCCCGTAGGGGTTTCAGATGGTTGTGTACGCGATCAAGAGCAGTATTTCCGGTAGAACATATATTGGTCACACAAGAGATGTCGAAATGCGCTTGGGTTATCACAACTCGGTATATGTAAACGCGACGAAGTCAGACAGGCCATGGGAGCTCATAGCGATAGAGGAATTTGAGGATAGAAAAGCAGCGGGATGGTGTGAAAGACAGCTCAAGCGGTCGAAAGGCAGGAGAGTTAAATGGATAAGAGCCAACAATGTTCTCTGATCAGCTACGCCCCGGAGGGAGGGTTACGGCAGATATACCCCTGCTGAGAGAAAGCTGTTTTACCGTTATGCAAGAGGGTCGTTCGAAGAGACAAAGGTATGGCTCCGCAAGCTCATCCGCCGGAAGATCATCAGCGATGAGAGCGTCTCAAATTACACGTCGCTCATTGACGAACTGGGTCCAAAATTAAACGCCTTCATCAGAAGCACAAAATAAAAAAGGGTTTCGTATTTTCAGTTTCAAGTTTCTCTCCGATAAAATGAGAAAGATGGTCTCCTTTGAGGGAATACCTCATCTGTGTTATTCATTTAGCAGATAAAAAAAAGATTAACACAAAGAA
>CAZXCQ010000371.1:0-4834 GCA_964639275.1 uncultured Desulfobacteraceae bacterium | reverse complement strand
CAAGTACGGGGCAGGCTTATCAAGTCCGGCATGACGGGTGGATCTGCAATCTCAGCTTATGACCAATGAGCATTTGAATTTGACAATAATATCTTCATATCGGCCTCTGGCCAAGCTCATCCGGGACCGGCATAGCCAGTCCCACATGACCACGCCCATAGGGCGTGGGTTTCTACAATGATCTAAGAAAGAGAAATGCGGTGGAACTGCCCTTTTGCGGGAATGACTGTAACGAGTGCCCCAGATATATCGCGACTCATAGTGGTGACAGAAAACAACTCAGACAAGTCGCGGTTTTGTGGTGGAGGGTCGGATATCGGGATAAGATCGTATCCCCGGAAGAGATGGCCTGTCACGGTTGTCGTTCTGCAACCTGGTGTCGTTACGAGATTAGAGAATGTGCCTCGGAAAAAGATGTCGGGAACTGTGGCGAATGCAGGGATTACCCCTGCAACAAGATCTTGACGGCAATTGAGAAGACAGCAGGATTTGCCAGGAAGATCAAGAAGGAATGCCCAAAAACCGACTTCGAGCGCCTGCAAAAGGCCTTTTTCTCAA
This sequence comes from uncultured Desulfobacteraceae bacterium, assembly GCA_964639275.1. Taxonomy (GTDB): domain Bacteria; phylum Desulfobacterota; class DSM-4660; order Desulfatiglandales; family Desulfatiglandaceae; genus CAZXCQ01. The sequence goes on along the minus strand of CAZXCQ010000371.1, from coordinate 4,276 downwards.
AAAGGCAGAATCTAGACAGGCTGCACAGCGCACATTTCAAAGAGTGAGATCGACGACCACCCGCCATTCTCTGCAAGGGGAGCGGTAAACCGCTTGTCTGGGCCTTTGGCCCGATCGCAGGAAGTATGCCAAATATGAAACCTGAAAAACGAATTGGCGTCTTGCAGGAAAAGATGCGGGAAAGGGGCCTATCGGCTGCACTGTTGTCTTATTCACGAGATCTGCTTTATTACACCGGGACCGCACAGCCATCCTATCTTGTGGTGTTGCCCGCGGAGTATCTCCTTTTTGTCAGAAGTGGGTTTGAATTTGCCGTGGGTGACATATTTATCCCGAAGGAGAGAATAAGACAGGAACGGCGACTGGAAAATATCTTCAAAAAAATACGGCCAGGGTTGCCCGCCGACAAGAAGATCGGGACTGAATTGGATGTCTTGACGGCAATCCAATTTGAAGGGTTTAAGAAGGTCTTTTCCGGTTACGAATTTGTCAACATATCACCGGTGGTCCTGGAACAGAGAAAGAACAAAGATCCATCGGAAGTCTCCAAGATAGAAGCGGCCTGTGATGCCGTTGATGCAGGCCACAAGGCGGTCTTGGCAAATCTAAGGGAAAAGACCACGGAGCTCGAACTTGCCGCGGCCGTTGAAAACGCCCATAGACTGGCAGGGCACGAAGGGATATTCTTTATCAGACAACCGGACTTTTTTATGAGCAGGGGGCCGATTTCCTCTGGTCCAAACCTGTTCAAAATTAGCGGGGTGGTCTATACGATAACCGGCGTGGGGTTGAGCGCGTCGGTGCCGGCAGGACCTTCCAGAAGATCGATTTCAAAGGGTGATTTGGTGATTGTGGACATCCCAACGCTGGTAAATGGATACCACGCAGACCAGACAAGGAGCTATTCTCTGGGAAAGGCTGACGAAAAGATCAAGACCATGTATAATTATCTGAGGGAGATTGCCGACCATCTCATAGCGAATATCAGGCCGCGGATGAAATGCAGCGAGATCTACCGGATGGCCATAGAAAGATCAGAAGGGCTAAAGGTTCAAGACGCCTTTTTATCTTTTGGCAAGGGGAAAAAGAGTCGAATGATCGGGCATGGCGTCGGGCTGGAATTAAACGAGCCCCCGATTCTCTCCGAATATGATGACTCTGAGGTCCTGGACGGGTTTGTGATTGCGCTCGACATGCACATGATGGATGAAGGTGTTGGTGGGGTTAAATTGGAAGACATGATCCTGATTACCGGCAATGGAAACCGGCTTCTGACAAAAACCCCAAGACATCTTTTTGAGCTATAGGGGGAAGTCCGCGAAAAATGGCCATATCTCAATCCAGTTCAAAGGGTATTGCCGCCAGCGGGCTGGTCGCCTGTCCCGAATGCGATTTATTGATTCGGCGAACCCATCCCGAACCCGGCCTTAGGAGCCTCTGTCCCAGATGCGGGTCTACGCTTTTTCATACAAAGAAGGACTCGGTTGAACGGACCCTGGTCCTCAGTCTGGCAGGCCTGATCCTTTTTGTCCCTGCCATGGTGTTGCCCATTATGAATCTGGATGCCATGGGGCTCGAACAAACCAGCAATATCCTGCAGGGGATAGGGGTGTTGTTCCGGGATGGCTTTCACATGGTGGCCATTCTCGTACTTCTGACTGCTGTAGTTGTTCCGTTCCTAAAACTCCTGTTGCTGTTCTATGTGTCGGTAGCTATTCGCATCAAGGCCAATTTGGGCCACCTGAGCCGCGGTTTCAGGTTGTATCAGCGACTGGACGAATGGGGGATGCTGGAGATCTATATGCTCGGCATTCTTGTATCAATCACAAAACTGACGGATCTTGCCCAGGTCTCTTACGGGATCGGGCTGTTCTGTTTTGTCTCTCTGCTGGTAATTACCCTGTTTTCATCTGTTACCCTGGACAAACACCAATACTGGTCTCTTCTAGGGCGGAATCGGGGCATTTGGAATGGCTAAAGCGCCACTGACCGCACGCGAGGCAGGTCTGACTCACTGCCTGGAATGCCGTTTGCTGACAGCAAAAAGGCATGGGGTCGTGGAAACGCACTGCCCCCGCTGCGGGGCAAGGCTTGATTCCAGAAAACCCGCTAGCCTGACACGCACCTGGGCACTGCTGATCAGCAGTCTGATCTTTTTGTTCCCCGCCAACCTCCTTCCCATCATGACAGTGACCTATCTTGGAGAAAGGCAACCCAACACGATCATGGAGGGCATCGAGCAGTTTATACAATCGGGGAGCTACTTCATCGCGCTCCTCATCTTTTTTGCGAGTATCCTGGTGCCGGTATTCAAAGTGGTGGGCATAATGCTCATCATGATCTCAATCCAGAACAAATGGAAGACATGGTCAAGGCACAAGACCTTGATGTTTCGGATCATAAAGTTCATCGGCCGCTGGTCCATGCTCGATATCTTTGTGATGGCCATCATGGTGGCGTTGGTAAACCTGGGCATGCTGAGCTCGATCGCACCGGCACCAGCAGCGACCTATTTTGCAGCCGTGGTCGTTTTAACCATGCTCGCAGCAAATACCTTTGACACAAGGCTGATATGGGAGGATACCCCATGACAGATGATCAGCAGATGGAATCAAATATCCCTGCCCCTGAGATTAGACGCAGGAAAGGACTTTCTCCAATCTGGATTCTACCCCTTGTGGCGTTGTTGATTGCATCCTGGCTCGTCTACAAGAGTATTAGGGACGCTGGCATCATGGCAACCATCCGGTTTGAGAATGCGGAGGGGATCGAAAAAGGCAAGACCCGTGTTGTTTATCGGGGCATGCCCATAGGGGTGGTAAAGGACCTCTCCATTAACAAAGACTTTCGGAGCGTCAATGTGTCGGTGGAATTTGTAAAGGAGGCCCGTGAACAGCTCAGGAAAAACACCAAGTTCTGGATGGTGATACCCAGGATCTCGCCAAGGGGAATCACAGGGCTTGAGACCATTTTGAGGGGAAACTATATCACCATGCAGCCGGGGAACGGGGCCGAGGAGCGCGATTTTGTGGCCCTATCCGCCCCGCCGCCTATCCGGCCCGACGAGCCGGGGCTCCATATTCAGCTCATTTCTGATGCCCTGGGTTCACTGTCTCAGGGAACCGGGGTCTTTTACAAGGGCATCAAGACCGGAGAGATCCAGCAGTTCGATTTGAATGCCCAGGGAAAAGTCGTATTAGATGTCTATATCGATCAGCAATATGCCCCCCAAGTAAAGAAGTCATCACGGTTTTTCAACGTCAGCGGTGTGAGTATTGAAGGGAGTTTTTCGGGTTTTAAGATCAATGCCGAGGCCTTGAGTGCACTGCTAATGGGGGGCGTCGCGTTCTTCACCCCTGAGGAAGGTGAAGAGGCCAAGGAAGCGGTTGATGGTGACACCTTCAGGCTCTTTCAAAACAGGGACCTTGCTGATCAGGAGGGGAAGCAGATCACCCTCTTCTTTGATGACGGAAAGGGGCTCACCCAGACAACTCAGATCAGGTACATGGGAGTTGAAATCGGGAGGGTGTCCAGGATTGAACTCGATAAGGAGATAACGGGAGCTAGGGTAACCGCAACGGTCCAAAGCCGGTATCGCTCTCTGCTCAGGGAGGGAACACAATTCTGGCTGGTGGAACCTCAGATCGGGCTTGCCGGCGCAAAGAACCTTGAAACGATCATCTCGGGAATCTATATCACCCTTCGTCCTGGCAAAGGAAAACCAACACGCGCCTTTAAGGCCCTTAGCGAACCGCCGCCGATCCTGGTTCCGAGAAAAGGGTTGGAAATTGTCCTGGTGGCACAGCGCCTCGGGTCAATAAAGGCCGATGACCCGGTGTGCTTCCGCCAGATCAAGGTGGGGAGGGTCACCGGATGTCGGCTCGCTGAGGATGCAACCTCTGCGCTTATCAATGTGGATATCGAAAACCGCTATGCCCCGCTGGTCCGGACCACTTCAAAGTTCTGGAATGCATCGGGAATAAAAATAGACGTTGGCCTGTTCAAAGGGGCAATGGTGCGTACCGGCTCCATGCAATCCATATTGGAAGGTGGCATTGGCTTTGCCACGCCTGGGAAGGTGGACGCGGCACAAAAAGAAGATACAGCGCCCAGAGGTGTTGTTCTTGATGAATCGAAGTCAAAGGGTAAGGCCAAAGGCGAGACATACACTTTGACACCTCCCTCAGGAAGCCCGGCCAAAAACGGGGCAAGATTTGTCCTCTATGACGAACCCAAAGACGAGTGGCTCATATGGCGTCCAACGATCATGTTGGGA
>CAZXCQ010000370.1:0-4884 GCA_964639275.1 uncultured Desulfobacteraceae bacterium | reverse complement strand
GACCCCCATGCCTCACCACAATCGATTTATCCCCGGGTTTTTGAGAAGTTACGATGATTTACTCAGTCTTTGAAAGTGTTATGGTCGCCTTATAACGTTTTCCAAGATAGGCGTCGATGACCTGTCTGTCGTTCAGCACTATCTCAGGTGGGCCTTCAGTAATCTTCTCCCCATGGTGCAAGACCACGACCCGGTCAGAGACCTTGGCAATGGCCTGCATTACGTGTTCGATTACCAGGATCGTTACGCCCGCATCCCGCACCTTCCTGATAAGTTCCACACCCTCGTCGATTTCGGTGGGATTGAGCCCGGCCATCACCTCATCGAGGAGGAGCAGGGTGGGAAGCATGGCCAGGACCCTTGCCCTTTCAAGCCGTCGCCGCTCCGAGATGTTGAGGCTCTCTCCCGGCACATCCTTCCTGGTGGAGAGATCGAGTAAATCCAGCAACTCCAGAGATTTCTGCCGGGCCTTCCCCACCTTCCTTTTTCTATTGGTGTTTCCAAATAGCGCCCCCACCATAACGTTTTCGAGGGTCGTCATGTTATTGAAGGGTTGGACGACCTGAAATGTCCTGCTGATTCCTAGACGGCCCACTTGGTGGGGCTTTAGCCCGCGGATCGATTTTCCGAAAAAACAAATATCTCCCGTGGAGTAAGGCACTCCCCCTGCAATCAAGTTTACAAGGGTGGTCTTCCCGGCACCATTTGGGCCGATGAGCCCCACGATCTCTCCCCGTCTAATGGCAAAGCTGATGTCTTTCAGGGCCGTTAGGCTCCCAAACCGTTTGGTAACTCCGATCACATCTAAGACAGTGGCATCCATGGTGGCGAGTCTTTCTCAAAGCTTACTCATTTTTACCGGTATATTCGATGACCGAAACCACAGAGGTCAAGAGGAACGCCTGGATAACCAGGAGGATGCCGTCAATCATGCTGGCATTTCTAAGGGCTATACTACTCAAACCAAGGGTTGCGCTCAAGAGGAAAATGGTCAGGACCGCCTTTCTCCGGTCTCCCAAGAGATGGTAGAGCCGGTGGTGTAAATGGTCTTTACCCACATAATCGATCCATTCCTTAACGCTTTTGACCTTTCCGGAGATTATCCTCTCTATGGTTATGTAGCCCATATCAAATATCAGGACCCAGAAGATCAAGGTCGGTGTGGCAAAAGACACAATCCGGCTGGTCTCAGACCAGTCGCCCTTGACGGCCAGGGCCGAGAGAATAAAGCCGAGGAATGTACTCCCGGCATCCCCCAGGTAAATGGCCGCTGGTTTACTCAGCCTAAAATTGAAGGGGAAGAACCCGAGGCAACTCCCCAATATGGCGATGGCAATCCATCCCATAGAGGGCTGGTCCGTCTGAAAGGCAACGATCCCCATAAAAAAGGCGATAATGGCGCTCAGGCCGGTTGCGAGACCGTCCATGCCGTCAAAAAAATTCATGGAATTGGTCAAACCCACTATCCAGATAACCGTTAAGACAAGATTGCCCAAAAAACCCCACGGGGTCATGGCGGGCAGCAGGTGGAGTACGATTCCATTATGGACCAGCCACAGGACCACAAGTATTTGCATCAGGAGTTTTAGCCGCGCCGATAATCCCTTCCAGTCATCCAGGGCCCCCAAAATGCCAATGATGATCCCCCCGCATAAGAGGACAAGCATTTGCCTGCCAGGAACCATGTTGGCCACTAAGGCCGCGGACATGGCGATGATAATTGCCAGGCCTCCTAAGAGGGGAGTGGCGTTGATATGGATTTTCCTTTGGTCGGGAATATCGAGGATATCATATCTAAAGGCGATCCACCTCATTACAGGAGTGATGATATGAGACAGAGAAACCGAGAAAAGGAGTATGTATAGCCATCTTGCCCCAACAGAAGTGAACCAAGATCGAAAGAAGGGATTGATAAGCACCACAAAGATGAGGCTGGCTAGGGGATAAGAGATCCTAAGAGCTGAGAATTTTCTCTTATTATCCATGTTTGCCGGACAGGGCCGCCGTTACATCGTTTATGACATCTACGATTCGGTGGGCCTCATCTGTGGAGAGGGAAGGGTATATGGGGACGGAGACCGCATTTGACCACACCTCTTCCGCTACAGGATACCCGGCCAAGTTGAGGTACCGGTGCAGGGGTCTAAATACGGGTCTTCTGCATTCAATGCCGCTCCTTTTGATCGCTTCAATAAATCGGGACGTATCTTCCACGAGCATAACATAGCGGTAATAGACATGCCCTCTTCCCTGTGGCACAAAAGGAATCTTTTTGACCACCCCGCTCAATCCGTTGTCATAGATCCCGGCGATCTCTCTTCTCTTTTGGATGAAGGCGGGAAGTTTCTTGAGCTGGCTCATCCCCAGGGCGGCCTGTATATCGGTCAGTTTGTAGTTATACCGAACCCTATAGGTCTCCTTTTCATCGTAGTCCCGGAGATCCTTTATCTGCTCTATAAGGTCTCCTCGATCTGACACAATAAGTCCTCCTTCTCCCGCACAGATCATCTTGGTGGCATAAAGGGAGAAAATGGCAGCATGCCCCAGGCCTCCCACGGCCTTGCCCTGGTACGTGGCCCCGACGGCCTGGGCACAATCTTCAATCACCGGGACTCCCAGGGAGATGATCCCATGCATATCTGCTGAAAGCCCAAACATGTGGGGCGCAATTATGGCGCGGGTTCTTTGATTGATGGCCTTTCTTGCCTTTTCAACACTGATGTTATAGGTATCGGGATCGATGTCCACCAAGACAGGGGTCGCCCCGACATAGTGGATGGCATTGAGGAGGGCCGTACATACATAGGTTGGCAATATGACCTCAGAGCCATGGCCCACCCCCAGAGAGATAAGCAAGAGATGGAGAGCCGCAGTGCCAGAACTTACTGCAGCCCCGTGACTTACCCCAACAAAGGAGGCAAGGGTCCTTTCAAGGGAAGATACGAACTTTCCTTGGGCCAGCTGTCCTGATCGTAACACCTCTGTCACGCCGGCGATGTCTTCTTCGTCGAGAACTGGCCTTGAGTGAGTGATCATCTCGTCTAATCAATATTGATAAGAAGTCTTTCCGAGGCAAATCCCTCGGCCAGGGGAATTCTTGCCTGCACCCCCCTGAAATGGGCAGCGGCCCTGGCAATATCCAGGATTGAAAGGCCAGGGATGTTGGTCTTCATCACCTGCGAGGCATGGGCCTGGAGTGCCTCCAGTTTCTTCTCCATGACAGGGCCGATATCTACATATACACTTGGTGCAAAACTATCGGAGGTAGGGACCTCGTAAAAGAGGACATTCTTTACATATCTTGTGGCAGAGAGAACAGACCGGTGGAGCGTGCGGTGGTCTTGATGGGTGTCCTGAAAGGAATTGACAAAGATAAAGTCGGGTGTGGTGGAGTTGATATAACTCTCTACCATCTGAATGATCTCATTGCCCTGATCAGCGAATTCCGTGTCTTTGAAATTACCCCAAAAGACATCCTTGACACCCATGATCTCTGCGGCCTTTAGCTGCTCCTGATACCTTGTCTCGGCGATGCCCCCCTTCTCCCCCATGGTGCAGACCAACAGAAACACCTCGTGCCCCTTTTGCGCGTACCTGATCAGGGTGCCCCCGCAACCCACTTCAATATCGTCGGGATGCGCCCCAACAGCCAATATATTCATGGATTCCCCCTTAAAATACTCAGGCTCTTATCACCATGGTTAAGAACCAGATCAATGACAGACATATATGGCTCAAATCTGCCAAAGAGCTGGCCATATACCGGGTGATCGTAATCCTGGAATCTGACCGTTATGCCACGCCTATGATATTTTTCCAGATCCATATATCGGCCCCCGCCCTTTCCTGCCAGATAGGTATCCGCACCAAAGTGCTGGGTTATGGAGATAAGCCTTTCATCCGGATCTCTCGGGAAATCACCCAATTCCGAGGCCACAAAGATGGGTGTTTCAATCCCAAGCACCCGCATCAATCTCTTTACGGCAGTGATGTTGAGATCGGAGATCAATTGCCAGGAACGGGAAAAGATCTCCTCAAAAAACTCCCCCAGGTAATGATAATGGATTGCCTTGCGGTAATTGGACAAGATCGCCTGCCTCTGTTTGTGCTGCCATCTGACATCATTATTAATCAATACCTCATTTATCAGCTGGGGATACCTGTACCTGACCGGTACGGTCAGCCACTGCCATCCCTGGGCCGTCTTTATCTTGTTCCTGTTCTGCCACTCATTTTTCTTAAACTGAACATTATCCAGGAGTACAAAGATATCTGCCCTGCTGATCTTTTCGAAATAGCCCAGCCAGGGCAGATACTGGGGTTGGTGAACTGCGACGATCACAGGCAATTACCTCGTTATCGGTCTGGCGGCTAACGGATCTGCCTGCCGGTATATTCCAGGGCCTCCTTTATGTCTTGCTTTACCTGGGGGTCGTTCAGGATCTGTTTGATCTCATTGCTGCCGGTCTTGGCCACGAATTCAATCCCCTCCTTGATATTCTTCTTGACCGCAGTAACCACGTGGTAGTCAGAGACCGCGGCGACTGTCCCATAAATGACGCGGGCCGCCGTGTACTCTACGGCCTCCTTTAGCTGTTGCCTGATCCCAGTCATTGCGATAAAAAACACCACAAGGAAGACAATGCCCCATGGAATCGCCATGACCAGATGTCTTATGAACATTCTCCCCAAACCATTCTCTTTCATAAGCTTACCCTCCTTTCCCTCATACGGGTTGACGTTTACACCCCAACGGTAACTTCTCAAAAATCAGGGGATCAATCGATTGTGGTGTGGCATGGGGGTCTTTTTTTCTTCCACATGCCTCGAATAGGGGGCCCGGCAGTGCCGTCTCAAAATGGCGTATCCTCACGCCACCCCTTA
>CAZXCQ010000369.1:0-4886 GCA_964639275.1 uncultured Desulfobacteraceae bacterium | reverse complement strand
ATGGCGTCCTTGACGTCGATAGGAGATTACAGGCTCTTGGGCCGCCAGTGGACATGTGGCTGTATCTGTAATTCAAAATGACGACATATACCAAAGTGATATCCACACCCATTAAGTCCCGAAAGTTCGTGTGGCCCGGCGGAATAATCCTGGCTAATCAGGAGAACTGGAGGGGAACCGGCGGTCGGCAATCGGCGCCGGTTTTCATGCATTCCGAGGCGAACGATGGAAGTGAGACGCGGCCTTTAGGATGTCGCCTCGACTGCTCGGTTGGGTCGCCTCATCTATCTAAGTGCCCACCCTCTTTCTTGACACACAAGCAGCATTCCCCTATAGTTCGGATTTGAAAAAGCAAGTTCTTATCAGCTGAACGATTTCAAGCTTCTTTTACGGGTTCTGGCCAAGAATGTACTATATTGAAAGGACGGCAATTCATGAAGATTCCTTTGTGCGACAAAAGAGCCCGGCCCAAGGGGCGCGCTCAGGCGGTCATGGCATGGGGCCTCGTTCTCGCGTGCATTATCATGGCGGGGTGTGGTTCGGATAATTCCGGTAAGGACGCCAAGTGGTTGCTAAACAATCCTCCATGGGAAACCGCGGCTCTGTTCGGCTGGAACAACAGGGACCGCCATGTGTTCACCCAGCACGTGAAAGACGACGGCACAATGGGCCGCGAGCTCATGTCGGGCACATGGGAGAACACCTATGAGAGCATGGCCCGTTTCAACGTGGGCGATCGCCAGTTCATCATGGGTCTGCGGAAGGACGGAGATTGGTTCATCCAGGAGCTTCTGCCCACAGGTGATCCGGGCCGGGTCACCGACAGCGGCCATTTTAACAACTATTATGCTACCCTGGTAGGATTCCAGGTGGACGGGAAGCCTTTCATCTTCGGCCAAAAATCCGATACGAATTACTGGTTCATCCAAGAGATCAACAAGGACGGCACCATGGGCAGCGAGACGGACAACGGCTCCTGGCATTATTTTTACCCCACGCTGACCCCTGTCCAGGTGTCGGACAAGACCTACCTGTTCGGCCAAACGAACAAGGACAACAACTTCTATTTCCTCCAGGAGGTCTACGATGACGGCACCATGGCCAGCAACATGACCGACTCCGGAAAGTGGGGCCACTATTTCGACACCGCCACTACCGTCCTGCAGGATGGCCACACCTACCTGTTCGGCCAGACGAGCAAGAAGGAACACTGGTACGAAGCCGGACACTACTTCTGGTTTCTCCAGGAGGTCCATTACGACGGCACCATGGGCAGCGAGACGGACAACGGCTATTGGTACTATTTTTATGATACGGTGACCGCTGTCCGGGTGTCGCACAAGACCTACCTGTTCGGCCAGACGAACAAGGACAACAACTTCTGGTTTCTCCAGGAGGTCCATTACGACGGCACCATGGCCAGCAACACGACCGACTCCGGACAATGGGACCGGTGCTACGATTTTGTTTTTCCTTTCTATTTCGACGGCTCTTACCTGGATATATCGAAATGGATGAAGGACAATTACGGCCTGATCAAGGACAGGAGCCTGCTCCAAATCTCACTTCCCGGCTCCCATGATGCGGGAATGCACACTGATACCAACTGCTACCACGACTACGCGTCCGAATGCAACACAATCACCCAGGTTTCCTCCATAGGCGAACAGCTCGAGGACGGGGCCCGGTACTTTGATTTGCGGCCCGTTTATGACATGGACAGCACCTCCTGGTGGACGGGACATTTTGGCACGATTGGCGAACTTTTTACGGGTTGCACCGGAGAGTCGCTTCGGGACGCGCTCTTGGACGTCCGGAATTTTCTGGACCGGGAAGGCTACGAAAAAGAGCTTGTCATTCTGGATTTTTCCCACTGCTGGGCCGTGGAAGGATCAGTCGCCTGGGATGGGTGCTCCGATGAGCAGTGGCAGTCGGTCATCGACATGATCCAGGACTGGCTGGGAGCAGACTTTTTGATAATGTGCGAAGACTGCAATCCCCGGACCATGACTGTGGATGATATCCTTGCCATTAACGGGAACAACGTCATCGTGCGGATGGAAAATGAGAACTCGCAAAAGGCCCAAGGGATATTCTCGTACGATGACCTTCCCATATACAACAAGTATTCCAACACCAATGACCTCAATAAAATGGAAGAAGACCAGATCAAGAAGCTTTTGAAAAACGCCAATCACCTTACAGAGAAACCGCCCAAGCACAGGCAGATGTTCTTGTTGTCCTGGACCTTGACCCTGAGCGGCTGGGACGCCGTGAGCTGCGTGACCGACGTTGCGCCCAGCATTCTGGACCTAGCCCACGAGGCGGGCCCAAAGCTCATTCCCAACCTGGACGAGCAGATGGCCAAGAAAAAGATCACCAAGTCCCTGTTTCCTAACATTCTTTACGTGGACAACTTTGGTCAGTTCGCGACCCGCGCCGCCATCTACATGAACCTCAATTATGAGAACATGGAATGAAACTATCGCAGATCAAGGGTTCTACGCCCGAAGGAACTCGAGCTGCATGATGCCTTTTCCTTGAAAAGGAAAGATGACAAGGGAGGGATTCGAAAGGGCTCCACCAAGGCACCGGGTGGGAAGGGCATGCCGTCAATGCCGTTTGTCGGGACACCCTCCCTTGCGCGTTTTTATTGATTTAGAGCGATTTGAGGCGCACCAAGATGTTGTGCTGTTGTGCCACGCGGAGAGGCCCAGGCCCGTTCCCCTCCCTGCTCCTCGGTGGTGAAAAGGGGCTGGAATATCCGGGTCAGGGTCTCCTCGTCCATACCGCACCCTGTGTCGGTGACAGCCAGCATCACGTGGGGGCCCGTGGTTGTGCCGGTATGCCTCCGCGTGAAATCCTCGTCCAGATCCCTGTTCGCGGTCTCGACGGTGATCTGCCCATCATGCGGCATGACGTCCCGGGCAAGAGCGTAATGAGCGACTGTCGAGAAGGGTTCTTTGGGTTGTAGAATAATCTCTTTCGGTTAACGTGTATAAGAGAGAGGGCGAGCCAAATTTGAGCCGGCCGTTGATCGGACATGATAGGCTCCCTTTGAAAGGCTGTCCGTCCTGACATATGCCTACGGTCTTTGGCGGGCATGTTCCCTCGAATTCCAAAAATTCCAGCCTCACCTTATCTCATTTCTTATGGCAAAACCCAAAATACCGTCAAGCTCAAAAAAAATGTGTTATCATCAAATCAGAGGGCTTGAGTGAAGGTTGAGAGATTGATTTCTTATCTCAGCTTTTGGGAATGTTGACTTATCTTGCCATAACTTCAAATTCTTACACTGGCAGCCATCAACTTGAAGCTGTAAATATTAGGCCAACGGCTTCTTTAAAGGGTCCAAATTTGCGAATGTCTAAGGATATCAGATTTATTTATGATGATCAATCGAAAGGATGATGCAGAGGCATAAAAAGAAGGGATACTTTATGAGATGTGTTCGGGTGGTTTGGATGATTTTCGTCTATTGCCAGTCATGCGCTCTCCCATCTGAGCTACAGCCCCATTGTAAGCGTTCACAGGTTCCGGATTCAACGTCCTCGCAAAACTGCTGGCTGTGCCACATGCTTGCCAATGCGCCGCCAGTTTTCAGGTTGAAAATGACGAATCCGGGCGCTTCCCACGTGAATACGCGTCTAAATTGACTGGAATAAGCGGCTTCTAGGCATTGTGGTTGGACGGGATAGACGGAATTATAAAAGTTGTTTTTGCGGGGACACTCAGTGAATGGTCCAACCGCCGTCCACCACCATGACATGCCCAACGACCATGTCAGACATGGAACTGCACAAAAAGAGTGTGGCTCCCACCAGATCCTCGGGTTGGGCCCAACGACGGACAGGAAGCATTTCTCCCAGAACCCATTCTTTATACCCGGGTCGCTCCAACAATTGACGGCGGGTGGGGGTTTCAGTGATGCAAGGGGCCACGGCATTGACATTGATCCCCCTGGAGGCCCACTCATAGGCCAGGGCACGGGTCAGGTGATGAACACCCGCCTTTGCCGCCGCATAGACGGATCGTCCCTTAAACGTAACCTGACCAAAGGTGGACCCGATGTTAACGATCTTCCCACGACCTTGCGGGATCATAACCCGGGCGACCGCCTGGGAGGCAAAAAACAACGCCTTTAGACTGGTATCCAGGGTCTGATCCCATTCTTCTTCTGTAACCTCCAATGCCTCTACCGTATCGGTCCATGCAGCGTTATTAATCAGGATGTCAATCCTTTTGAAGGTCTCATGCACCTGGTCAACCATTGCGCGTATCTGGGATACATCTCTGAGGTCTTTGGGAATCACCAGGGCCTTCCGATCAAGCACCTCGATCTCTGATGCCACCGCCTCCAAAGCTGATTTGTTTCGGCTGACCAAAGCGACGTGGACACCTGCCTCGGCCAATGCAATGGCCAGGTCCCGCCCAATCCCCTGGGATGCCCCGGTGACTATGGCAATCTGGTCTTTTAGACCAAAGCTGCTCCAATTGCGGCTCATCAGATATCCTCCTTTCCTCTTTTCCCGCCTCCGGTTCCCAACCGATGCGTAGTAGAGCAGATCGGGTGCTGGTATAGACAGGGCCAACGCACAATGTCAACAAAATATTCATCCCTTCTTGGACTCCCGTCCTAAGCCTTCGCCGGGGGAGTGGCGGTCGGGGAAAGTGGCTTGACATATCACCGGGGCCGGGGCATGCTACCAAGGGAAAAACCTCGAATCCGGTTAACCCATGAATCTCTGCACATTAAGGAGGCAGGTGAGGTGAAATTATTCAAATCCTCGTGCCCATGTGCCAGTTTTGAAAAAGGCTAAGCCAAATTGATAGTAACACTCTAGTCATTTGAAACGCGGGCAATGGGGATCCGGAACCCCCATTGC
>CAZXCQ010000368.1:0-4946 GCA_964639275.1 uncultured Desulfobacteraceae bacterium | reverse complement strand
CCGTAAAAGCAAATTGGACCCTGGACAATAGGACGTGTTCCATGGCAACCTTCCATGTTTTTGTGGTCCTTTCGCTCAATGCCCCCTTTTTCTCTTGCGGAGATTCAAAGGGTATTGACCAAGTATCATTCAATACCCTCTGAGGAACATGTCGAAAAGTAGGTAGAGAATGTATTTTCACATATCAGAATATGTACTCTGTCGTTGCTCTCCTTGATTCATAGCAAAAAGGCCTGGATTATGGAGATACAACGCGATTGGTCCCCACACGCAGGAAACACTCAGGAAACAGCTTGCCCAATACACCCTCCTTCTTATGAGATACATCTTCTCACTCATAACGTTTCCGGGAACAAAAGCATATTTAGGGATGCGAAGGGCATAGAGATATCCGGTTACCGTCCGCGGGAGCAAGGCCCCCCAGATAGACGGCCAGCGTAAAATGAAGATAATCATCCTTATCCTGTAACTCGAGTGTGCCGAAGCATGGTTTGTGCCAGTTCTTCCTGAGAGATTGTTGCCACTCACAGAGGCGCGTGGCTTTAATCGCACGGTCCACATAAAGGGAGTAGCCCAAGGGACCTTTTCCAGCTACATGCATTCACCCCGGAAGATACTGTCTCCACCTGATTGCACCGAAGATTCATTCAACGAAAAATGGCTTCAAAGAATATCGCTTGCGCCTGTTACGGAGGCAAAGAAATCAAAAGGAGCAAATTCGGCGAACCCACTATGTTTAACATCATCTGTAACCCACATACCCACCGGGCGAGGTTTAAAAGCAGAAAAGAGTAAAGTTGTTCATTTGAAAGGAGGTGAGGCACATGAGTCTTCAGCGTCAGACGTATCTGGTGGTCGGCTCCATGGTGTTACTGGGCGTGATTCTCGGCTTCTGGATTTCCCCCTGGTGGCTGCTGCTTCCAACGCTCATGGGTGTTGGCATGATCGTCGCGGCCGTCCTCGGCTTCTGCAACATGACCCGGTTGTTGTCAAAACTAGCATGGAATGAGGCGCATTCCGGAAAAATTTAGGGGTAGCTAGGGGCTATGCAGGGCCATGGATTTCCCCATTCTGAGATCCAGACCGCGTTTCTGCAATTTCAGATTAATAACTTCATAGCCCCCCATCATCCACGAGCGATCTGGGTTTCCGCTCGCTCTTTAGTGAAGCATACAGGATATCAAAACATAAAATACTTGCTTGAACCCATGTACGGCTTAGGAGAGTTCTATCATCCCGAATTTCGCAAGTATATTTGGAGAAGCCCTGCTACTTGCAGTTCCGGAGACAAAATCCCTTCACCGATTGGGTGAAGGAAAATCCTCGAGGTAGCCAGTACGCTCGCGCACCTCGTAGAGACACTTGCGAAATACGGGATAAAGGGAGTAGGGTTAGAGACGAATATTGGAGAAATTTATAGCCAGATATGTTAAGAATCAAAATAAGACTCCTATTCCGATGCAGCCGGAAGCGCTGAGAAACGCAAGTGAAAATCGCCCAATTTATTTGAAGGACGGCATGGGAAGGGGGTGTTTTGGCCCGGAACGGCAGCCTTAGGCCGAAAACCTACTGAAATGGGGAGGCTTGGTGGCTTTTTTCAGGAGGGCAGTGGCTGATCCCTTTTGATCCTCGTCAAAAGTGCCTATTTGGTAGAGATGATCATGACCTTCGTCATCGCGATCAAATGTGCGAAAGGACCAAACTAGCCTCAGCATCGCGTTAATGGGAACACACACGATGAAGTCTCCATCCCAGAGACAGCTTAGCGGTTTATCACGGTTGGGACTATTTCTGGCCCTCTCCAGAACACCCCACGCTTTGCTGGACATGACGACCCCCGGGCTCGCAGCCTTGCTGTGGCTGGGTGCGTTTCCCCCTCTTAAGGTGATCTTATTGGGGCTTTTGACCGTTTTCGCCGGCTATATCGCCGTCTACGCCCTGAACGACGTCATTGATTACCGTTCCGATAAGAAGAAGATTGAACACGGTGTGTTCCGGGATTCAGAATATTACCTGGACGGTGCCATCGTCCGGCACCCTTTGGCACAAGGTTTGTTGAGTCTTAGAGAAAGCCTTAGCTGGACCTTGGCTTGGGCCTTACTGGCGGTGGCAGGGGCATATATCCTGAATCCGGTGTGCGTCGTTGTTTTCATGATCGGCTGCGCCCTGGAGATTGTCTATTGCCTGATGTGGAGACTCACCTGGATGCGAATTATTGTCAGCGGAGGCGTCAAGACCTCGGGCGCCATAGCCGCCGTATTTGCGGTGGACCCTAAGCCTTCTTTCAACTTTCTGCTGGTCCTTTTGCTATGGCTCTTGTTCTGGGAGATTGGGGGGCAAAACATTCCAAACGATTGGGAGGATGTGGACGGGGATAGGCGTCTTCAGGCCAAGACCATCCCTGTTCGTTTCGGGCCGGATCTGTCGGCCGTTTTTATTATGGGCTCTCTCATAATGACCCTGGCAATGAATGTTGTTCTTCTGTGGCTGACACCTTTCAGGTTACGATGGCCTTATCTCGCGGCCTGCCTTATGGTTGGGACCTATTTGCTCATTACCCCTGCCTATCGGCTTTACAAGACGAGAGACCGTGTTGAAGCCATAAGCCTATTCAACAGGGCCAGTTATTACCCCCTGGCCTTGCTCATGGTGACAGCGATTCAGTGTCTTCTCTAAAACGGGTTGGAGGTGACGGCCCAGCGATACCCGAACAGGAAGCCAGATTCGGTTCCGCGTTAGCAGAAAAAAAGCCCTAGCAGGGACACTGATCGCCACAGAGGAATTTGCATGGCATGGAAGCGCCTCTCGTTTCACCAAACATCCCGTGATTGCCGAAGGCCGTATCATCCAATTCAAGTGTAGTTATGTCACCTTCAAGTTCAAAGGCTATCATAGGGAAGGATGTAGCCACTCCAACTTATCTGTTCAGGACTCCCACCTTTGCGTAAATGGGGGTTGGAGTAACCGGTTACAGCCTTGATGGTCTCGCAAAAGCCGAAGTCTTTTTTCCTGTCATTCCGTGAAAACGAGAATCCATGAGGATTAACCACTTCAGGATCTCCGCCCCTGTTAGAGCTGGAATCATGCCTTACGCGTGAGTGAGGGTCCTGGAGGGTTTCTACGAAATAGTCGGTTTTGAAAAACCGATAAGGCTCCCGGCTTGGCGGCCTGAAGTATTTCGGCTTCTGCCACTAAAAGAAGGCCTTCTTATGAATCGATTTGTCCTTTTAATTGGAATTGCGGTCATCCTCGGCTCCATTGGCGGACGGATATTTGCACGTCTGCGAATACCCCAGGTTGTCGGTCCTGTCGCCATCGGAATATGTGCCATCCTCGTGGGCGGAGCCTGGTTCCATGCCATCTCTGCCCAGGATATACAAAGGCTTGAACCGATCAGCTTCATTGGATTGGCAATACTTGCGAGTCACCGGCTCACTTACGGAGACGGACACACCATCGTCTTGGTGATCACCGCGACCACATTCTTAAGGCCTTTGGAGGGCAGTTACATCAGACCGAGCATTGCTGCTATATCCATGACCCCGTGCCTGGCATTCGGAAATGGCCCTGCCAAGGTGGCCTAGAAAACGCCTATCGCCATATCCAAAACCAGAGGACGTTGACATGACAACCGCCTCCCAAAGATGGAAATTGGCTTTTGTCTACACATGATGAATCTCCTATCTGGGTTGGAGCGGAAAAACAGATGAATTAACATTTTGGATATGGTATAAGTTTTTTATTAGATTCCCTGGCTGTCCAATTTGTTCGATTGATATCCGACACGAATTAGAGAAAGACGGCCCCCTTTTTGAGACGATGAAACCCAAAATGTTTTCTAATGAATACCCTAGATCAGGAAAAGCTTCTTCGCGAGCTAAGAGAGAGTGAGGATCGATATCGTTCGGTGACCGAAACCTCTATCGATGGAATTATCACTGCGGATGGTGACGATTCCATCTTGACATGGAATAAGGGGGCCGAACTCATATTTGGCTATGGTCCAGAAATATTAGGTGGCCCTGTGACGACCATCATCCCTGAAAGATACAGGAAGGCCCATCGCGACGGGGTGAGGCGTTTCTTAAAGACCGGGGAAAAACATCTCCTTGGCAAGAAAATGGAACTGGAGGCCCTTCGCAAGGACGGAACCGAATTTTCCATCGAACTCTCTCTGTCCTCTTGGCAGAGCTCATCAGGCGTATATTTTGGTGCAATTATAAGGGACATAACCGAACGAAGACAGATTGAACGGATCCGAGAGGATGTTCAACGGATGATGCGGCACGATCTTAAGTCGCCGTTGATCGGGATCACTGGGTTGGCCAAGAGGCTACAAAAAGGGGGCAATTTAACAGATCGGCAAAGAAAGGCAGTGGCCCTCATTCAGGAATTGGGAGAAAAGACAGTTAAGTTGATTGATCGGAGCCGTGACCTATTTCAGATGGAGCAGGGTATCTACGAACTCACGGCCCAGCCGGTAAATCTCATCGATCTTCTAAAGAGGGTGAGGAAACAGCTGGAGCCTCTGACCCTAAAAAAGGGAATCACCATACGGATGGAGGTATTTGGGCAACTCGCAGGTAAGGGGGATGAAATTCTGAATGGTGATGAAGATCTGTTGGAGATGATGTTTGCCAATCTCCTAAAGAACGCCGTGGAGGCATCACCGGAAAATGCACCGGTCAAAATCAGTATTCAGGCTAATGAGGAGGGCGATCAAAAGCTCCATATTATCGACATACACAACCGGGGGGCAATCCCCGAAAAAGTGCGCGAGAGCTTTTTCGACGCCTATTCGACCAGCGGAAAACAGGGCGGAACAGGCCTCGGGACATATAGTGCTATGCTTATTGCCAGAACCCACCAAGGAAATATTTGCTTTACCACGTTAGATGCTGAAGGAACGCATGTCATCGTTTCCCTGCCTCACGGAGGATGAGGTT
>CAZXCQ010000367.1:1496-4992 GCA_964639275.1 uncultured Desulfobacteraceae bacterium | reverse complement strand
TCGGCCCTGAGCGACTCGACATGAGCTCGTCGACATGTCTCACTGCCGATGGGCTTGTCGACATGTCTCGGAGCCGAATGGCTTTCGCCGGGATGACGGTTAGAATGAATTAGAATTGCCCCCTTACAGGGGGCTAGATCAAGGCCGCGTCCTTTGGGCGGGGATCTTTATCCTTTTGAACCCGGGCAATGGGGGTTCCGGAACCCCCGTTCCCCTGTCTCAGTTCTAATTTTGGAGAAAGGTAAATTGATACGAAAGGGGTCAAGAGATGTCAGTCGAGATAGGGGAAGGCCCATCTGAGAGGAAGATACTGCTGGTCGATGACGATCCCGACTTCCGCTGGGCCGCGGGCAATCTCCTCAAGTCATCAGGATACAGGGTCTTTGAGGCCGAAAATGGCAAGCAAGCCTTGGAGCTGTTGGAGAAAGATATCCCTGAGCTGGTCCTTTTGGACTACCGGATGCCGGGGCAGAGCGGGCTGGAAGTTACCGAAGAGATGAAACAGCGGATTCCGGCAGTGCCCGTTATCATGATCACGGCCTATGGAGATGTGAAGCACGCGGTGAAGGCCATGAAGATGGGAGTGTACGACTATGTGACAAAACCGGTGGACAACAATTATCTCCTGTTTACGATCAAACGGGCCCTTGAGAAACAGGATCTCCTTCGGGAGGTTGAGTTTCTCAGGAGGGCCTTGAGTGAACGGGCCTCCCTTTATGACCTCATGGGCAAGAGCGACCAGGTCAAGGAGCTTGTCCGGCTTGTAGAAAAGGTCGGGCCCACCCAGTTCACGGTATTGATAGAAGGGGAGAGCGGTTCGGGCAAAGAGATCGTGGCACGGGCGCTTCACGGAGTGGGCAAGGGAAAGGGAGAACCGTTTGTGGCCGTAGACTGCGGGGCCATTCCCGAGACATTGATTGAGAGCGAGCTGTTTGGTTACCGGAAGGGGGCCTTTACCGGGGCCAACACTGACAAACCCGGCCAGTTCGAGCTGGCAGACGGGGGCACCCTGTTCCTGGATGAAGTGAGTAACCTCCCTTACACGGCCCAACAAAAACTTCTCAGGGCCATGCAGGAACGGGTTGTGCAAAGGCTGGGGGCCAGCGAGGCCCGGCCTGTTGAGGTGCGAATCATTGCGGCCACGAATCAGACACTGGAGAAGCATGTGAAATCCGGAGATTTCCGGTCCGATCTCTACTTCAGACTCAAGGAATTCATTATCAAAATCCCGCCGCTGAGGCAAAGAAAGGATGACATCCCTTATCTCACCAAGCGGTTTGTTGATGAAGCGAAAGAGGAACTCAACAAGCAATGTCGGGGGTTCTCAAAAGAGGCCTTTAGATCGTTAGTGGCATATGAATGGCCGGGCAACGTCAGGGAGTTGCGGAACGTGATCCGCCAGGCCGTGCTGCTGTGCGAGGAAAATGCCTATATAAAACCGGACCACGTGATGCTCAGCGGGCTTTTGATGCATCGGGCGACACAGGCCGACCCCGGAGGCCCCCAAAGGCTCTATGATGGAAACAGGACACTCAGGGATACACTAAGGCCCATTACCAATGATCTGGAAAAGAGAATCATCACAGAGGCCATCGGCGAGGCAAAAGGAAACAAGAGTGAGGCCGCCAGGAGGCTTGCGATCGACTACAAGACCCTGCTCAGAAAGGTCAAGAGTTATAAGATCAAATAGTTGAGGAGGCTGTCCCCGCCTGCCAACGCCTGGCCCGCCCGACTTCGCCGATTGGCGGACGGGCAATGGCGGGCAGGCACTGACCACCAAACTATGGCATCCGTGCCCCAATTGGGGAGGCAATGCCATACCATTTATCCCCTCTGTTTTTCCCTTCGCCGGCTGCTTCTTTGGATTATGGTAATCAATTCAACGAGTTGAAATAATCATTTTTCCTGGCATGAGAAATGCATTTGAAGATCCTTGCCTGGGGATTGAAAGACAAATCAGAGAAGTTCCACGAGAATATGAGAGAAGAACCGGAAGTCCTGATTGTGGAGGATTCTGAAGAGATGCTCTGGATGATGGGCAATGTCCTTGATAGCGCGGGTTTTGTTGTTGAAGCGGTGACCACCGGCGGAGAAGCCCTTGAGAAGGTAAGGGAGTTTCGAGAGATAGGGCTTGTCATCATCAACTATCTGCTGCCGGACATGACCGGCGTGAGCGTCATTGAGCAGCTGAGGAGAAACGGTTTTGGAGGTGAAGTGATCGGCACGTCGGCACTCAAGGAGGCGAGGGATAGTTTTACCAGAGCAGGGGTTTTTGCATTCCTGGAAAAACCGTTTGACATCAACGAGCTTATTGGCCTGTGTCATCAGGCCATTAGCACGGGCAATGCCTGATGAGGTGTTGTTTTCGCAAAACCCAAAGGGGAAAGGAGGTGAATGGGTATGGCAATGGAGAAATCGATGGCGTCTTCGAGCTTGGCCGAGGTGATCGACAGGATCCTCGACAAGGGCGTGGTGGTCGATGCATGGGTCAGGGTTTCCTTGGTCGGTATCGAGCTGCTCGCTATCGAGGCAAGGGCCGTGGTAGCCGGCGTTGAGACCTATCTGAAATACGCCGAGGCCGTCGGGCTTACCGCTACTGCGTAAGAGGGTGTTCACACTGAAGGGAGATTGCCAGGTATCCTTGGGAGGTTTGGAGGCGCGGGAAGGCCCCTCCAAAAAGGGTGACAATTCTTGAGGATAGGTCTCGAGCATATCTGACATCTCCGCCACGAATTGGAAGGCCGCAGATAAATCTGCCAATTCTCCCTTCACAGGTCTTGTTTGGAGAAGTTGTCCGATTTATGTGCGGTTTTTTTTCCCAATTCAAAAGAGATTGAATTTAGCGAGGTTGCATCATGGAGCCCAGAGAGGAGCTGAGGGAGTTGGCAAACGGTATCCTGGATTCGTATGAGATGCGGGTGAGGACCGTCGGTGGGCTGATGGAGCAGGCCTATCATTTTCTAAGGACCTTTCAGATGGAGCTCGAGGAAATGTTGGTGCAGGTCAGGACGAATCTTGCCCGATCGGAGAGCCTCAGGAAAAAGGACTTTGATCGAATGATCAGCGATGTGGTCCACCGTGTCCAACAGACGGAGGGAGAGGTAGAGGAGAGCTTCAGGGTCTTTCACGACCAAGAAAGGGAGATGATCGATCGGCTCAGAAACGTCATCCTTTGTGGAGGTCACTCAAGTCTTTCAGACATAAGGGCCATCAGAGAGGACATCTTGAAGAGACAAAAGGAGCGGGAGAGGGGCCTGATAAAGGCACTCAAGTCTTTCCAGATCGAACAGGAAGAACTAAAGACGGCCATCAAGGGTCTTCTCTCAAAGGGGGAAATGGTCAAGGTCAGGGATCTAAAGACAATGCTCAAACTGCTAAGGGTGCAGCAGAGTGATCGCGACTCCGAGATGGCGAGGATGCTGGAAGATCTTGACAGGGTAAGAGACAGGGTCCAGACCCAGTGGCAGACGGTGGCGAGGGTGAGTGGGTAGTGAGT
>CAZXCQ010000367.1:0-1396 GCA_964639275.1 uncultured Desulfobacteraceae bacterium | reverse complement strand
ATGCCAATCTGTGCGAGTAGTCTTTTTGCTCAAGGCAGATTCGCGATGAAAAACAAATAAGACGTCCTTTGGGATCGGCGAGGCGTCATCTGCCCCTCAACAGGGATGGTGTAAAGTCCGAAAGCACGTCTGATCCACAGTTGCCAAGAGGAGGATAAAGGATGTTAGCAGGAGAGATGAGGAGATTGGCCGAGGAAATAGCCAATGCCTATGAGGAGCGGATTGAAGGCATTGCTAGACTAAAACAGAAAACCCTCGAACAGGGACAGAAGACCGCTGAACTTCTGGGCGGGTTTGGTGAGGCACGTGCCGAAATGGCCAGGGAGATGCGGTCCGGTCTGATGCAATTCAAAGCAGACCTTGAAAACTTCAAAGCGGATCTGGATGCGGCCGAGAGTGATCGCAAAAAGACGATGCAGGCCGAACTAAAGGAGATGGCGGATCAGCTCAGATCGGATCTGGATAAGTTCATGTCGGACCTCGCCAGGTTCCAGTCAGATCTAAAGAAGGCCGCCAACGACCGCAAGAACAGGATGCAAGCCGAACTAAAGGAGATGGCGGATCAGCTCAGATCGGATCTGGGCGAGTTCAAGTCAAATCTGGGGGGGTTCAAGTCGGATCTGGAAGAGGCGGAAAGTGAGCGGAAAAAGAGGACCCGGGCGGATCTCAAAGAGACGGCGGAGCGAATGAGATCGGATCTGGATAAGTTCATGTCGGACCTCGCCGGGTTCCAGTCAGATCTAAAGAAGGCTGCCAATGACCGCAAGAAGAAGACCCGTGAAGAGCTAAAGGAAATGGCAGATGAACTGAGAGGCAAGCTGGAGGCATTCCGGACCGACCTGTCCGAAGAGGTTGGCGCGTTGATGGCCGAACTCAAGGCGGGTCGTTCAGAGGCAATGCAGGCATGGAATCAGATATTGAGCACCATGCGCCATGAAAAAAAGCGCGCAGCGGCGCCTTCGCCGCCGGCGAAAGTCAAAGCCATTGCCGAGGTGAAACCGGTTGAGGAGGCCATCGAGGAGGAGGCTATCAAGGAGGAGGCGATCGAAGAGGAAGAGTTTGGTGAAAGAGAGGAATTGCGCGAGAATATTCTGGATCTCCTTGACGAGACCCCCGATGGTTTGAGGATGGTGGAAATTGCAGACCATCTGGGTATCTCGAACTGGCGATCTCTGATCCCCGTTATGAGAGAACTCCTTGACGAGGGTGAAGTCAGAAAGGAAGACTCAACTTATTATGTCGGGTAATCGCCCCAGATGTCGCTGTCCTTGCAGTGAGTGTGCAAGGATGGCATGCAAAAATGGGAAGTCATTTCTGCGCAGGCCCTAAGTCCATAGTTTAATAAATACGGTAGCGCATCTTGAGGAACTGGATTCCGGCTGCAGTTTATCCCGTA
>CAZXCQ010000366.1:0-5000 GCA_964639275.1 uncultured Desulfobacteraceae bacterium | reverse complement strand
TGTGACGGCCGCTAAACCATGTCATATGGGGGCATGTGGAAGAAAAAAAGACCCCCATGCCACACCACAATCGATCTATCCCCGGGTTTTTGAGAAGTTACGAATTCTTCTTCTTTGTCTTCTGATACTTTTTTCGTCTGAAATCGGGGCCGGAGCGGCAAAGGCACCCATGAGTGAAGATACAAAGACCTGTGTCGAATGCCATGCATCCATCCATCCGGGCATCGTTTCTGAATGGAAAAAAAGCCGTCATGCCCGGATAACCCCTGAAGTGGCCCTCACAAAAAAACCAATAGAAAGGATGGTCTCCTCTGAAAAAATCCCCGGGGAACTCGGCAAAAAGGCCGTTGGCTGCGCCGAGTGTCACACCCTGAACCCCGAAAGACATAAGGATACTTTTGATCACGGTGATTTCAGGGTTCACGTGGTCGTGACATCGGGTGACTGCGCCGCCTGTCATGCCACCGAGGTGGAGCAGTATGCCAGGAATCTGATGTCACACGCCTATGGCAACCTGATGAACAATACCCTGTACCGGGATCTGGTAAAGGTGGCCAACGGCACCGTATCTTTTGAAGATATGAAGACGACCCTGAGCCCCCCCGATCCAAAAACCAATGCCGATTCTTGCCTTTACTGTCACGGTACCGTGGTAAGCGTCAAAGGGATGACAGATCGACAAACCCAAATGGGAGAAATGACCTTCCCTGTCCTCTCGGGCTGGCCCAACCAGGGTGTTGGCCGGATCAATCCAGACGGCACCATGGGATCCTGCGCGGCCTGTCATACCCGCCATCAATTCTCCATTTCAATGGCGCGGGGGCCTTACACATGCGGCGAATGCCACAAGGGACCCGATGTGCCCGCTTATCCCGTCTACCAGGTGAGCAAGCATGGTAACCTATTTTATTCCTCAAAGAGCGATTGGAATCTCGAGGCCGTTCCGTGGAGTATCGGGAAAGACTTTACGGCCCCCACCTGTGCCACCTGCCACGCCAGCCTGATTGTCACCGGTGAGGGAGAGATCGTGGCAGGCCGCAGCCATCAGATGAATGACCGGCTCCCCTGGAGGCTTTTTGGATTGATTTATGCCCACGCCCACCCAAAATCGGCCGATACCTCGGTGATTTTAAATAAGGCCGAACTTCCCTTGCCCACAGAACTGACAGGGGAACCTGTCGGGAAGTACCTGATCGATCCAAAAGAGCAGGAGAGCAGGCTCAAGCGCCTGAAGCGGATTTGTCTTTCCTGTCATGCCAACGGTTGGGTGAACGGGCATTTTGAACGGCTCGAAAACACCCTAAAGACCACCAACACGATGACGTTGACCGCAACCAGAATCCTGCTTTCGGCATGGGAAAATGGGGCGGCCAGGGGACCTTCACAGAAAGAGAGCATCTTTGATGAGGCCATTGAGCGGATGTGGGTGGAGCAATGGTTGTTCTATGCAAATTCCACCAGATTTGCCTCCGCCATGACAGGAGGCGATTACGGGGCCTTTGCCAATGGCCGGTGGTATCTCTCCAAAAACATACAGGAGATGCTTGACTGGATCCACTTGAAGATGAGAACCAGGCAATAGCCCGCAATGGGACCAGACATCCCCCGCGGGATGCGGGCCTTAGGGGGTAGGGGCAAGATTCTCATAGACCCCGATGTTGCAAAAAGCCTTTCTGATAAACGGGCGACCCCTTCTATGGCTTATGGAACAGGGGTGATTGAGCAATTGGTTGATGCGATCTGGGAGAAAACAAAGAACATTGCTGACTCAAGCGACTGGTCCCAGAGAAAGACGTCTGTCCGTCCTCCATTATGCAACAACGGGGTTCACGTTGAAGGCGGTCCTGTGAGGGCATTAATTATCCAGTTGCTGCTTGTATAAAAGCATATTCGATCGGATGGGGTGAATTGCAATGCAACATCGGGGTAGACATAAATAATGGATCATGTTATCTCAAGGCCTCAAATTTGCCCTTCCCCGCCGTATAAGCGGGAAGAGATTTCGATACGTCTAGACTTAGGAGGACGCCCTGTATGGTACTCAGTCTGATGAGAAAACATGCCAAGTCCTGGATGATCAAGTTCCTGATTGGCATCATTGCCGTGGTATTTATCTTCTATTTTGGATATTCCTTTACCGCAAAGAGGGGATTAAAAATAGCCTACGTCAACGGCGAACTGATCAGCGAGGCAGAATATGAGAAGGCCTTTCGAGACCTTGTGGAGGCCATGCGGAGACAATACCAAGGCATGTGGAACGACGACCTCATAAAGACCCTCAATATGAGACAACGGGCCCTGGACGGGCTCATCAATCAAAAGCTGATCAGCCAAGAGGCCAAGAAACTGGGACTGGATGTTACAGAGAGCGAAAGCCAAAAGGCGATCATGGATTATCCTCCCTTTCAGGTAGATGGGAGGTTTGACATAAGGCGTTACCAGGCCCTCCTGAGCCAGAACCGTATGAAACCGGAGGACTTTGAGGCGTCCATAGCCCTGCAGTTGCTTGATGCAAAACTAAAGCAGTTTTTGTTTTCATTTCTGGAGGTCCCGGAGGACGCGGTGCTTGAGTACTACACCTACAATAATGAAAAGATCACGGTGGGTTTTGTTCAGTTCAAACCGGAAAAATACCGAAAATCAGTCCAGTTTGACCAGGCAGCCCTTGAGAAATACTTTGAGGAAAACAAAGCGAAGTACCGGATCCCCGAAAAGATCAAACTCGTCTTTATCGAGATTGATCCAGAGGGCTTTAAGGGAAAGGTGGATATAACCGATAAGGAGATCAGGGGCTATTATGAATACAATATCGATATGTTCGCCGAGCCAAAGCAGGTAAAGGCCCGGCATATCCTGTTCAAGCTGAGCCCGGATGCCGAAGAGGCCAAGGAAAAGGAGGTCAGGAAAAGGGCTAACGCGGTATTGGAGGAGGCCCGCCAGGGTAAGGATTTTGCGGAGCTGGCCAAAAAACATTCTGAAGGCCCTTCTAGGTCCGACGGGGGAGACCTGGGGTATTTCTCTGAAGGCCAGATGGAAAAATCCTTTGAGGATGCGGCCTTTAATCTAAAAATCGGGGAGGTAAGCGATCTTGTAAGGACCCGTTTCGGGTACCACATCATCAAGGTGGAGGACATAAAGGAGAAGAGGGGCAAGCCCCTGGAAGAGGTTCGTGAACAGATTGTGGAGATCCTGGTCAAGAATGCCGCCACCGCTCTCGCCCACGAGAAGGGCCTTTCCCTGATGGACCAGATGCCCTATGAGGTGGACCTTCGCCAGTATGCGACCCAGCATCAGCTTCAGACAAAAGATACCGACTATTTCGCCAGTGGAGAGCCCATACCGGGTATAGGAGGGAGTGAGGCTCAGAGGCGGTTACTCTTTGCACTGGACAAAAACGAGACAAGCGAGTTGATTGAAGTGGATGGAAAATTCTATATATTCCAGCTGGTTGAAAAATTGCCATCCCATCTGCCCAAATTAATGGAGGTTACTAAAAGGGTCAAGGAGGACTTCTTGGACTATCTTGCGGCCAAAGCGGCAAAGGCCGCTGCAGAGCGTTTTCTGCAAGAGCTGCGCAAGGGAGCGTCCTGGGAGGAGCTTGCCAGAGAAAGGCACCTGGAGACAGAGGATACCGGGTATTTTACGCGTAACCACCCCATTCCCAAGATTGGCTATGATCCGGCCTTGACAGAAACCGCCTTCAGATTGAACAAAGACAAGAGATACCCCGATACCGTATTTGAAAACGACCGGGGGGCCTATGTCATCAGATGGGAAGGGGAAAGAGGTATAGACAAAAAGGACTATGAGAAACAAAAGGAAAGATATCGCTTTTCATTGATCAAGACAAGGCACAGACGCGTCTTTCAAAGCTGGCTCGAAAATCTGAGAAAGAATGCAGAGATAGAGATTGTAACCCCAGTATCAAGCTAATATTTAACAGATCTGGTCGTCAGGGACCTGCCGGGTGAGCCGTCAGAATCCTGTATCTATCTCCTCTCATGGGCAGATAATAGACCCCCTCTTCATCCTCAATATATCGAGCGAGCTGATAGTAGGCCGCACGGGTGAACCGGGCCGGAAATGTGCGGTCATTGACCTTACAATATAAGACGTTGCCCTCTCCCACAAATAGGGTATCCGGAAGCAACTCCTCCTGGGTGTCGTCACTCAGGTATAAAATAAAGCGGTCCTCTTGATCCCGGCCCCCGGCCTCATAGACAACCCTTCTGACCACATGGGCCGTATCCTCCACATCCACATAACACCGCTCACCATCCCAGTCGATCACATATCGACCCCTGGAGTCCAGGACCATGTTTTTGTAAAAGAGCCGGACCCAGTCCCTCCGGATCATCTCAATGCCTTTGTGGTACCAGCGCCCTTCTTTGTCTATATGAATCAGGCAGGGTGGCAGATCCTGATCCTCGGTTTTACTCATCGCCCCCCTTTTCTCCTTCGAAAGGTCCCTCTTCTTGCCCTGCCCATCCTTTGCGCTGGTGGCTCAATATCCCTCGCTTTGAGCCACTGCCGCGCCTCCTCGTGCATGTCTCTTATTGGCGACCGGACCAGTATCGTCTTATACATCTCTATCTCGGCCAGTTCGTCGCTAAGCCCCAGACACTGGGACAGTTTGCCCGCCTGTCTGGGGTGGGCGGCCACGTGGGCCTTAAAGGTCTTTACATCTTTCTTTCGGAGTATCTGGTTTAGCCTCCAGTGAAAACTGGCATACCCCTGTTCTATCTCCCGTTCATCCATCGTCCCGACAAAATCCGGTCATCCTCTTCTTGCTCAAAAATCGACTCGCCCCATTGTCTTTCCGCGCTGTCTATACACCCCTGACACCGGGAGAGTCAAGACCTGAAGACCGGCGCCCGCATATCATCCTTGACAACTTGGGCGTGTTGACTGTAACTTCTCAAAAACCCGGGGATAAATCGACTGTGGTGTGGCATGGGGGTCTTTTTTTCTTCCACATGCCCCCATATGACATGGCCAAG
>CAZXCQ010000365.1:0-5057 GCA_964639275.1 uncultured Desulfobacteraceae bacterium | reverse complement strand
CAACCCGATAGCCCTAAGGGGTGGCGTGAGGATACGCCATTTTGAGACGGCACTGCCGGGCCCCCTATTAGAGGCATGTGGAAGAAAAAAAGACCCCCATGCCTCACCTTTCCCCCTGTTTTTTGAGATGTTACCTCCTATCCGTCTTTGACAAACAAGGGGACAATCTGGAAGGTGTTGACATCCACGAGACCCCTGTCGGTCAGTTTTAGATCGGGAATCACGGGGAGGGCAAGGAACGAGAGCATCATAAATGGCTCTTCAAGGGTACAACCCAGCCCGAGACAGGCCTCTTTGACTTCCTCCAGTTGTCTCACAAGGATATTCAAGGGGCTTGTGGACATAAGACCGGCAATCTCAAGGGGTGTTTCCGCCAGCGTATCCGGTCCAGCCACAACCGCCAGGCCGCCACCCATCTCCTTCACCCGCTCCACGGCCCTCAGGATCTCTTCATCGCTGACCCCCACCGCGATTACATTATGAGAGTCGTGGGCAACCGATGATGCGATTGCACCCCGTTTCAGGCCAAAACCCCTCACCAGACCCACCCCAATCCGACCACTGGCCTGATGTCTTTCCACCACACATAGCTTTAGGATATCTGAATCAATGTCCGTGGCAACATACCGGCCATCGGACTTTACCTCTTCAAGCCGCATTGTCGTAATAATCTGCCCTGGCACCAGCTCAATGACCCTGGCCTTACCCCCTCTATGATAAACGCTGAAGGACTCTATGTCCATCGGGGCGATCCTCAATGGCTTATGAGTGGTGGAGTTAAGGGAAATCAGAGCATCTTGTCTCACCGGGAAATTGATCAGCTCCCCCGATTCCACCACCTTGCGACCGTTTTTGTAGACCTTGGCCACCTCAAACCCTTCCAGGTCCTCGAAGATCACAATGTCGCCGCGATAGCCCGGGGCAATGGCACCCCTGTCCCTTAGTCCGAAGTACTCTGCCGGGTTGAGGGTAACCAATTGAATCGCGGTCACCGGGTCGAGACCCAACCTGACCGCCTTTTTCAGGGTCGCGTCCAGATGCCCCTGCCGTTTTATGTCCTCGGCGTGGAGGTCATCAGAGACGATACAGAAACGACGGGCATTTCGATTGTTGACAAGCGGAAGCAGCTCCGCCAGGTTTTTGGCGTTTGTCCCCTCGCGAATCATGATCATCATACCGTTTGCAAGCTTTTCATGGCCTTCGGCAAAACCGCTCGTTTCATGGTCCGAGCCGATTCCTGCCGTGAGATAGGCCTGAAGGTCATGTCCACTGAGCAAGGGGCAGTGTCCGTCAAGAATCCTATCTTTGAATAGTGCGATCTTTTTGAGGACCTCTTCATCCCCCATAATCACCCCAGGGAAGTTCATCATCTCTGCCAGACCCAGAACTCGCGGTTCATCCTTTAGCTCGGAAAGATCGGATGCCCTCAGCGCCGCCCCGGCGGTCTCCAGGTGGGTAGCCGGTACACATGAAGGGGCCATAAAATAGATGTCAAAGGGGATTGAGAGGCTTTGATCGAGCATAAAACGCACGCCATCAGGCCCCAGTACATTTGCAATTTCGTGGGGATCCGAGACAATTGTGGTGGTCCCGTGGACCAATAGTTCGGGGGCGAGCCTCGAGGGGGGGAGCATGCTGCTTTCAATGTGTAAATGCCCGTCAATCAGGCCAGGGGCCAACCACTTCCCCCTCAAATCGATCTCTTCTCTTCCGCGATACTTTTCTCCAACCCCCACAATAATGCCATCATAGAGCGCCACATCCCCTTTCTGAATCTCGCCTGAAAAGACATTGACGACCCTCCCCCCCTTCAGGACAAGGTCTGCCGGGACATCACCTCTTGCAGCCAGGATCCTCGCCCTTATAGTTTCTTCCGAGCTATCCATGTCTTTATCGCACAACCTTGCCGATCACGTACCATTCCTCTGTCAGATCCGATGTCGTATCCACAAGGAGATGGAGGATATCCAGGTCCGGGTATAGCCCCTTTAGGTCTTCCAGATCGACTGTCTCAAATTTCTTTACATTGTTGGTGTATGCCTGTTCGGTGAGGGCATTGGACTCATAGTTCTCTCTGGTCCGTTCAGAAATCCTCCTGAGTGAGACCTCCTTTGGACATTGTGTCTGTTGGATGACGAGAGTCATCCCGTTCTTTGCTGCCACATCTGCGGCACGTCTCCTCAAGGCCTGTGTCACAAAGGTGGCATCCAGGATGATCCCCTGCCCTTTCCCTGCGAACTCATGGGCCATCCTGAACATCTCATCATATACCCGGGTCCTTTTGTTCATATCTGAGGCCACCTTTTCATCAAAGATATCCTCGCCCTTGAGGACCTCAAGACGGATCAGGTCCGACCGCAAGATCTTATATCCTTTTAGCCCTGAAATGACCTCTGTCGTCTCTGTCTTGTATGAGGCCGGGAGCCCGCAGGCCATCAGGACGGTCCGGGGCCCTAATTCTCTTTTCATAAAATCCACAAAGGGTTCTCTCATCTCAATCCCTCCCCTTTTGCGCCCTCCCCTTTTGTATAGGAATTGGCAAGCTGGAAATAGCTCCCTGCCGTTTCAACGGCCCTTTTTTTCTCCTCAGGGCCAATGTCCGCATCATCAACTTGAAAGCTGTTGACCTTTCCCCGCACAAAGGCCCTGTAAACCTTATAAAAGGTGAGTAGCGAGTCAACCTCCTTTTCGTGTGCCAATCTCTTGTATTCATCCCACAAGAATCTTGAATCAGCTCTTCCTCCGTGATACTCCAGGTCCATAAGGAGAAATGCAATATCTGCCACGGTATCACTGTATCGAAACCGGTCGTTGAATTCAATACAGTCAATTATGGAGAGCCCCTCAGTAAAACAAATATGTTCCATGTGCAAATCACCGTGGCAATCTCTGATCCTTCCTTGGGTTATTCTCTCTTCAAAAAGCCTCTGGTTTAATCTGTAGTAATCCTCTGTCCATCCCTTCAGGGCATCAAATTGGCCTTGCTGGATGGTTATCCCGATATATTTCTCAACCTGCGCAAAGTTCTCATCCGTATTGACCTTAAACCTTTCAGGCCGACCAAATTGATCTATCTCAGGGGTCCTCAGGGCATTCAAATGAAATCTGGCAAGAACATCGGCGACCCGCCGCAGGTGCCCCTTGGTGAGTTCACCCCTGGCAAAAAGGTTTCTCATCAGTCTTTCATCCGGGATACGTTTCATCTTAACCGCATATTCGACCACCTCTCCTGAGCCGTCTCTCAGGCTGTGTTTCTCCCCGTCAAAGGTGACGGGCAGGACATGGATGTAGATCCCCTTGGAGAGCCTCCTGTTGAGATTCACCTCCTGGTGACAATGGTGTCTTCTCTTTTCAAGGGTTGAAAAGTCAAGAAAACCGAAATTGACCGGCTTCTTGACCTTGTAGACAAAATCATCTGCCACAAATACAATGGAGATGTGCGTCTGGACAACGGATACTGTTTTTGTCCTGTCAGGAAGGGCAGCCGGATTTTGGAGATCATCAATAATAAGACCCATAGCCAGAGCTCTTCTAAACGCTAGAATCTATATAATATCCCTTTTCTGTATTCATTCTATAAAATCTGCCCCCAGTCAACGCCTTTCTCCCGGTTTTTGAGATGTTATGGCGGAAATCGGCGAAGAAAGCCAAAGACCGAATTGTTGGGCCACATAGGCGGGCACGTCTGACGACCCCATGATGATGGGCTGCTGGTGGCAGTCGGAGCCCCCTGTCACCATCAGGCCCTCTTGCCTGGCAAGGTCTAGATAAGCTGAAACCGTTTCATGATCATGTCTTGGATGCCAGCACTCTATACCATCCAGATAGGGTAGCATGGCCTCTTTGATGATCTGTAGCTGTTCAGAAATGGATGGGGTGAGAGAGACCAGGGAAGTCCCGTTGGGATCGTTGGGGTGCGCCAGCATTAGTTTCCCGCCAGCCCCCCTGATCAACTCCGAGGCCTCCTCAAGGGAGACGGGCATCTTTGGGACATTGCATCTGACCAGGTATTTATCAAATGCCTCCTGTCTGTTTGAAACCATTCCCTTCTGCACCAAATAATCAGCGATATGCGGTCGGCCAAAAGCCCCGTCCACACTTTCCTCTATCGCGCTCAGGTCCTTATGGGTAAGCCGGCCAATCCCCACTCTCCCCAGTTCCTGATTGAGCTTTTCCAGAATCTTCTCAGCCCGCACCCTGCGGTATTCCCTCAGGTCCCCGAGTTTTTCCCGCAAGGCCCTGTTGGTGGTATCATACTGGTAACCCAGTACGTCAAGTGATACAGGCCTGGCCCCACGGTATCGAGGGTGGGAAAAGGAGATGTTGAGTTCCACTCCCGGGACGTAGTGGATACCATGTCTGGAGGCCAGTATGGCTGCTGATTCCTGACAATCAATGCTATCGTGGTCTGTGATGGAAATGATCCCGATGTCTCTCTGATCGGCCTCCCTGAATATCTCGGACAGGGTCATCTTTCCGTCCGAGCACTCTTTTGAGTGAATGTGTAGATCGATTTTCATGTCTTTAAATGCCCTTTGAAAGGTCTGATGTAACTTCTTAAAAACCCGATATTACGGCGTTGGGTTGCCTTCTTATATCCTATATTGAAGAGAGGTCAAGATCAAATAAGGTGAGAACAGAGGTGGGGCGGCAAAGCACAGACTCAGTCAATAGCAACTCTAAGAGACCTTATACATTGTCCATTTCGTCTGCCATTTCCTTTTTATAATATTCATAATATTTGAGGACTTTCTTGACATATGACTGGGTGGCCTTAATGGGTGGGATATCCTGGTGTTCCCTCACCTTCCTACTGCCTGCGTTATAGGCGGCAATCGCCAGTTTGACATCATCATCAAATTGGTCCAGGAGGTCTCTAAAATACTTGACCCCCCCGTTTACATTGCGCTCCGGGTCAAGGGCGTTTTTTACACCCAGGGCCCTGGCCGTGTTGGGCATAAGCTGCATTAGCCCGCTTGCGCCCCTCTTGGACACGGCCTGGGCATCGTAGCCCGATTCCGCCTTGATAATGGCCTTTACGAGAGCCGGATCTACAC
>CAZXCQ010000364.1:0-5066 GCA_964639275.1 uncultured Desulfobacteraceae bacterium | reverse complement strand
GGAAGAAAAAAAGACCCCCATGCCACACCTTTCCCCCTGTTTTTTGAGATGTTACAATCTGGCTTTATTCAAAATTGGGACTAAGACAAGGGAATGGGGGTTCGGAATCCCCGTTCCACGGGTTTCAAAAGCCAAGATGTTACGAGCCGATCTCATTACCCATAATGCGCTCAGGTCGGTAATCCCATCGACTTTGGGATCATACGCAGGCACCCTCCCCGGAGCGCATTGATGGGTAATTTATTGTAAGGAATTTGTCTCGTATAATCAAGTCAAACCTCGGTATATTCGGTATTCAGTTTTTAAGCTTTCATGATATATATGTGCGGTACATCCCTTTGTCACGAAAGGAGAATGAAGCATGGGCGAATATGTAGGGGCTGTCGATCAGGGGACGACCAGTACCCGGTTTATCATCTTTGACCGGGCAGGCCGGATAGTGGGCCAGGAACAGAAGGAGCACGAACAGATTTTTCCCAAGCCCGGATGGGTGGAACATAATCCATTGGAAATATGGGAAAACACCCGGGTTGTTATCCAGGGTGCCTTATCGAAGTCAGGCATCCAGGGATCTGATCTGGCCGCCATCGGGATAACGAATCAGCGAGAGACGACCGTGCTCTGGGACAGAAATACTGGGAGGCCCTATGGTAATGCCATTGTCTGGCAGTGCACCCGAACAGATGAAATCTGCAATGATCTGATCCGAGACTGGGGGATAGACGGGTTCAGGGACAAGACCGGTCTGCCGGTCGCCACCTATTTTTCGGGCCCCAAGATCAAATGGATACTCAAGAACAATCCGGATGCCAGGGCCGCTGCCGGCAAAGGGGATGTATATTTCGGAACCATGGAGACCTGGATCATCTGGTGGCTGACGGGTGGTCCCTCAGGAGGGGCCCATGTGACCGATGGTACCAATGCGAGCCGGACCATGCTTATGGACCTGGGCTCCCTGAGGTGGGATGACGACATATTGCGGATTCTGGGTATCCCAAAACAGATCCTTCCCGAAATCGTGCCCTCCATTGATACGGATTTTTGGGGGATGACCTCTGAGGACGGCCCGGTCGGCGCCCGGATTCCGGTGTGCGGTGCGTTAGGGGACCAGCAGGCAGCGCTTGTGGGTCAGCACTGTTTTGAGACAGGACAGGCCAAGAATACTTACGGCACGGGATGTTTTCTTCTCCTGAATACCGGGACCAAACCGGTGCCGTCAAAACATGGGTTGATTACCACTCTGGCCTATCATATAAGGGGTCAAGACCCGGTGTATGCCCTTGAAGGGTCCATCGCTATTGCAGGGGCCCTGGTTCAGTGGTTGAGAGACAATCTGGGGATCATCTCCAAGGCCTCCGAAGTCGAGGATCTGGCCCGTACGGTCAGGGATAGCGGCGGGGTCTATATTGTCCCGGCATTTTCCGGGCTTTTTGCCCCGTACTGGCGTTCGGATGCGCGCGGCGTAATGGTCGGGCTGACGCGATACGCCAACAAGGGTCATATCTCCAGGGCCGTTCTGGAGGCCTGTGCCTACCAGACCCGTGACATTGTCGAGGCCATGAACAAAGACTCGGGGGTTGGTTTGGCCCATTTGAAGGTGGACGGCGGGATGGTCTACAATGATCTTCTGATGCAGTTTCAGGCAGACACCCTCGGGGTCCCGGTAATCCGGCCCAAAGTCACAGAAACCACTGCCCTGGGGGCTGCCTATGCCGCAGGATTGGCCATTGGCCTCTGGTCCGGGGTGGATGCATTGCATGAGAACTGGATCGCTGACAAAACCTGGCAACCCACCATGACGGCAGAGGAGAGGAAAAACGGATACCTCGGGTGGAAAAAGGCGGTGGAAAGGACCTTTAACTGGGTCGAATGACCCGGAAGTAATCTGAGAAAGGGGGAACGTGTGATGGGACGTTTGACCGGAAAGGTGGCGATCGTGACCGGGGGTACCAGCGGGATCGGGAAACGGACTGCCGAGGTCTTTGTCGAGGAGGGGGCTTCTGTCTTGATTGCCGCCCGGCGGGAAAAGGAAGGAAAAATGGTGGCTGATTCACTTGGCGACAGGGCCGAATTTCTGAAGACGGATGTCTCCAGAGAGGCGGATGTGGAGGCCATGATTCAGCGTGCCGTGGATCGATTCGGCCGGCTGGACTGCCTGTTCAACAATGCAGGCTGCCCTGCCCCGGTGGGAGGTATAGAGACTATCCCGCTCGAAGGGTATGAGTCAGCCATGTCGGTCTTGCTTGGGGGCGTTTTGCTCGGTATGAAACACGCCGCGCCGATAATGAAAGCACAAGGCTCAGGGAGCATCATCAACAATGGCAGCGTGGCCGGGCTTCGCACAGGCTACTCCTCATCCATGGTTTACTCTGCTGCCAAGGCCGCGGTCATCCACCTGACAAGATGCGTTGCCATGGAACTGGGAGAAAGCAATGTCAGGGTAAACAGCATCTCTCCAGGCGGGATTGCAACCGGTATCTTTGGCAAGGCCCTTGGTCTGAGCACGGAGGAGGCTGAAAAGACCCCGGAGACGATAAAAGAGGCATTCAAGGCATGGCAACCGATCCGTCGGGCAGGTCTGACAGACGATATCGCCATGGCAGCTGTCTTTCTGGCCTCGGATGAATCCCTCTTTGTAAACGGCCACAATCTGGTGGTGGACGGTGGCCTCATCGGGGGCCGTCTGTGGTCGGTGCAGCAAGAAGGCCTGGACCTCCTCCGGAAGGCCTTTGGCCTAAACCCCTGACCGAGAATCCGACCATGGAAAACCTGCCCCTCTAGCCCGGTTGAGAGACCGGCACACGTCCTGAACCGTAGATCAAGGGGGCACATGCAAAGATATCGTGA
This sequence comes from uncultured Desulfobacteraceae bacterium, assembly GCA_964639275.1. GTDB lineage: Bacteria > Desulfobacterota > DSM-4660 > Desulfatiglandales > Desulfatiglandaceae > CAZXCQ01. The sequence goes on along the minus strand of CAZXCQ010000364.1, from coordinate 2,219 downwards.
CTATAACAGCTACCTGAGGGGGCTATTCGGGGAGCGGGTTCAAAAGATATCCCTAGACGCTGGGCTAGGCTGCCCCAACAGGGATGGGACCCTTTCCACCAGAGGTTGTATCTACTGCGACGCCAGGGGTTCTGGGACGGGGGCCTGGATCAATCAAGGACTTTCCATTGATGAACAGATTGAAGGTGCCAAGAGATATCTTCGCAGACGCTTCGGGGCCAACAAATTCATAGCCTATTTTCAGTCTTTTACAAACACCCATGCCCCTGTTCCAGAATTGAAGGCCATCTACGACCGGGCGCTGACCCATACAGATATTGTGGGATTATCGGTTGCCACCCGACCGGACTGTGTAGACAGGGAGGTATTGGATCTTCTGGGCTCTTACCAGGCAAACCATCTTGTCTGGATTGAACTTGGATTGCAGTCCGCCCATGACGCCACCCTCATAAGGATCAACAGAGGCCATGACGTGGCGTGTTTTGAACGCAGCGTCCTTATGATCGATCGGTCCGCATTGAATGTGTGTGCCCACATTATCCTGGGTCTACCCGGTGAGGACCGGGAGATGATGCTGGAGACCGCCCGTTTTCTCTCGAGGCTGCCGATCCCTGGGGTCAAGATCCATCTCCTTTATGTGGTTAAGGGGACAGAGTTGGAGAGGCTTTATAAAGAGGGAAAGTTTTCCTGTCTTGAGAGGGAAGAATACGTGGCGCTGGTTGTTGACTTCCTGGAGCTGCTTCCCCCTGAGATGGTTGTCCAGAGGCTCACAGGCGACCCCGTGAGATCCGAACTTGTGGCCCCTTTGTGGGCCCGGGAGAAATCAAGAAACCTGGGGCTCATCAGGAAGGCCCTGGAGAGCCGCAATACGTGGCAGGGACGGCTATTTTAGAAAATCCTCCAGGCTCTTGGTATCCTGAATGTTATGGGTCTCTATATCCCTATCTGACGGGACGATCTTTTTAAGCAGGCCGGTCAGGACAGTCTTCGGCCCAACCTCCACAAAACGACTTACGCCACTCTCCAGCATATTGACGATAATATCATACCACCTGACCGGGCTTACAAGCTGGCTTGCCATAATACTCCTTATCTTCTCCGGGTCTGTTTCGCTCCTTGCAGTGGCGTTGAGCAGGACCGTTGACTTGGGCCTTGCAAATGGAATGTCATCCAGCGACCTTCTGAACTCTTCCACCCCACCCGTCATTAGCATGGAGTGCCACGCGCCGCTCACTTTTAGCTCAATGGCCTTGCCTTTTCTCTCTTTGACCCGTTCAATGGCCCGGGAGATGGCTTCCTCCTGACCCGTAATCACAATCTGCTCGGCAGTATTGTGGTTTGCAACGGCCAGTACATCTTCTCCTCTGGCCTGGTTGACAATGTCCTGGACCGCATCGATATCGAGGCCGATCACCGCGGCCATCTTTCCTGGATTTGCCAGCGCCTCCCTGTGCATCAGTTCCCCCCTCTTCTGGACCAATTTGAGGGCGTCGTAATAACGGAGAACACCCGCAGAGACGAGCGCCGCGTATTCCCCAAGGCTATGTCCGGCCGACACCGTCGCCCTGACACCCGCATCATTTAGGGCAGCAAGACAGGCCAGATTGACCGCGGTTATAGCCGGTTGGAGATTCTCTGTAAGCGTCAACTCGGACATCGGCCCTTCGAAGCAGAGCTTGGATATGGGCCTTTTGCAGATATCATCCACCTGCTCAAAGATATCCCTGATCTCAGACGATCGCCCCATCAGGTCGTGGCCCATGCCCACAAACTGCGAGCCCTGACCGGGAAACAAGAATGCTATCTGGGCAGACATAAAGGCATCCCTCCAGGTTATCGTTTGATCTAACCGAAAAACGGATAATTTTCAGCCTATCACCAAGTCATCGAAAATAAAAATATAAGTTCTCAAAGAGCCGGAAATCACCCTTTTTTGACATTCCGGCGAACCCCGGATTCCGTCCGGGGCAAGCCCTAGAATCCAGTAGTTTCAATTGGTTACGGAGACTCTGGACTCCGATTACCGGATCGCGTCCGGCCCAAGCTTCACCGGAGTGACGGTTTTTTGCGAGATCGTCAAAATTGGCAGTTCGATATCGCAATAGAAATGCCCTTTTTCAAACCTACCAGATAAAGACAGGGGATGCAAGACAATGATAAGGGGCCTGGAATTCCGATATAAGGATTAAACGAGAAACAGTGTTGCCGAAAGAAAACCG
>CAZXCQ010000363.1:0-5068 GCA_964639275.1 uncultured Desulfobacteraceae bacterium | reverse complement strand
GACCCCCATGCCTCACCACAATCGATTTATCCCCGGGTTTTTGAGAAGTTACGATAGGAGGTTTTTTTGATGCCTCCCGCATCGGTGGGGATTATTTATAAACATCAACACGAGCCAGCAAGACTTGAGGCCGAAAGGCTACGGAGCTGGTTTGAAGAGAGAGGTATTGCGGTCTTCTCAGAGGAGATGGAGGCCGGGGAGTCCTCTCTTATACCGGATAGCGTCAACTGGGTCGTGGTCCTGGGTGGCGACGGCACCCTCCTGGGGGCATCGCGTCGGATCGGTCGATACGGGGTTCCCATACTGGGGGTAAATCTCGGGGGGCTGGGATTTCTGACAGGGATACCCCTCGAAAAACTCTATCCGGTCATCGAGATGATGATAAACGGCCGCCTTGAGGTGGAGACCCGGGTCATGCTGGAGACCCGAGTCCTCCGAAAGGGAGAAGAGGTGCTCCGCTTTGAAGTCTTAAATGACGTGGTGATCAACAAGGGGACACTGGCCAGGATTATTGACCTGGATGTGTCCATAAACAGGGAGTTTCTGACCACTTTCAGGGCGGATGGGCTTATTATCGCCACGCCAACCGGTTCAACGGCCTATAACCTGTCGGCCGGAGGCCCCATACTCTATCCGACCATGGAGACCTTTGTCCTGACCCCTATCTGCCCGTTTACCCTGACAAACCGTCCCATAATCATTCCCAACACGGCCACCATACAGATAAAAATGGGAAAGGAGAGTGAAGAGACCGTCATCTTGACCTTTGATGGGCAGGTCGGGTTTGATCTTTCCTTTAGAGACGAGGTGATCATCAGCAAGTCAAGGAAGAAGATCAAGCTGCTCAGACCCCCGGACCACAGCTATTTTAAGATCCTCCGGACCAAGCTCATGTGGGGCGGGGCAACTTATAACAAGGATGGAAACTAAAAAGAGAATCTTCTGTGTGCAGAGAAGGGATATCAACTACCTCAGGTCGACCATTGAGTCCTATGATGGGATGGCCGTGGTCAAGACCCTTGATCCTCACAAGGCATATATAGAGGTGCAGATCTCGCCCGGATGCGAGGCCCTCGTCCATGAATTGGTGACTTCCCTCTCGAGAGAGGAAGGGCTCAGGATAGAGGTTGTGTCGATAGGTTAAGCAGGAGGCTTTCCTTGCCCAGGACCTTTTATATAAAAACCATGGGCTGTCAGATGAACGAGTACGATTCTGATTTCCTTGCACAGTCCATGATTCATTACGGCCTTTTTCCCGTCAATGACCCGAGGGATGCAGATGTGGTACTGATCAATACCTGCATTGTCAGGGCCAAGCCCGAACAAAAGGCACTCAGCCTGCTTGGCCGGATGGCCGCTATCAAGAGAACAAGGCCTGGCCTGGTGCTGGGGATTGTCGGGTGCCTGGCCCAGAAAGACGGGGCAGGGCTTCTGGAGAGGTTTCCTCAACTGGACCTTGTGTTGGGCCCCAGAGAGCTCGCTGATATCGAGGGAGTCCTGAGGCGGATCGATTCGGATCGAGAAAGGATCGTCGCCACCAGCCTGGAGCCTGGTCTGGCCCGGCCCGTTTACGCCGAGGGGTATTTTGAGGGGAGGATAACGGCCCATCTGTCCATAATGGAGGGGTGTAATAACTTTTGTAGTTACTGTGTAGTCCCATACGTAAAGGGCCGGGAGGTCTCCAGATCACCCGATGAAATCCTTGATGAGGCCAAGGCCCTGGTTTCTCAGGGGGTAAGGGAGATAACCCTCCTGGGCCAGAATGTCAACTCATACCTCTGGGAAGAGGGGGGGTGGACATTTTCATCCCTTCTCCATGAGATCACCAGGCTGGATGGCCTCTGGAGGCTCCGCTTTACGACCTCCCATCCCAAGGACCTATCCGATGAGCTTATCCAGTGCTTTGGTGAGATTCCAAACCTCTGCCCCCATCTCCACCTGCCCTTCCAGGCAGGCTCAAATCGTGTGCTTGCGGGGATGAAAAGGGGGTATACCCGGGAAAAGTACCTTGAACTCATCACCAAACTGAGGGGAGTAAGCCCCGGAATTGCCATTACAAGCGATGTGATGGTGGGTTTCCCTGGAGAATCGGAGCAGGATTTTCAGCAGACCCTCGATCTCTTAAGACAGGTGGAATTTGACTCGCTCTTTTCATTCAAATATTCCGACAGAAAGGGCACAATGGCGCAAAAGATGCCCGGTAAGATACCCGAGGCGGAAAAGGCCTCTAGATTGCATATCCTTCAGCATCTTCAAAGACAGATTAGCCTCAAAAAGAACAGGGCACTTGAAGGCAGGAAAGTTGAGGTCCTGGTTGAAGGCAAGAGCAAAAAAGGAGAGATGTTAATGGGTCGCACTCCATCCAATAAAATCGTTAATTTTAGTTGTAATAACGGAAAATTAGGATCACTAGCTAATGTAATAATTAAAAATGGCTTATTCAACTCCCTTAGGGGTGAGACCCGATAAGGATGGATCAGAAAGATATTCAGTACAGCGAGGAATCTATACTTGTTGTGGATGATGAAGAAAGTGTGAGGCTTCTCATCCTAGAGATGCTTTTTCACCTGGGCTTTCTGGCCGATCCTGTTGAAAACGGGGATAAGGCATTGAATAAACTTGAAAACAAGCCTTATACGATTCTATTGGCGGACATCAAGATGCCGGGAATTGATGGCCTGGAGTTGATCAGGATGACAAAGAGCCTGTACCCCGATCTCTGTACCATTGCCATGACCGGGTATGCCAAGGAATACACCTATGTGGATGTGGTAAAGGCCGGTGCCACGGACTTTATCAATAAGCCATTTGGGATTGGAGAACTCGAGGCCAAGCTGAGAAGGGCCATAATAGAGCGAAACACAAGACAAGAGCTGAGCAGATTGTCCATCACCGATTCTCTGACAGGGCTTTTCAATCGGAGACACTTCTATGATCGATTAAAGGATGAAATCATGCGGGCACAAAGACTGGGGCACAGGCTTTCAGTGATGCTCCTCGATCTGGATGATTTCAAAAAGTACAATGATTCTCGAGGACACGTGGCAGGTGATGAACTTCTTCACCGGATTGGGGGCATCATCAAGTCCAGGATCCGCCAGGGAGTCGATTCTGGCTACCGCTATGGTGGGGATGAATTTGCGGTTGTCCTTGTGGATGCGGACGACAAGATGTGCAGAAGCATAGGGGCTCGTATCGAAAACGCCATACAGGATAAATGCAATCTGGGTGTGACCATGGGATTCGCCGACTTCTCGGAAGGCATGACACCTGAAGACCTTGTGAGCAACGCAGATCAAGGCCTTTACAAATTGAAGGGCGAGAAGAAAAACGGAAACTCATAGTTTGATAGTTTGTCTGATAAGATATATTATGTAAACTTTTTTGTTTTTGCTTTTTTGTGTCGCTTTCGGCGCCACCCTCTCTTGGGGAAATAGCTGTTGACATATTGTATCATAAGGTAGTAAGAAATGAGATACCTGAAAAAGACTATGGAGGTTATACCGAATGAGTAGTGTTGTAAAGAAGCGCCGAAAGAAGATCACAAAACATAAATATAGAAAACTCAAAAAGAAGATGCGTCATAAGAACAAATAACCTCCCAGATGCCCCTGGACAAAAAAAAGAAGGCAGTTTTTTTGAACTGCCTTCTCCTATTCTAAAAAACCTTTTCTGATCATTTACTGTGATCGTACCACCCTGCCCCTGTCTTCCTCCCCAGTTTGTTCGCCCTTATCATGGTTTTTAGGAGATTGGGCGAGACCCACTTGGATTCCTTGTTCAATTCCTTATAAAAATATTCCGTTACAAAATAGCATATATCTATCCCGGTCAAATCCATCAGTTCAAATGGCCCCATAGGATAGTTGAGCCCATTCTTTACCGCAGTATCCACGTCCTCGGGTGTGGCAATTCCCTCTTCAACAATTTTTATGGCCTCGATCATATGGGGGATCATGATCCTGTTGACGATAAACCCAGGGGAGTCTTTTTTTACCTCAACCGTTACCTTTCCCATCCTCTTTGCAAGATCGGTGGCGATCCCTATTGTCTTATCGCCGGTTAAATAGCCCCGGATCACCTCGACAAGCCTCATCAAAGGCGCAGGATTAAAAAAGTGCATCCCACACACCTTGTCCGGGCGGTTTGTGGCGCTGGCTATTTCAGTCAGTGACATGGATGAGGTATTGGATGCAAGGACCACCTCGGGCCGACAGAGTTCATCCAATTCCCTAAACACGGTCTTTTTTAGTTCTAGGTCCTCGAGTACTGCCTCTATAACAAAATCTGCCTCCTTGAGTTGAGACATGTCAGTGGTTCCCTTGATTCTTCCCAAGATGGCACCCTTTTCCGATGCCTCCAGCTTCCCCTTCTCAACGCTCCTTGAGAGAAATTTATCGATGTTTTTTGTACCACGCTCAACAAATTCGTCTTTGATATCCCGCAAGATGACATTACACCCGATCTGGGCCGCCAATTGCGCGATTCCACCTCCCATGGTCCCGGCACCCAGCACACCAATCGTCTTGATATCCATAGCTCCTCCTGAAATTAATCTTTAAGTTTAAAAGGTAACATCTCAATAATTAGTGGGAATCTAGACCTTCTGACAATAAACATGTCTACCGCTACTTATTGAGAAGATACTTTAAAAGGCTAGCATAATTATTTAAAAATGATGAACTAAAGGGACTCAACGCTCTTGACTTCAGGGATATTTTCTTTGAGGATTCTTTCGATGCCGCTCTTGAGGGTCATCTGGGACATCGGGCATCCCCCGCAGGCACCCATCAATCTGACCTTGACTACCCCATCATTGTCCACATCCACGAGCTGAACATCTCCTCCGTCTGCCTGTAGAGAGGGTCTCACCTTTTGGAGTGCCCCCTCCACTCTTTCTCTAAGTTCCATAATTACCTCCTTAAATTCTTTTTTGATTGACTTGACTGATTCGCAAAAAATCAGAAATCTTCCGTTTCCAGGTAACATCTCAAAAAACAGGGGGAAAGGTGAGGCATGGGGGTCTTTTTTTCTTCCACATGCCTCTAATAGGGGGCCCGGCAGTGCC
>CAZXCQ010000362.1:0-5068 GCA_964639275.1 uncultured Desulfobacteraceae bacterium | reverse complement strand
GCATACTCGGGCGTGGCCGCTGAAGTCCGCATTGCAGCGGTGTCATCAAACCAGGTTTCTGCAAGCCCGTCGTAAACAGGGGGCTCTTTTTTTCCGTACTCGCTCATAAGCGTGTGCGACTGCACATAACGGTTTATGACATCGATCCCGGCGGCAATGGGACCGTGGATTTCCTTCCAGTATCGACGGAAGTCGGCCAGGGGCATATCCGGTTTGCGGGTCACAAATTCAATATTCTTGACCATCCCTTTGTGAACCGGCCCTTCTTTTATGGTGATTTCTTCGACCAGGAAACGGCGGATTCGGTCGGTATCGGCAAAGTTCGCGAAATCCGCCACTGCAGATCGGCCGGTCTCTGTGGTTTCAAGCACCTCGATGTCTTCCACGGCATCAAAAGAGATCTCTTCGATCCCGTCGGCCGGTGGTGGGCTTGGCCGGCCGTAGCCGGAGAGGAGGGTGTGGGACTGGAAATACCGTCTAATCCGGGGCACCTGTCGAACCAAGTCCGCATGGGTTGTTCGCCAGTAGTCCTGGAAATCCTCCACGGCCCAACCCGGTTTTCTATACATAACATAGATCGCTTTTATCATGATTTTCCCCTTTCGTATCAATTCAATCGTGGCGTCACCCCACTCATACCCTCTCAGCTCTCATTAATACCTTTCTGCCTTTCATCTGGAAAGACAAAAGCAAATAAAGGTAACATCTCAATAATTAGGGGGAGGACACCTGGACTGGGCGAATGGGGGTTCCCGAAGTCCCCATTGCCCGGGTATCAAACGGCTAAAGTGTTGCCAAATAAAGACCTTTTACCAGGCCTTCTCGAGCAGGGCAACGAAGTCCTTTTCTGTGCTATATCTGGGGTTCCAGCGGTTATAGTCGGCTTCAAAGCAGAGTCTCGCGATCTCCGCGAGCTTTTCTCTTTCAACACCGATATCCCTCAATTTTTCCGGGATGCCCAGGTCTTTACAGAGCTTTCTAATCGCTCCAACTGCCCTTTCTCCCGCCTCCATAGACGATAAACCCGAGACATTCTCTCCCATGGCCAGGGCTACCCTTGCGTATTTGTCCGGATTTGCCATCAGATTAAACTCAGCGCCACCCGGAAGACACACCGCATTGCTCAATCCGTGGGAAAGGTGAAACAAGGCCCCAATGAATCTTGCCATACAATGAATGTTCCCAAGCCCGGTGTTGCTGAATCCCATGGCGGCAAGACTGGCCCCGCATAACATTCTTAGGCCTGCATCCAGGTTGCCCCTGTTTGCGACAAAAGGCCGAATATTTGAGGAAATCAGTTCAATGGCATTTAATGTCATGGCATCTGTAACCAGATTGGCATTAAGAGAGATATAGGATTCGAAGGCGTGGACAAATGCGTCCATGCCAGAATAGGTGGCGACTTCAATTGGTAAGCTTTTGATGGCTAATGGGTCCAATATGGCGATCTCGGCAGGGTTTAAACCGGCACTCCGGATAGACATCTTGAGCCCCCGGGTCGTATCCGTAATGACACTGGAGCCGGAAACCTCTGACCCGGTCCCCGCTGTGGTGGGTATGGCGATCATGGGGAGAGGCGGATTGGCAAACATATCGATCCCTTCGTAATCTTGGATACGCCCCCCATTCGTGGCCAAAATGGCAACCGCCTTTCCCACATCAATGGTGCTCCCTCCGCCCAGGGCTATAAGGGCTGGAGGGCTGTTCTCCTGGTAGACCGCATAGGCCTTCTCCACAGTGGTGTCACTGGGGTCGGTCTCGATGTCTGTAAAGATATCAAATCCGATATGGTTGTCATTAAGGTTATCTTTGATGAGCTTGAAGAAATCTGTCGCGGCGACTCCGTTGTCGGATAAAAGAAGGACATTTCTGACATCCAGCCCCTCACATATCTCCGGTAGTTTCCCATAAGCGCCGATTCCCATAAATATTTTTGTCCGACAAGAATAAGATAGGGTCTTTATTTCTGTCACAGCACACCGCCTCCTTTTTTGATAAATTTCATGGCGAAATGGAAAGTAACATCTCAAAAAACAGGGGCAAAGGTGAGGCATGGGGGTCTTTTCTTCTTCCACATGCCCCCATGCCTCACCACTATCGATTTATCCCCGGGTTTTTGAGAAGTTACAATGGAAATGCCTCTAACAAAAGAGAGCAATTCACCCCATGTCTGGGGTATCAATTTGGCCTTTTTTGAAACCAGCACCTGAACAGGAAGATGGGGGTCCGGAATCCCCATCCCCCTGCGGAAATTGACAAAAAGTGATGATTCTCCTACGCTCACAGGAATGGCAAGACAATCATACACCCCACGTTATTTTTAGGCAATCCTGAAGCCTGTTGCCGATTTAGACGAGCGGGAGCGAGGGCGAGAAGAATAGGACGATACAAAAGATAAAGAACTCCGATGTCATCCCCCAGCAATATCTATAAAGGCATTATCCTTATACTCATAGCCACTCTGGGCATCGTGTTGATGAACACCTGTGTCAAGATGAGCAGTCTGGCCCACAATCCCATTGAGATGATGTTTTATCGCGGTATTATCGCACTGAGCCTGCTGGTTCCCTATATGTTGCTCGCCCAGAGCCCCGGTGTATTCAAGACAAAAAGACTCAAGGTACAGCTTTACAGGGCGATCGTCGGGAATCTGGGGGTAGGCTTTGTCTTTTGGGCCTACACGCTCCTTCCAATGGCCGATGCTACCGCCCTTCTTTTTGCTGCCCCCTTGTTTGTAGCGGCGCTTTCTCCGTTACTGCTCAAGGAAAAAACCGATCGATACCGTTGGTCAGCCATCATCGTTGGATTTGGTGGCATACTGCTGATTGCAAGGCCCTCTGTCAGCATGCTCTCCAACCCGGCCTCAGGCATCGGTCTGGCGGGCGCGCTGTGCATGGCCCTGGTGGATATGGCCCTCCGCAACCTTGGCAAAACCGATGATCCGCTTACCACCGTCTTCTACTTCATGCTGGTCGGAGTGGTCATATCGGGCCCCTATACGTTAATCTTCGGATCAATACCGGACAGGGACATCCTTCCTTGGATCATCGGGATCGGCATTTTCACCGCAATACAGCAGCTGACCAAGACCACAGCGTTTAGACTTGCAGAAGCATCTTTTCTGGCACCCTATACCTATACGGCTATTGTTTGGGCAACACTGAGCGGTTGGATTTTCTGGAAAGATTTTCCTTCCCCCATCGTCGTAACAGGGACATTGGCCGTCATCGCAAGCAATTTGTTTATCGTGTGGCGGGAAGGTCGGAATCATCTTTTTCGTCCTTCCGGCCGCGTATAAGATACGGGGCGGGAGTGAGGGTTGAAGAGGGGGTTTTTGCGAATCAATCAATTATGAGTGATCAGTTGTGTGTTGTGGAGATATGACACAGAAATGCGTTCAGCCAACCCGGGTGTGCTTGCGAACCCATTCGGGAATGGTCCGAAGGTTATAATAGTGCCCCATCGTGTAAAAACATGTGGAGGAGCACAGGGGCATACACTTTTCTTTCACCTCCCGCAATTCTTCCTCATCGAATCCGGGCTCCCAGATGCGGCCCCAGTCGTGTTTGTAAGTGATCAGGTCAAAGCAGGGGGATAGGGTGCCGTCCGGACGGATCAGGGCGCCGTTGCGCCCTGCCCTGCAGTCCCAGGGCCGCATTTGTCCACGCATTCGTTCTTTAAACGCCTCGAGGTGTGAAACTGAGTTGACCATGGGCCAACCCTGTTTCTGTCTTTCTATGATCCAGTCCATGAGCTCATCCACCTCGTCGTACTGATCCGGTGAAATACTCAACATGTCATCATGATGATTAAAATGATCAACATTGACAAAGCCGTGGGGTGGCTCATTGAGGTGGTAATCGGTCCCGATTTTGTTCTGGTGGGCAATCTCGGTCAGCAGCTTGACATCCCTGATATTGTTCCTGCAGATGTTGATGTTGAAAAAGACAAGGTAACCATATTTTTTCTGCTGCTCTGCCAGGTACCGGAACTGGGGCTCAATATTGAGAAGGGCTTTGGGTAAACCCTTTCGAGAGGCAACACAGTCCACGGCCAGGTTTATCGCCGCAACACCGGCACGGCCAAGCTCGTCAATAAAGCTCCTGTCCATAAGATAGCCGTTTGTAGGCAGATACATGAAGAACCCGTTTTCCGCACCGTACCGGACGATCTCCAATACAAAATCTTTGCGGAGCAATGGCTCCCCGCCCATCAAAGATATAACCCTGCAACCGATCGACTTGAGCCAGTCCACCGAACTCTTGGCCGTCACAAGGTCCATGCCTGGCAGGTCGTTGTTGTACTGGAAGCAGTAGTGGCAATCTATATTACATTGCCAATCCGTATAAAGGTAACAGAGAACCGGCCTAAACTCGTCTTCGTGAATACGGGAGTTGATGTAAGGGATCACCCATCGCTGAAGGGCACGAACTCCGTTCTCAACTTTGTATTGCAATTGATCGAGCATCAGTATTCCACCTTACGAGGCTGTCATTCCCCTTCCCGAGGGCCCTCGACTTATCCCGTCGGTATAGTTCGTTGGATTCGGTTTCGATTCACCAAGAGGATTGATCAGAAAAGCAATAAAGAGAGCGGTAATTGATACTTTAAACGTTAAAAGAAGTGTGTATTGTGCGCCCACTTTGCTTCTTTGCCATCTAAAGCGCTCCATTTCCTTTTCTCCCCTATCCGGTGCACTTCGATAGAAAAGACAGAAAATGCAATCATTTCAATATATTGAATATTATTGATGAAAATAATTAATCATTTTTGTCCCGATGTCAAGTGGGTATGAATATCGGGATCGATCCCAAATGGAAGCAAAACTAGAGGGTTACAAGAGAGCTTGACAAATTTCCGGGAATGATTATTTTGGGGAAACTTAAACATCTTTCATAATATCAAATGGTTACATCTATTTGACTATTTGCATATCGTCTCTTTTCGAAACAAATCAATGATCAGGAAACTGTTTTTTTTGGATTTTCTTTTTTTTGAGGGTAATAATAAATGTTTGTATGCGTTCACAGGTTCCGGGTTCAGCGTTCAGGGTTAGGGAAAATGACAA
>CAZXCQ010000361.1:0-5149 GCA_964639275.1 uncultured Desulfobacteraceae bacterium | reverse complement strand
GCAATTTTTTTGAAAAAATTCACATTTTTTTAATCCTTATATCGGAATTCCAGGGGACGCTCGGCCTGGATTTGGGCTTGACATGGAAGCAGAGATATCTTATTAAAATAAAGAAAAAGTGTGCATAATTCTGGGGTGGCATTGTTGGCCTGAGATTATACCCTTTGAACCTGATCTGGGTAATTCCAGCGTAGGGAAACGCGCGTATAACCGTGTGATATCTGAAAAGGCCGTTTCCGGTTGGGAGCGGCCTTTTGTTTTGTTTGCGGCGGTGATCTTCCCCTACACCTTATTTTCTAAAGGAGGACAGTTTATGAAGACGAGAGACATAGCCCGTGCCGTGATACTGGTGGCCATTGCAGTGGCACTGTCACCCTTTTTTATACCCGTGGGCATTTCCAAGTGTTTTCCGGCCCAGCATATGGTCAATGTGCTCGCTGCGGTCATGCTTGGACCGGCCTATGCCGTGGGGATCGCGTTTGCGGCCGGTGTTATCCGGAATATCCTCGGTCTGGGCACGCTTCTCGCCTTTCCAGGCGGGATGATCGGCGCCCTCCTGGCAGGTCTTGCCTATCGGACGTCCAAGAACATCTATGTGGCCGGTCTGGGCGAGGTCGTGGGGACCGGGATTTTGGGCTCCATTGCCAGTGTCTGGATCGTTGCCCCCCTCTTTATGGGCAAACACATGGCGCTCGTTACCCTGATGGTTGCCTTTAGCGTCAGCACCCTGGGGGGGACGATCATCGGCCTGATCGCATTGCACCTCTTGAGAAAGGCGAGGGTCTGGGAACCGTGATCCAGCTTGAGGACATCCATTACCGCTATCCCAATACGGACTGGGTATTGAGGGGAATCGACCTCTCCATCGCGCAAGGAGAATATGTGGTTGTCTCCGGGACCAGCGGATCGGGAAAATCCACCCTCGCCTATCTCTTTAATGGACTGATTCCTCACTTCTTTGGCGGCACGCTCAAGGGTTCTGTCAGGGTAAACCAGGTCCATACGGCCAAGAGCAGTGTCGCCCACCTCTTCGGGGATGTGGGCCTGGTGCTCCAGAACGCCGATGCCCAGCTCTTTAACTCCACGGTGGAAAACGAGATTGCGTTTGGCCTGGAGAGCCTGGGGGTGCCGGGTCCAAAGATACAGGAAAAGGTCCTCGAGACCGCCCGCATGCTGAATATCGAGGACCTCCTTGACCGAACTCCCACCATGTGCTCGGGCGGTGAGAAACGACTGGTCTCCATCGCGGCCATCCTCTGTCTTGACCCCGGGGTTGTGGTGCTGGATGAGCCCTTTGCCAATCTCGATTGGGCGGGTATAAAGCGGGTCCGCGAGGTCCTCAGCCAGATCCATGGAAAGGGAAAGACCGTGATAGTGGTCGAACAACAGCTGGGCGCCTTTCTGGGGGACAGCACCCGGTGTCTGATCATGGATCAAGGAAAGATCCGCTTTGACGGAAGACCCGAGTCGGCCCTCGATGTCCTCATCAGTGAACACCTCGTGCCCCAATACCCGGTTAAGAAAAGACGGAGTCCGCAGGATAAACCCCCCCTCCTGGCGGCCCGCGATCTCTCATGCCGGATCCAGGGCAAGGAGGTCCTAAAAGGCGTCTCCCTTGAACTCAAGATGGGAGAGACGGTTGCCCTGATCGGAAGAAACGGGGCCGGAAAGACCACCCTGGTCAAACACCTCAACGGCCTGCTGCGACCCGAGCGGGGGGAGGTGGTCCTGCTCGGAAAGGGGATCCGCGGCAAGACGCCGGCCCAGATTTCGGGACAGATCGGGCTTTCGTTTCAAAACCCAAACGACCAGTTCTTTAAGAGCAGGGTGGAGGATGAGCTTCGGGTAGGGCCAAAGATGCTCGGGGGGCCACAGGATGGGTGGATCGAAGAGCTTTGCCACCTCTTTGATCTGGACCCTCTCTTGGATCGATCCCCTTACCGGCTCAGCGAAGGCCAAAAAAAGCGTGTCGCCATTTCATCGATCCTTACCATGCGCCCAAAGCTCCTTGTCCTTGATGAGCCCACGGTGGGACAAGACGGCCGCTTCAAAGAGACCCTGGCCCGGCTTTTGGCGGTGCTTGAAGAGCGCGGCCTGACAACGCTCATTGTCACACACAACCTCGGTTTTGCCCGGGCCACTGCGGATCGGTGGATGGTCATGCATGAGGGAGGCCTGGTAGCGCAGGGATCTCCCCATGATCTGCTGAAAGATGATCATCTGATCCGCCTGGGTGCCCTAGGCGAGACCGAAGATCTAAATATGGCGGCATTTCTTAAGCCTGGAGAGGAGAAACGCCTTGCGGCCGTTAGACCCTAGGACCAAACTGGCTCTGGGTATTTTGGCCATAGCCGCGGTGTTTATCGCCCGCAGGCCACATACCCTGGTTACAGAGGGGATCATGATCCTTATCGCCTTACCCTTTCTGGGGAACGGAAAGGCCTTGATCCGCTCCCTGAGACTGGTCTGGACCATGGTGGCGCTGGTCTTTGTGATCGCCTATCTATCATTTGATATCCAGGAGGCCCTCTTGCTCTCTCTCCGGCTTCTCGACCTCCTCACCGTCTCTTTTATCTTTTTCCGTATGCTCAGCCCTGATGAATTGGGAGATGCCCTAAAGAAGATGGGGGTTCCCCATGAGTTTGCCTTTGTCCTGACCGGCGGCATGCGTTATGTCCCCTTGATCGGGCAGAAAATCCGTCACATTATGGATGCGCAACAGTCGAGGGGGATAGACCTCAGACCCCGGCTCAAAAATATTCCCAACTTTATGGCCCTGTTGATGCCCCTGCTGGTCCAGTCGTTTGTGCTCTCCGATGAGCTGGCCATTGCCATGGAATCCAGGGGGTTTTCACGAAAGGGGCGCTCATCGCGAAGGGGGTATCGCCTCACATCTCGCGAATACGTCTTGATGGCCGCCTCCCTCATCCTGGTCATCGCCTTTGCATGGTGGGAGAGGGGGTAGGTCCATTGGAGGGAGGAGATATGAAAAGGGTTTTGACCATTGCCGGATCAGACTCCGGCGGGGGTGCCGGGATCCAGGCGGACCTAAAGACCATCACCGTTTTGGGGGGCTACGGCATGAGCGTGATCACGGCGCTCACGGCCCAGAACACCCTGGGTGTTCAAGGGGTCCACCCCGTCCCGATCGCGTTTATTGCGCAGCAGCTTGACTCGGTCCTGTCAGACATCGGTGCAGACGCCGCAAAGACCGGGATGCTGGCCAACCCCGAGATCGTAAGGGCCGTGGCAGAAGGGATAAAGAAATATGATGTCCAACCGCTGGTGGTGGACCCGGTCATGGTGGCAACGAGCGGGGATCCCCTTTTGTCCGATGATGCGGTGGAGACCCTCAAGCAAGACCTCCTCCCCCTGGCCGATCTGGTCACCCCGAATCTTTCAGAAGCCGGCATCCTCTCGGGCTTTCCGGTCACCAACATGGAAGAGATGAAGGAATCGGCCAGACAAATCCATACCCTGGGTCCCCGCAGCGTATTGATAAAGGGGGGGCATATAGAAGGGGATACCGTGGATCTTCTCTTTGACGGCGAGTCATTTCAGACCTATCGGGCAACCCGGATCAATCGCCCAACCACCCACGGCACCGGGTGCACCCTCTCGGCCGCCCTGGCGACCTTTCTGGCCCAGGGTCTCCCAATGGCCGAGGCCGCGGGACAGGCCAAGCGATTTGTCACCCGGGCCATTGCAGAGGGTCTGGAGATCGGGTCGGGACACGGCCCGACCAACCCGTATGCCCACATCATGGCCTTGAGAGAACGCGAGACTGTCTTGCAGGACCTGGGGAAGGCAATGGATCTCTTGACCCGGCATCCCCTGGGTGGTCTGATCCCCGAGGTCCGCTCCAATCTCGTTTATGCCCTGCCCGGTGCGCTGGATTACCAGGAAGTGGCGGGCGTCCCCGGCCGGATCAGTCAGGTGGGAGACCAGGTGCTGGTCTCAAGGCAACCCGCCTTCGGGGCGACCCGTCACATGGCACGGGTGGTCCTCGCGGCCATGCAATACGACCCAGGGTACCGGTCCGCCATGAACATCCGTCATGGTGCGGACATCCTGGATACCTGCAAGAAACTGGGGCTTCACATGGCCTCCTTTGACCGGCGAGACGAGACGCAAGAGGTCAAGGAACGCGAGGGGTCGAGCCTGGAGTGGGGCACCCACCGGGCCCTTGAGGGCCTCCATGTCATGCCCGATCTGGTCTTTGACAACGGTGATGTGGGAAAAGAGCCCATGATCCGTGTGTTGGGAAAGGACCCCATGGCGGTGGTGGAAAAGGTGATCCGGATCGGAGAGGCCCATAGAGACAGGGGGTCCTGAGGAGAGATGTTGGGAGCGGAGAAGGCCCGGGTTGCCCTGCTGGAGGTGGAAGGGCTCTGCAAGGGGTTTCACAAGGGAGACGGCACCCTGGAGGTCCTCCGGGATGTCTTTCTGGAGGTGGGCCCGGGGGACATTATCAGCATCGTGGGGCCAAGCGGCTGCGGCAAGAGCACCCTCTTTAATGCCCTGGCAGGGCTGACACCCATCGATCGGGGCAAGATCCGCCTGAACGGCCGCGAGGTCCCCAACGTCATGGGTCAGGTGGCCTATATGCAGCAGAAGGACCTCCTCCTCCCCTGGCGGAGCGCCCTGGATAACGCCATACTGGGGATGGAGATCCAGGGTTCAAAAAGGTCCAGGGCCCGGAAGGAGGCCATGGAGATCCTCAAGTTCTTCGGACTGGAGGGGTTTCAGGACCGATACCCCCGTGAACTCTCAGGCGGCATGCGCCAGCGGGTCGCGCTCATGAGGACCATCCTGTGTCGCAAGGATATCTTGCTCCTCGACGAGCCCTTTGGGGCCCTGGACGCCATCACCCGGCTGATGCTCCAGCGGTGGTTGTTGAGGGTCTGGATGCGATTTCGGCCCTCGATCCTCCTGATTACCCACGACGTGGACGAGGCCCTTCTCCTGGCAGACCGGATCTATGTGATGTCGTCGAGACCCTCCACGGTAAAACAGGTGGTCCCGGTCGGGTTTGAACGGCCCCGGAGTGCCACCCAGAAGCCCTTGATCGATCAAAAGGCCGAACTCCTGAGGCTCCTGGAAGAGGAGACAGGCGAGTCAATGACATGAGACGTCTCTGGATGGATAG
>CAZXCQ010000360.1:0-5180 GCA_964639275.1 uncultured Desulfobacteraceae bacterium | reverse complement strand
TCATCTCTTCGCAGATAGAGTAAAAGGAACTGCGAAGGATCTCAAAGGTGACCGGATCTGAGGAAATAAAAGGGGGGTTCATTTCCGGCATATCCCTATGCTGATCTTATGGCAAGGCATCTTCTCTCGTCCATGAGGCCTATCTGGCCTTCCAGGATACAGACAGTTGTGTCTGCTGCGTCAATAATGGCCGGGCCTGTGATCCCATCACCTGGCCTTATGTGTTCTATGCGGTATGCGGGAACCTCTTTGAACTCACCCCTCTCATCGTCAAATACCCTTCTGAGTGAGGACTCGGCCTCCTCGGCTGGCTCCGAGATGCCCTGAAAGAGGTTCTCTGTCCGCGGCCTCATGTCGTCGATTATGGCAGTCAATCGAAAGTTTACGAGCTCAATCCGTGATCCCGGCAATATGTAGTGAAAAGCGGCCTTATACTTCTCTTCGAACTGTGTCTCGAGAGACCGAATTTCTTCTGGGCTAGCCAGCTCACCAAGGATGGAGATGTTCAACTCAAAGACCTGCCCCAGATACCTCAGGTCAACGGAACGGGAGATAGAGACCTTGCTCAGATCACGCCCTTCCTTTTTCAAAAGCTCCATCATTTGCCCCTCCAGCTCCTTGAAGACCTTTGGACCGGCGGATTCTGGCATCTCCCCTGTCAGGTAGGGGCGGGTTCTGACAAGATCGTGCTTTACGCCTGCCACCAGAAGGCCCAGGGCCGAAAATACTCCCGCGAGGGGAGGAACAAGGGTCTGGCTGATGTTGAGGTCCTTTGCAATAAGACTCCCATGGAGTGGCCCGGCCCCACCATAGGCAAGGAGCGAGAAATCCCTGGGGTCAAATCCCTTTCTTATGGAAACGAGCCTCACCATTTCAGTGAGATTGGCCTTGGCAATACGGATAATGGCAGCGGCTGCCTCTTCAGGGGTCCAGCCGTAATACCTTCCTATTCTGTCATATACGGCCCTTTCTGCGTCCTCCCGGTGTAACGCGGTCCGACCGCCGTGGAAGTATTTAGGATTCAGGAATCCGAGGATGAGATTGGCATCGGTCACAGTGGGCTCGGCCCCTCCCAGTCCATAACATGCCGGGCCTGGAACCGCCCCTGCGCTATGAGGACCTACTTTCAGGATACCGGCCCTGTCAATCCAGGCAATGCTCCCGCCGCCTGCACCGATTTCAACAAGATCGATAACCGGACTCCTCACCGGATATCCGCCCACCGGTATCCCGTGATAAAGGGAATCTGCATGGAACTCGGTGGTCACTCTGGGGGTGCCCTGGGTGATGATTCCCGCCTTTGCAGTGGTGCCTCCCACATCCAGGGTGATCATATTTTCAACCCCCAGACCTCTGGCCAACCAGGCAGCAGATACCATACCAGCCGCCGGACCCGACTCGATCAGGTGGACCGGAAAATGCCTGGCATTTTCAGCAGATGTGAGGCCCCCATTGGACTTCATCACTGAAAAGGCCTGAACACCTTCCATTGAGAGCTCTTCTCCCATCCTCCACAGGTAGCGGTCGACAGAGGGGCGGATATAGGCATTTAAGACCGTTGTGCTCGTCCGTTCGTATTCTCTAAATTCAGGCCATACTTGGTGCGAACAGGAGACAAAGACATTGGGGAGGTGTTCCCTGATTATTTCTATGGCCTTTTTTTCGTGAACCGGGTTGGCATAGGCATGAAGGAAACATATGGCCACCGACTCGATCTCCTGTAATTGAATCTCGCGGATGGCATCCAGGAGTTCGGCCTCCCTCATGGGCGTCAGGACATTCCCCCTCGGGTCCAGCCTTTCCGTAATGCCTATTCTCAGGTGGCGAGGGACAAGGGGAGGGGAGATCTCCTGGAAGAGATTATACATCTGCGGCCTGTTGTGGCGGCGGAGTTCCAGGATATCTTCAAAGCCCCGTGTGGTAAGGAGGCACGTTTTTGCCCCCTTTTTTTCCAGGAGGGTGTTGGTGGCCATGGTAGTTGCGTGGGCAACTTCCCTTATGTCCGGCTGTTTGAGGCCTGTCGCTTTGAATTGGTGAAGCGCGTGCAGCACCCCTTCGGAAGGGTCGCCAGGCGTTGTATGGACCTTCAGGAAGGCGACCAGACCACCCCCCTCGTTATAGGCGACCAGGTCGGTGAATGTCCCTCCGACGTCGATCCCAAGGCGGATCTTCTTATCAAGACCGCCTCCACCCTCTAACATACCAATACCCTTTCGAGCTGAGCGAGAAATTGATCCATCTTGGCCTTCACATTCACGTCCACACGGATGAATCGATTACCCAGACCTTTAAAAGAGACACTGCAATCCTTTGTGATGACCCCTCCCCTGAGCAGCCCCTCAAAGACATCTGTTGAGGTGAATGCGGGATCCACGATGCGCAGGCAGAGGAAGTTGGCCTGGGGTTTCATGACGACCGATACCTTTGGGAACGCGGAAAGCCTATTGACGAGGTAATCTCTCATCTCCACTACCAGTGCCCTGGTCTTCCCATAATGCTCTCTATCCTCCAGGGCCGCCGCTGCGCCGACCGAGGCCAGCACGCCCATATTCCACGTGGGTTTTACCTTCATCAAGGCCTGGATAATCGTCTCGTGGCTGAGCCCGTAACCGACCCGCAGGCCTGCCAGGCCATAGATCTTGGAGAATGTGCGAAGGACCATCAGGTTGGGATAAAGCGGAAGGAGGTCCAGGTGGAGTCCAGCCTCCGAGTAGTCGGCATAGGCCTGGTCGAGGAGCACCATCACCTCGGGGGGGATGTGATCGAGTATATATCTTATTTTCTCCTTCTCGATAACGGTGCTGAGGGGATTGTTGGGGCTTGTGAGGATAAGGACCCGGCTCCTTTGGGTGACTGCGTGAAGGAGCTTTTCGGGGTCGATTGTTAGGTCTTCTTCCATGGGTACGGGGACAGGGTGTCTTCTCGTTACCAGAGAGGCCTGTTCGTATATGGGAAATGTGGGTATGGGAAAAAGGATTTCATCCCCCTGCTCCGAGAAGGCCAGGATGATGGAAGGGATCAATTCCGTCTCACCGCAACCGGCGATGACATTATCTGCTTTCAGACCTGTGTGCCTGGCAACGGCCTCGCGGAGGTCCTGGGCCCGCCAATCCGGATATAGAGAGAGGTCGCTAAGGACCTGTTCGATGGCCTTGACAGCCATGGGTGAAGGCCCAATGGGGCTTTCTGCTGAGGCCAGCTTGGCCACCTTCTCTGCCGGGACCCCGTATCGTTCAACAACCTCAGGAACCCTGAGGCCGGGAGTGTAGGTCTCCAGTGATTCAAGATATTGGATAGATGGGAAATTCATGGGTTTTCGATCCAACATTACAGATTCCTCCTTGGGGTTTAATCACGTCTTGTCTCTTCACTCACTTTCCTGCCTCTCAATGACCAGCTGCCTCAGTTTGAATTTCTGGACCTTTCCGCTGGCGGTCCGGGGAAAATCCTCAAAATTAACGACCATGTCAGGGATAAGATATTTCACTGCTTTATCCGCCATAAAATCAGCGATTTCTTCCCTGGTGATCTCTTCTGACGGATCTTTGGGGATGACACATGCGACGGTCTTCTCGCCCAGGCGTTTATCAGGATATCCCACCACCTGGCACTCCTTGATCCTGGGATAGGTATAAACGACGCCTTCCATATCGGTCGCATAGATGTTTTCGCCACCCCGAACGATCATATCCTTGATCCTTCCCTTTAACCTGATGTTCCCTTCCTCGTCCATGGTGCCAAGGTCTCCCGGATGAAACCATCCCAGCGCGTCCACGGATTCGGCGGTCTTTTCCTGATTTTTGTAATACCCCAAGAAATTTGTTGGACCCCTGTGACAGATCTCCCCCAATGTATTCACCGGTACAATTCGTCCGGTCTCCGGGTCCGCTATCTTGACCTCATTCCCCACGTCCAGGGGAGGGCCGGGACTTTCTGCAATCAGTTCGATGGGGGAATCCGGAAGGCTCAGGACATTGCTGCCGCATTCCGTGGTGCCATCTCCCTGCAGGATGCCGCACCCAAAGCGGTTTACGATTTGCAACGCCACGTCAGGCGGCATGGGGGCGCCGGTAAAGATGGAAAACCTCAGGGAGGAGACATCGGTTTTTTCGAATTCGGGATGGTTCATGAGGTCGATATACATGGTCGGTACGCCAATGGCGATGGTCGCACCAGTCCTCTCTATTTCTTTTAATGAAACCGTGACCGAGTACCTTCCCATGATCACCAATGTCCCGCCCGTCAGAAGGGCGGTGTGTTGAACCACGCAATTGCCAGTGGTGTGAAAAAGGGGCGTCATGCAAAGCCAGACATCATCAGCGGTAACCCCCATGCGATTGGCAAGCCCCTTTGAGTGGAGCATCCGGGTATTGTGGGTGTGGACGGCGCCCTTTGGCGTACCTGTTGTCCCCGATGTGTAAGCAATCTCCAACAGGTCGTCTGCCTCAACAGGGTTGTCTTCTAAATAGCCGGCCAGGGAAACACCGCGAGAACCCTGATCAACATCTTCCTTTATCAGGTCGTCAAAGCTGAGCATCCAGGGACTCTTCTCCCCCCCTTTGACCACAACGTGTTCCAGGTGGGGGAGGTCCGAACGTATCTGGTCGATCAGATCGACAAACGAGAACCCCCGCCATTCACCGGGCATAAAAAAGGCCTTTGCCTCCAGGTGATTCAGGATGGTCGAGAGCTCCATCTTTCTGTAAAGGGGGTTCATGGGGGAGGCAACGACCCCGATGGTCGCGCAGGCGTAAAGGGTAACGGTATATTCGGGCCAGTCCGGGAAAAGGAGACCCACCCGGTCGCCCCTCTTGAGCCCCAGCCCTAAGAGGGACGTGGCCATCCGATCGACGGCCAGTTTGAGTTCGCTATAGCTGTATTGGGTTTCGCCAAACCGAATGGCGATCTTATCCGGAAAACGTGCAGCGCTGATGCCCAGCATCTTTCCAAAGGTCAGCCCCTTTTCCATACCGGGTCCAAATCGATGACAGTAACTCATCTTGAGTTTGTCCATCCCTTTATCCCCCATACCTTTTAGTACGCTGTCTCATAAATCCTGTCCTTAATTTTGGCAATTTGATAGCACCGTCAACGGTGAGTTAAACGAAATCACAATATTCAAATGCCAAATCACAAACAATATCCAAATTCCAATGTTCAAAATCCAAAACAAAACGCCC
>CAZXCQ010000359.1:0-5207 GCA_964639275.1 uncultured Desulfobacteraceae bacterium | reverse complement strand
ACCCATTGAAATATGGACCAATGTATTCCTGGGAACCGGAAAGATGGGTTAAGAAACATGGCAGGGCCACAACGGCCCTGCCGCAGGCCTTCTAATCACCGTGTTTCAAATCATGAAACCTTCATGTCAGACTCCAGCACTTGACCGGTGCCATAGGAACGCGAAATATCCGCCTCAGCGGTATCCGACATGAGTTTGTAAGTCTGAAGCAAACGGTTTCCCAAGACTCCTGCGAGCCTCTTGAAAAAGATCATCCCTGTAGCTGGATTGTTTTCAAGGACTTTGTCTAGCTTCTCGACATCGATTCTGAGAAGCGTGGTTTTCTCCCTGCACTCGGCAGAGGCAGAATACTGATCTCGCCCTACAAGGCTCGACCAGCCGAAGACCTCGGCCGGTTGATCGACTGAGTAAACCGTGTGCCCGGTTTCGCCGATGGTTATCTTTACGCTTCCTTGAAACAAAACAAAGAAGTAGCCTGCCGGGTCCCCCTCATGAAATAAAGTATGTCCTGTCTTGTAGGTCTCCTTTTCTTGAACCGGGAAGGTCTTAAGGCGACGACAGGGTCCCGGTTTTGTTTGACAAATTGGGATCATTATGGCTTGATTAAGCGATCTCTGAAGCAGTAAAGGTGATGGAGTCCACCTGAACCGCTGGCCAAGGCTGATGACTCCTGCGGAGGCAAATGGGGCCCGATGGGAGTTGCCGAAATTAAGCTCCTGCTAGGCTAACCCCTAATCCCCCCGGCCTGAGGTCTTCTGTACCACGAGTGCGCAATACGCAGAAGTTGAGGTGGAGATAATGAATCGGCCAACCCATAAGGATTGCCCTTTTTGCAAGATCGGCAGACACGAACTGGAACATGTGCAGGTACTGGAAGATAGGGAGGTGTTGGGTATTATGGACCTGTACCCAGCAACACCCGGTCATGTGCTGGTTCTCCCAAAGAAGCACATCGAGACCCTCTACGAAATGCCGGCAGACTTGGGAGCCCATATCATGACCTCAACCATAAGGCTGGCAGAGGTGATCAAGGAGAAACTGTCTCCTGATGGACTGAATCTGATTCAATCCAACGACACAGCGGCAGGTCAGACCGTTCCCCACTTCCATCTTCACATTGTTCCCCGCTACAAGGGCGATTCGGTGATGCTTCAGTTCGGCCATGGAAATACGCCTGAGAAGGTTACAGAGCTGGAGAGGATTGCCTCCCTGGTGAAGTCCGGACTCAGGAGGGAGAGCAAGGAGACTCTATGAAAGCCAAAGCTCCAAAATACCGGGCACTCATCTCTTCTGATTGGAACGAATGCCTTGCGCCCTCCGGACCTTTCGATCCTATAACTTTCAATTATCCCTCTCTCGACCCAGAGGTCAAAGAGGTCTTCAAGGCGTATACCGGGAACCGCATCCCCCTCTCGGAGGCTGCCCGCCGGATCGTTAACCTTTTACCCAAGACGATCTCCGAAGACCAGATGGACACCTATCTGGATGAGCGCTTTGAAACATACCGTGGTGTCCCGGAGCTGATCGAGTGGTGCAGCAAGAAGGATATTCTTTTCATGATCAACACCACAGGAATGCAAGGCCATTTCCAGCGGGTTTTCAAGAAGGGTCTATTGCCAGAAGTCCCCGCTGTATCCGCGCATCCGATGACCAAATATGAGGAAGAAAGAAAGACGCCCTGCCAATGGTATGATTTGCTGGAAATCCAAGACAAAGCAAAGAATACTGAGGCGGTCATGCGCGCTTGGGGTATCCCGGCTGATAAAGCCGTGTTGATTGGAGACAGCGGCGGGGACGGCCCGCACTTTGAATGGGGAGCGAGGGTGGGCGCCTTCCTTATCGGAAGCATGACCAAATGGTCACTGAATCAATATTGCAGCAAAAGAGGGATAGAAATCAATCTCCATTTTGGTCCCCGCTACTCAGAAGGAGAAAAGAGGAAAGAGGAACAGGAGGGCAAAGTCAACTTCATGGACCTGATACCAAGGATCGAAGCCGTCCTGACGAGGGACAGGGCGAGATGATGAGGCCCGTATCTGAGATCGTCTTTTACCAGCCACTTTTCTTCAATTCCTCGATTCTTACTGGTAAGTTTGGGATGAATTCCTTGGTATTATCCTTCTCAAATGGCATGGAAATGCCCATGCTACTCCACGTGCAGGACCACGGAAAAGCTGTTGAACAGGGCCCAGACCGGGTCGTTTACCTATAGCTCCATCCGTCGGCCGCTCTCGCTGGTGACGATGGAACAGAGCTCCGTTCCATCCGGAATTCGGACAACGAATTCTGTGGGCACCTCCCCTTCATGGATTCGCCCAATGGGTCCGCGAAAGCTGTTCTCCATCGAGCATTCGGGTTCCTGATCCCCTTTCACCAAGATGACCCCTGGGGCCTTCAGTTCAGCCGTGATCAGCGATCCTGTCTTAAGCCCCAGCCTTGTCAGGCTGTCGTTGGTGATCACCGTGGTTACCCCATCCCCGGAGATGGTGAGAAGCCCTATCCTGGACTGGATGTTTCCCTTCTGAATAGAGCGGACCTTGCCGAAGAAGGTATTCCGTGCACTGGTCTTCCGGCGGGATTCCTTTTCCATAAAAGACCTCGCCACCTGTCGGATGTCGTCATTAGAAAAGGCCACATAGGAAGCGGTGAGATTAGGCGTCGAGTGGCCCAATATCCTCTGCACCACGGGCAACGGCATGTTGCTTTGCATGAGCTCCACGGCACGGGATTTCCGTATGGCATCGGGTGCTCCCAGCTCCCGGGGAAAGCCGCAGGCCGATGCCCGCTCGTAAAACTTTCGGCGCACGTGCGCGGGGTCCACCCTAAACGGATTCCCCATAGATTTCTTGAAACCGGGATCATCCAGGGCAGCCTTTATTTCGAAAGAAAGGGTTTCCGGTATCTGGACCTTCCTCACTGATTGCACATGCCTGGAGCCTTTTCTTCCAAGGAAAACCTGCTGTCCTTTATGATCGATGTCTTTCAAGGGATCGAGGCACAGGACTTCGTTCAACTTGGCGCCGGTATAGCGGATCAAAAGGAAAACTATCAAGATCCGCCTCCGGGAAAGCCGCACATCCATCCGGGGCGACTTCTCCGCCCAGTCGCGAAAGGACTGCTCCAGCCGGCTAAGCTGAACCGTTCCATGGGCGGCGTATCAGGGGCCTTCCTGCTGCTGCCCTTCCAGATGTCTTTTTTTGGACATACGAGCCCATCGGTGAGCGCCACCAATCAACTCTTCAACATCGTGGCAATACCGACTGGCGTTTACAGGTACTGCAAAGAGGGCCGCATGGTGTGGCCGCTTACCTGGAGGGACTTTAAGCTTTTCGCTGCAGGGTGCTCCTTTATAATTGGTCTCAGAATGATTCGCGATCTGCTTCGGAAAAGCGCGGCCGACCTCAACAAGGCTTCCGGCGAAAAGAGGTTCCAGAGGATCCCGTTCGCCGTCACCGCAAGAAGACAAGCAACCCAAAAACCATGGGGCGTGAGGAAACGCTTCCCGCTATCCAAGTGACCGATTTCAACAGGAAAAGGCTTGGATACCTTTTCTACGGGGAACAATTCGACATTCCATTCTGGAGCATCTTCCCCCTCGCCTTCATCGTCGGGATTGTGGGTGGCATCTACGGGATCGGAGGCGGAGCGATCATCGGTCCCTTTTTCGTTACTTTTTTGGGGCTCCCGGTCTATACCGTGGCCGGGGCAGCCCTGATGGGGACCTTTGTCACTTCGGTGGCCGGGGTTGCTTTCTACCAGGGCGTTGCACCCTTTTATCCCGACATGTCGGTGGCTCCGGACTGGTTCCTTGGGATTCTTTTCGGGCTGGGAGGAATGGCCGGCATGTATCTGGGCGCCCGTTGCCAGAAATTCGTGTCGGCGAAAGCCATCAAATGGATGCTTGCAGGTATCATCGTTTTAACAGCGGCAAAATACGCCGCGGCCTTTTTCGGCCTGTAAATTCCTCCGGGCTCCCCGAGATCCGTCCTGGGAACAGAAGTGGAAATGCCATGTACAGGAAAGACATCGGGCATGTTCTTAAGGAATTATCTTTTCACCCATCGTATTGATTCTCCCTTACCATCTATCGCAAGGCTCAGCATTCTGATCCACCGACAAGATATCCGGCACGGGTTTGCGACACCGCCCGGAACACGCTGAGACAGCGACTACCGTGTTTATGACGACCCCTTACTCCCAGACCTAGCCCCTAAAGCAACCTTCTTGCCTGATTCGACTCGTCCAGAGTTTCGTCCCTTCTTTACCTGTCTGCCAGGATTTGCCTATGGCTGGGGCTGCGCACGCTCAATATGGAGACAGGGCAACGCCGAAACACCTTTTCAGCGGTTGAGCCGGCAAGGACCCCTGGCACATTGCCCCGGCCCTTGATACCCATTACTAGGAGATCCACGCCTTCCTCATCGACTGCTTTTAGCAATTCGCGCAATGGCACTCCTTCTCGAAAAGCGATCTTAATCGGTAGATCGCTCAGAGCCGTCTCTTCGATCAATCTCTGAATGGATCTCAGTCGTTCTTCTTTCTGTCTTTCCAACCACTCCTTAACCGAGAAGCCCCTGATTTCAATTGCAGCCTTTTGTAGCGTCTCTATGTCCCTGTTGTTGATGACATTTACTATAAACATTTCCCCTTTGGTCTTTGCCGCTAAAATTCCAGCATATTCAAGGACATGCTTTGAATAAACTGAAAGGTCTAACGCTGCCAAGATTTTCCTGATCGTCTTCATTTTGTCCCTCCTTTTATTCAGGTACCCTCAAGCAGTCATTTTTCCATAGCATTTCCACTGAGATAGGTAATGCGTGGCAATTCATGAGCATAACTAGCTTTCATCCTTTTTGGCATTGAACAGGCCTCTGATCCCTATCGTGATCTGAGGGGCTTCAGGGTAATTGGTCTTGAGTCTAAGAAACCCGTAATCGGTTTGCGTATGCCCCCTCCCTCTTTAACCTCCCCGAAATCGACTTCCCGATCCTTTAGAACCATCTTCGGTCCCTTTCTCTCTCGGGCGAGAATAGGAAAGACTGAGGCCAGGAGGAATCCGATGAGCAGCACACAAAACAATGGGCGTTTTTTCATTGCAGACCTTCTCTATCCTTAATACCCTTCCTTTGCTGAAAACCAGTGGGTGCTCTTCAGGCAGATCTTGACCAGCATCAGCATGACAGGCACCTCGATAAGAACACCCACTA
>CAZXCQ010000358.1:0-5262 GCA_964639275.1 uncultured Desulfobacteraceae bacterium | reverse complement strand
CCTCAATAATTTGGGGGGCGACACCGGTATTCCGGCTTTCCCCGTAATGAGGTTAACTTAGCCTGTCTTTTCATTCCGGCTAAAGCCGGAATCCAGATCTTCTGACAATAAACATTCTTACCCCTAATTATTGAGAAGATACGTTCAATTGTTTTACATAAAGAAGAGAACCAGGGGAATTTCAATCCTTCTCCGAGGATTCCTTATCCTCGCCCTTGTGAGTTTTGTGATGAATGAAGCCGGTGTGATTGCCCGGGCGAATGCCCGGCAGGATACCCCCGGCTCATTCGGGGAATCTCCGGATATCAAAAGGGGGCTATGCCTTACAACACATCCGGGCCCGGAAAAAAAAGAGAAACCCGCAGAAGGTGGGAGTCAGGGCACCAGGGCAGCTTCATGATTTGCCGCACCTGGATCCGGGGCCGCCTCCATATAGAAGAGCCGGGGAAAAAACCTTTCAAAATTGTAATGTTCGTGAAAGGTTTTCGAAAATCTTGGGGTGTATAGTGGCCAATGAAATTGGATACAAAGCTGTGCACAAGCAAAATGAGGAAGGAAATATTTGCCGTTAACAGATCAATCAGATTGAGAGGAGGTATCGGGGATGAAAAAAGAGATGATGAAGCCGTTTTTCTTTGGGATCGGGATTGGTGCTGTTGTATTGCTTATAGTCATATTTGCAGCAGGATGGGTCATGACCAGCGGCTCTGCGGATACCAAGGCCAAGGAAATGGCCGAAAAGGCCGTGGTTGACCGCCTGGCGGGCATATGTGTTACACAGTTCAAACAGGATCCACTTAAAGACGAAAAGCTAAAGGAACTGAAAAAAAAGAGTTCCTGGGAGCAAGCCGATTATGTGAAAAAACAGGGATGGGCCACAATGCCGGGTGAAAAAGATGCGGACAGGGACGTTGCAGAGGAATGTGCCAAACAGATATTGGCACTCAAGGGCAAGTAGAAGCCAAAAGGAAAAAATCTTGACGCCCGGGCTATAAGGATCTACCAAAGCCGCTTTTAAGCGACTAATTTATCCTCATGTCTTCCATACCGTGAGGCTAAGAAGATACAAGGCGTAGGGACTAAAAAACCACACCCTTCCAGGCGGCTGAGGCGAAAACCGGCCCAGAGCAAGGGCAGAAGGAGAATGGATAACAACATCATGGCTGCCAGATCGAGGATTCCCACACCCCCTGCCGATAGGGGGCGAACCAGGGCTGAGGCCCCGAGGACCGCAAAGATGTTAAAGATACTCGATCCCACCGCGTTTCCCACAGCGAAATCGGCGTTGCTTTTGCAGCGGCCACCACGGATGTGGTCAGTTCCGGGAGACTGGGTCCCTACGGCCACAAAGGTCTTCCCCGATCCCGCTTCTTAAGCGCCAGGGGCCTATCGAGAATCTTGATAGCGCATTTCCCTTTCAAAAAACCGATTATTTCCGATACTCCAAATTTCGGTGGAATTGATATGATCAGGTGTACATGGTCTTCCATGACATTCATTTCCAGAATCTCCAGCTTTTTCCACTCACATAGCCGGCTTATGATTTCCTTGACTGAATTTCCTACTCCTTCTTTCAGAATTCTAAATCGATACTTGGGGCATCATGCGATATGGTATTTGCATCGCCAGATTGCATGTGCTAATTCTTAAAAGCGCTCAGTGAATACCTCCTCTTATCTTTTGGGTCACCTACCCAGATATTAAGGAGGTATTCATTTTTTGTCATCACCATGCTACCTGCTTATCACGGCTGGGACCCACTAGCATAACGGGTGGATTATGCTTTTGTTTTAAGAATGGACTATCAAAACATACCAGGATAGGAGGGGATTAATTAATGGATATACAGGAAATCACACGGAGGGTCGAGAATGAAGGCCTGGTTGTCCGGCAAATTATGGCGGAAATAGAAAAGGTGATTGTGGGTCAGAGAGACCTCGTGAGCAAGATGCTCATCGGACTCCTTTGCGAAGGTCACCTGTTACTGGAAGGCCTGCCGGGCCTTGCCAAGACGACCGCCGTAAAGACCCTTGCCGCGACAATCAGGACAACCTTTCAAAGAATTCAGTTCACACCCGATCTCCTGCCCGCCGATGTTATCGGGACCCAGGTCTACCGGCCGGATAACGGATCTTTTGAGGTTAGAAAAGGTCCTATATTTCACAACATTATCCTGGCGGACGAGATCAACCGGGCCCCCGCAAAGGTGCAAAGCGCGCTCCTGGAGGCCATGCAGGAACAACAGGTCACCATAGGGGATGAGACATTTTATCTCGGCAATCCTTTCCTTGTCCTTGCTACCCAGAATCCCGTAGAGCAAGAAGGAACCTATCCCCTCCCTGAGGCCCAGATAGACCGGTTCATGATGAAAATCAAGGTGGATTACCCCTCAGAGCAGGAAGAGAAAGAGATCATGAACCGGGTATATAAGAAAACCATAGAGAATGTTTCCGGTGTTGTGGAAGTATCTGCCCTTGAATCTGCCAGGGAGGTGATGCACTCCATTCACATGGAAGAAAAGCTCATTGATTACATTGTCCGCCTTACCAGGGCAACCAGAACTCCCGGTGAATTTGCCCTGGATATCGGCCCTATGATCAGCTACGGGGCATCGCCAAGGGCCTCGATCTGGCTTGGAATGGCATCACGGGCCTGTGCATTTCTGAATGGCCGGGGCTATGTCACGCCACAGGATGTTAAATCCATGGCCCCGGATGTACTCAGGCATCGAATCATCCTGAGCTATGAGGCAGAGGCGGAGGGTAAGATGTCGGATGATATCATCAACGTATTACTGGAACGTATTGAGGTCCCCTAGAATGCTCTCGGAAGAACTCCTTAGAAAGATCCAGGGCTTTCATTTCAAGACCAAACACCTGGCCAATGACCTGTTTGCCGGGCAGTATGAAAGCGCATTTAAAGGCCGCGGCATGGAATTTGCCGAGGTCAGGGAATACATGCCGGGTGACGACATACGCTCCATTGATTGGAAGGTATCGGCCCGGTTCGGACACCCCTATGTCAAGATCTTTCATGAGGAGCGGGAGCTTACGGTCATACTCCTGCTGGACCTTTCCGGGTCCCACCTGTTCGGCACCAGAAAAAAATTCAAGAGAGACCTCCTTGTTGAGGCGGCTGGGATGCTGGCCTTCCTGGCCATCAGGACAAACGATAAGGTAGGTGCCATACTATTCGGCTCACAGATGGAAAAGTATATACCGCCCAAGAAGGGGGCTCCGCATGTCTGGAGCCTTATCAAGGAGATATTTACCTATGAGCCCTCGAATCTGATGACCGATATCAAAGCGGCCTTTGACTATCTAAACCGGGTTGTAAAACGTCATGCCATTGTTTTTCTGATATCCGACTGTATGGACCGGGGCTTCGAAAGGCCCTTTAGACTGGCATCAAAGAAACATGATCTCACCGTGATCCGGGTATCTGACCCTGCGGAGGAAGATCTCCCCGATCTGGGCCTTATACAGCTCTGTGATCCGGAGACAGGCCAGGTGTCCCTGATTAACACCCGCAGCAGGGCCCTGAGAGAAAGGTGGCATCATTATCGAAGAGACCAAGAGGCCTATCTATCCGACCTGCTGCGAAGCACGAGGGTGGACCTGGTGGATATCAGGACAGACGGTTCGGTGGTTGAACCTTTGGTCCGGCTGTTTGACAAAAGGAGAAGACGAATGGTGTGACAGTATCGCCTCTATGGGAATCCTGTCGAAGATCCCATTGTTTTGGCAAGGGAAGAATAGGGTGATGGTGTTTTGGTACAAAAGGAAGATTAAGATCCTTTTATTGCTGTTCCTCTTGACGGTGCTTGTGCTGTGGAGGTTCAACACCTGTGTGGCTGGGCACTCAGAGGCCGGGTCAGAAAGTCAAGAGCCGGTATTCAAGGCGTCCCTTGACCGGGAATCGGCCCGGCTGGGGGATATGGTCTGGCTTACGCTCAACTATCGTCTTCCTGCAGGCGCCCGGCTTCCTGAAAGACCTGAAATCAAAGGAATCGAGGAACTCACAGTAACAGACCGTGTGAAAGAGATGGACCGGATTAGATTACGGTTTCTTGTTGACCGGCTGGGGCCATGGGCATCATCGCCGATCAGCCTCACCTATGAGGACAAAGACGGCAAAGAGAAAAAGATGCATGCAGCCCCGGTCTCTCTCACGGTGCTTTCCAACCTTGGAGAAAAACCCGAGGAGGCGAGGCTCAGGCCCATCCAGGATATCATTCCCATAGAGCCAACATGGATGAGATACGTCCCGTGGTCAGCCGCTCTCGCGGGTCTTTTTTTCATCATAGCCGCCCTGACCTGGTGGTACAAAAAAAGACGCCCCCGGGATATCCTGCCGGAAGTTATTGATCCCCCTCATATCAGGGCCGGAAAAGAGATCGATCAGTTGGAGGCCCAGGGTCTATTCGAAAAGGGTAATGTCAAGGCGTTCTACTTCGCCCTTTCTGAGATCCTGAGAAAATATATGGAATCCATCAGGCATTTCCCAGCGGCAGAGTATACGACAGAGGAGATTGCACATCATATTCGAAATAACGAGGAGGACAGAAAGATCCTGCCCCTTCTCAGGCAGGCCGATCTCGTCAAATTTGCAGAGACGGTCCCGACACCCTCCCGAAAGGATGAAGACATTCAGATGTCCCGTTCGTACGTCCAGGAAACGGCTGCCGTTGCAATAGGTGCAGTTAGGAGTCTTGAAACCGGAGGGGAGGTTGCACGATGATGTTTCGAT
The DNA here is from genome assembly GCA_964639275.1 of uncultured Desulfobacteraceae bacterium. Lineage (GTDB taxonomy): Bacteria > Desulfobacterota > DSM-4660 > Desulfatiglandales > Desulfatiglandaceae > CAZXCQ01. The sequence continues at coordinate 513 of CAZXCQ010000358.1, read as the reverse complement.
TCGCCTATCCAGCCCTTTTGGGCCTTCTGCTGCTAGTGGCGGGGTGGTTTCTGTATGTTTTCCGGAGAAGACCGGCCTGCATCACCCACTCTTTGACATCTATCCTGACTCAACTGGCAGGAAAGGGCAGCGGGACTTGGGGCAAGATCCCTTTGGCCCTCAGGACCGGATGTCTTGCGCTCCTGGTGCTGGGTGCGGCACGGCCGCAGCTTTATAACGTCTCCAGGGAAATAACATCACCGGGTGTGGACATCATGCTCTGCCTTGATACATCGGGTTCCATGCAGGCCATGGATTTTCAACTGGACGGCAGACCCGTCTCCCGCCTTACGGCCGTCAAAAAGGTGGTCAACGAATTTATCAAGAAACGTGAAATGGACAGGATCGGCCTGGTTGTATTTGGAGAAGAGGCCTTCACCCAGGCCCCTTTGACCCTGGACAAAGGCCTCTTGCTCGACCTGGTCAACAGGATGGAGATCGGGATGGCCGGTGACAGGACGGCCATAGGATCGG
>CAZXCQ010000357.1:0-5282 GCA_964639275.1 uncultured Desulfobacteraceae bacterium | reverse complement strand
CCATTTTGTGACGGCCGCTTGGCCATGTCATATGGGGGCATGTGGAAGAAAAAAAAGACCCCCATGCCACACCTTTCCCCCTGTTTCTTGAGATGTTACCCACCTCAGAACTCATGAAAGGCCAGGGAGATCTCCTGCGGCGGATTGGTTTTCTTTGAGGTATTCCACAAGCCCCCCTGCCCTCAGTATGGCCTGCATAAATTCAGGGACGGGCCTTGCTGAAAAAACCGTGCCGTCTGATACATCCACAATCGTCCCTGATGAAAGATCGATCAAGAGACGATCTCCCTCCTCTATCCGGTCCGGAATCTCGTTTGATTCCAGGATGGGGAGACCGATATTAAAGGCGTTTCTGTAAAAGATCCGGGCAAAGCTCTTCGCGATGATGGCGCCTATCCTGGCCGCCTTCAATGCCAATGGGGCTTGTTCCCTCGAAGAACCGCAGCCAAAGTTGACCCCGGCCACGGCAATATCCCCCGCCTGCACCTCTTTGACCAGATCGGGCCTCACATCGGCAAAACAATACTTTGCCAGTTCCTCTCCCTCTGATACGTTTAGATATCTTGCTGGGATAATCAGGTCTGTATCCACGTGATCACCAAACTTCCACACCCTTCCTTCAATTTTCATCCCGTTGTTTCCCTCCAGAGAGCCAGGGTTCGATAGGCCCAGGCCCAACTCTCTCATTGATCCCCCGTGTGCACCCTCAAAAAGGGGGCATGCCAGGTCCCTCTGGTAGAGGGCAGGACATACAATCCCCTTCTGGTAAAAGGGGATTGCAGGGCCCCATCTGGTATCGTGGGGCCACAAACGCCTTTTCTAAGGGCGGCGGGGGATGGGTTATGAACTAAAGCTCGGCCGGGGACGCGATCCGTCCCATGATCGCGGATGCGGCTGCGACCGCCGGACCTGCCAGATAGACCTCGCTCTTGGGATGCCCCATGCGGCCGACAAAATTTCTGTTGCTCGTCGAAAGGGCCCGTTCTCCTTCCGCCAGGATCCCCATGTGTCCACCCAGACAGGGGCCGCAACAGGGAGGACCAATGACCGCCCCCGCATCAAGGAGCGTCTCGATAATTCCCTCCTTTATGGCCTCCTTATAAACAGACCGGGATCCAGGAATGACGATAAACCGCGTCGCTTTTGCCACTTTTTGTCCCGCCAGGAGACCGGCCGCCTCGCGCAGATCCTCTAACCGTCCATTGGTGCAGGACCCCAAAAAGACCTGGTCCAGAGGCACCGGATCGATTTCCGATATGGCTCTCACATGATCGGGTGAATGGGGTAGCGCCACCTGAGGCTCCATGTCATCGACCATGATCCGGATCTCTTTTTCATAGGAGGCATCCGGGTCGCTCCGCAAAAAGTCGCCTGGCCGGTCAGAACGGCTTTTTATATAGGCCCTGGTGATCTCGTCCGGCTCAAAGATGCCGTTTTTGGCCCCCGCTTCAACGGCCATGTTGGCCATGGTAAAACGCTGGGCCATCGGAAGCCGCTCGATGACTCCCCCGGTAAACTCCAGGGAACAATAAACCGCGCCCGCGACCCCGATGAGCCCAAGGGTGTAGAGGATGAGGTCTTTTCCCCCCACCCAGTGCGGAAGCCTTCCTTCATAGACGAGCTTTATTGTCGCAGGGACCTTGAGCCATGTTTTGCCCGTAGCCAGGATGGCGCCAAGATCGGTGCTCCCCACCCCTGTAGAAAACGCCCCGAGCGTCCCATAGGTGCAGGTGTGGCTGTCGGCCCCGATCACAAGATCGCCGGGCAAGACAAGGCCTTTTTCCGGCAGGATGACGTGCTCGATACCGGTTTCGCCCAGTTCAAAAAAATGTTTGATCCGGTATTTTTGTGCGAACTCCCTTGTCACCTTTACCTGTTGTGCCGAGGCAATGTCCTTGTTGGGCACAAAATGATCAGGGACAAGGGCGATCTTCTCCCGGTCAAACACCTCCGGGGCACCAAGGTCGTAAAATACGGCGATGGCCGCAGGGGCCGTAATGTCATTGGCCAGGGCGAGGTCTACTTCGACCTGGATCAGTTCGCCGGGGCCTACGGTCTCCCTCTCCGCGTGTGCCGCCAGGATCTTCTCTGTGATAGTCATGGGCATGGCATAGGGTCCTCTTTTGTCATTGAATTTTTGCCAATCCTTTTTTTCTAAAGAGTGGTCTCACTCGGGGACAGTCGTGGGTTGTTTTTCATATATTCCAGACGATTTAGCCCGTTGACATAGGCCTTGGCGCTGGCGGTGATAATATCCGGGTCAGCCCCCTTACCCAAGGCCACCAGACCGTTTTCCTGGAGCCGAACCGTCACTTCCCCCTGGGCATCCATGCCGCCGGTGATCGCATTGACCGAAAAACGCATCAGCTTTGAGCTGCTCCCGGTCATTTTGGCAATCGTATTGAAGGCGGCGTCAATGGGGCCCACCCCAAATCCGGCGCTCTGGGCCTCCTTTCCCCTGATCCTGAGCTTGACCGTTGCCGTGGGAACCGCAACCGTCCCGCTCACCACGTTGAGATAGTCCAGCTCATAGACATCGGGGACACGAAGGATCTCCTCGGCCAGCAAGACCTCAATATCCTCCTCCAGGATCTCTTTTCGCTTATCGGCCAGTTCCTTAAATTTTACAAAAAGACGGTCGAGTTCATCCCTTGACAGCTCGTAGCCCATTTGGGCCAATTTGTCTTTAAAGGCGTGTCTCCCCGAATGCTTGCCGAGCACCAGGCGATTGCTGGATAGACCCACGGTCTCGGGCTCCATGATCTCATAGGTCATGGGGTTTTTCAAAACGCCGTCCTGATGGATTCCTGCCTCATGGGCAAAGGCGTTTGCCCCCACAATCGCCTTGTTGGGCTGCACCACGATGCCGGTGATCAGTGAGGTGAGCCGGCTGGTGGGGTGGATCTGATCTGCATTGATCGAGGTGGTTAGTTTTATGCGGTCCCTCCGGGTGTGGAGGGCCATTACGACCTCCTCAAGAGATGTGTTGCCTGCCCTCTCGCCGATACCGTTTACGGTGACCTCTGCCTGTCGGGCGCCGGCCATAATCCCTGCCAGGGTATTGGCAGTGGCCAGACCCAGATCATTATGGCAGTGGACGCTCATCACGGCCTTATGGATATTTGGGGTATGCTCTCTGATATAGGCAACCAGCTGGGAAAACTCCTCGGGGATAGCATACCCGACCGTGTCCGGCAGGTTGATTGTGGTGGCACCTGCCTCGACGGCCGCCTCAAATACCCTGCAGAGATAGTCCCTGTCGGATCGGGTGCCGTCCTCTGTTGAGAATTCCACGTTGTCGGTGAAGCGCTTTGCATATTTGACCGCCTCGACCGTCTCCCGGACGACCTGATCACGATTCATTTTGAGCTTGTGTTTTAGGTGGATATCAGAGGTGGCGATAAAGGTGTGGATTCTTGGGTTGGCTGCATCTTTGACGGCCCCCCATGCCTTGTCGATGTCCTCTTTTGACGTCCTGGCGAGGGCGGTTACCTGGACATTTCGGATCTTCTGCGCGATTGCCCGGACCGCTTCAAAATCGCCCGGAGATGACGCTGGGAAACCTGCCTCCATAACGTCAACGCCCAATTTCTCCAGCTGTCTTGCCAGACGCAGCTTTTCGGGAATATTCATGCTCGCCCCGGGGGATTGTTCACCATCCCGCAGGGTAGTATCAAATATGGTTACACGATCTTTCATGGAATAGCCTCCTTATGACTGGGTTATGACAGTTGCAAAACGCGTTACAAGGTGTGTGCAGACCCCCGGTTCTGCATGTCGTCATAAGGACCCTCCGCAGATTCCTCTGGGCTCGGGAATCTGCGGCGTATTCCTCCGTCAAGTGATCCTGATCTATTCTCATCATCATAACTCCGCTCAGTCCTCTTTCTGTCTCCCCATGGTTTTGCCAAAAAAAATCCGTTATCAGGCGGACCTGATAACGGATTTTGAAGGATTTTGCTCAAATCATTTTGTCATTATCAGGCCCGGGCATTTGGGTCTAAGGACCAAAAGGAGGAGCAACAGGGACAGAAGTCTCCCTGTTGCGCTGATAACGACGACCACGTTGTAAGTTAGATGGATCATAATTGAAAAACCAGACTGATTAGGATGACTACGGTATTTTAGAATTTATTACTTATAGTCTTTTGATCTCCGTATGTCAAGCCTTTTTTAGCAGAAAATGGTTTCTAGGGTGACAGCCCCAGGTTTCGGCTGATAATCAGCTTCATGATCTCGCTGGTTCCGGCAAAGATAGACAGGGCCCTTACATCCCGGTAGATACGGCCGTGATCACTTCACCCGTTGCACAACCCGGTAACCACCTCTCCTTGATCTCAGGGTGACCATAGGAAAAGACATAAGGAGTGGCCACGTCACTGTGCAGAGGGACTCCCACACCAAAACCGTCACCCCTTATCAGTTCCTCATTTATAATGACTGAATTTTCAAAACCGAGACCCAGACCCCCATACTCCTCAGGTAGCCAGGGGCACAAGAAGCCCTGCTCTCCCATTTTTGTCCACAGCTCTTGGGGGACCGCCCGCTCAGACTCCCACCGGGATATGTTCGGCGTGATTTCTTTGGCCACAAACTTCCTGAAAATATCCCTGAATATTTGATGCTCTTCCGTATAAATATCCTCTTCCAAAAAAGGAGTCCTCTATTGTGTGTGTGGATTTAGAAGCAGATCATAGAAGACCTGACGGGGGATGCGATTGATGAGTGCGGGAAACTCTTCCGGTTGGATGTCTACCATTTTTGGCCGAGATGACAGGAGGTCTTCTTATCTTGTCCTTCTCAAAAATGTCAAGAGTGTAGCGCCGACCCACAATCCACAAAGCTATAATTGTAACACCGTAGCTTTGTGAAAGCCGGGCAATGGGGATTCCGTTTTTCGGGCGTATAACTCGCCCGTAAGAGAGCGTAAAGAAATCACCTGCCAGAGGAAAAAAGCTGCAACTGGATAATTGATGCCCTCACAGGACCGCATTCAATGTGAACCCCGTTGTGCATAATGGAGGACCGACAAACGTTTTTCTCTGGGATCAGTCGCGTGAGTCAGCAATGTTCTTTGTTTACTCCCAGATCGTACCTACCATGAGGTCCTCCACCCATCGGTCAATCAGCCCCGTCCCATAAGCGATGGAAGGCATCGCCCATTTATCAAAAAGGCTTCTTGCAACTACGGGGTGAATTCCTCGTATCGCATCAATTTGGCGACTAGGGGCTTGCGCAGAAATAACTTCGCAGAATTGGCGTCCAGATTTGGGTCAGATTTG
>CAZXCQ010000356.1:0-5371 GCA_964639275.1 uncultured Desulfobacteraceae bacterium | reverse complement strand
CTACATGGAGTCCTTCTTGGTTTATCCCGATGATATCTCCCGTTTCATAAGGGAGGGGGGACCAGTCGCAGGGGCCAGCGTCCCCACCACAGAGCTCACCGATGATCAATCGCTGGAAGGGCTGTTTCTGAGGCTTAAAAGGGGGCTCGACCGTGTGAGGGAGTGGGGGATAGACACTGAAATGCTTGCCAGGAGATCGATCCTTTCACCGGCATGCGGTATGGGCACCATGGCCCCTGAGGCGGCAAAAACCGCCATAGACATCCTCTCCGGCCTCTCAAGCCGGTGTCAGGAGCTGGGTTTCCCGTAATATTCCCGATACCACGCCACAAACCGCCTGATCCCTTCCCTGAGGGGCGTCTTTGGGTCAAAGCCCAGCAGTTCCCTTGACTTCCGGATATCCGCTGCTGTCTCGGGCACATCCCCCGGTTGGATCGGCATCATGTTTTTTTGGGCCTCTTGACCCAATTCCTCCTCCAGGATGCGAACAAAGTCCAGGAGTTCTACGGGTTGCGAATTTCCCAGGTTAAAGATCTCGTATGGCACGGCCCTTCTTAAGGCAGCCATGGTGCCGTCCACGATATCGTCGATATAGGTAAAATCCCTTTTCATTCGGCCGTAGTTGTAAACATCTATGGGTCTTTGATTGAGAATGGCATCGGTAAAGAGAAAAAGCGCCATATCGGGCCTTCCCCACGGGCCGTAGACGGTAAAGTATCTCAGGCCGGTACAGGGGATTTCGTAGAGGTGGCTGTAGGCATGGGCAATCAGTTCGTCGGCCCTTTTTGTGGCGGCGTAAAGGGAGATGGGGGTATCAACACGGTCATCCACACCAAAGGGGACCTTTTTGCTACTTCCATACACCGACGAGGATGAGGCATACACAAAATTTCTTACCCTGTAACTCCGGGCCAGTTCGAGAAGGTTGAGGAAACCTTCCAGATTGCTCCTCTGATAAGAAAATGGGTCCTTTAGAGAATACCTGACCCCGGCCTGTGCAGCCAGATTGCAGACAACATCAAAATTGTGGTCTTCAAAGATATCTTCAAGGCCCTTCAGGTTCTGAATGTCCTCCCTGTAAAAGCGAAACCCTCGATACGACCTCAGGATTTCCAGCCTGGCCTTCTTGAGGTTTACATCATAGTACCTATTCAGGTTATCAATCCCGATAACGGGCTCCCCCATATCAAGGAGCCTTCTCGATACATGAAAACCGATAAAGCCAGCCGCCCCCGTTACCAGAATGGCATTTCTATTTCCGGACATGACCCATGCTCCTCATACGACCTTGTCCTCCAGGCCCGCACAGGTCTTGCCCCCCTTCTGAAACCTGACCTCCTGTGGGAGATAGGGGGCTTCCCCATGTCTCCAGAGACAGATCTCTTTTTTGGGGACTGTCTGCATCTCTCCAAAGCCAGCCGGTGGTTGGGCCGTGGGATTTGAAACCCCTATTGATCTCATACCAGACATGGGAAGGAATGACCACAGAATTCTGACATCCTCGCCCCTGCAATTCTCGCTGAGTACATGGTTTCACAAATACCTTGACGCATCTTAAGGCACTGGATTCCGGCTTTCGCCGGAATGACAAAAAGACCTAAGTGTCAGTCATTCCGGTGAAAGCCGGAATCCAGAAATACAAACATCCAAACACGGTTCAATTGAGAAATTGTCACCGAATTTGCGAAACAGATGACTAAGACGTACCCCGGCGGAGTTTCAAGGGGGGTGATAAGAGACGGGTAAGAAAAGTATCACTTTAGTTTTAAGACCCGGGCAACGGGGATTCCATTTTTCGGGTGTATAAACCCTTCAAAATGGAACCCCCATTGCCCGAGTGCCAGTCTTGACAATGGCCAAATTGACAAAAAAAGGATTGTACCCGGAGACAAAAACCGCTCTCCTCCGGATACAATCCTTTAAATAGCTCGGGTAACGGGCAGGCGATTGTCTGGCCATGCCCCTCGCAGGGGTGCTTACATCATGCCACCCATGCCACCCATGCCACCCATGCCGCCTCCGGGGGGCATTGGAGGCATATCAGGCCTTTCTTCGGGTTTCTCGGCAACCATGGCCTCGGTGGTCAACAGCAGCGATGAGACCGATGCCGCATTCTGCAGGGCAAACCGGGTAACCTTGGTCGGGTCAATGATGCCCGCCTTCAGCAGGTCCTCGTATACGCCTGTCTCGGCGTTGTATCCAAAGGCACCTTTTCCATCCTTCACCTTTTCAACCACAACAGAACCCTCGGCCCCGGCATTATTGGCGATCTGGCGAATCGGTTCTTCCAGTGCCCTCATCACCAGGTTGACACCGGTCTGTTCCTCGCCCTGTAATTTGAGTTTGGCAACCGCCGGGATCGCCCTCAAGAAGGCAACACCGCCCCCCGGGACAATCCCTTCTTCCACTGCGGCCCGGGTGGCATTCAAGGCGTCTTCCACCCTGGCCTTTTTCTCTTTCATTTCGATCTCTGTGGCTGCGCCCACATTTATCACGGCCACACCACCGATCAGTTTGGCCAGCCTTTCCTGGAGTTTCTCGCGATCATAGTCAGAGGTGGTCTCATCGATCTGCGCCCGAATCTGCTTGACCCTGCCCTCCAGATCGCTCCGGCTGCCGCCGCCGTCAATGATGGTGGTATTGTCTTTGTCGATGTTGACGGTCTTGGCCGTCCCCAGGTCATTCAAGGTCACATTTTCCAGCTTTAACCCCAGGTCCTCGGAAATCACCCGTCCACCGCTCAAAATGGCGATGTCTTCCAGCATGGCCTTTCTCCGATCGCCAAAACCGGGTGCCTTGACCGCCGCCACCTGGAGAGTCCCTCTCAATTTGTTGACGACCAGCGTGGCAAGCGCTTCTCCTTCCACATCTTCCGCAACGATCAGCAGGGGTTTTCCCATCTTGGCAATCTGTTCCAGAAGCGGAATCAGGTCCTTCATGCTGCTGATCTTCTTCTCGTGGAGCAGGATATAGGGCTCGCTCAGACTGGCTTCCATCTTTTCGGCATCGGTCACAAAGTACGGAGAGAGATAGCCCCTGTCAAACTGCATCCCTTCCACCACCTCCAAGGTGGTCTCCATGCTCTTGGCCTCCTCCACTGTAATGACACCTTCTTTCCCCACCTTGTTCATGGCCTCGGCGATAATATTCCCGATGGTCTGATCGTTATTGGCCGATATGGTTCCGACCTGGGCAATCTCCTCTTGATCCTTTGTCGGTTTGGAGATCTTGTCGAGTTCATCTACCGTCGCATTTACGGCCGTTTCGATCCCCCGCTTGATGGCCATGGGATTGACACCCGCTGCGACCAGCTTGGACCCTTCCCTGTAAATGGCCTGGGCCAGAAGCGTGGCTGTCGTGGTACCGTCCCCGGCCACGTCCGAGGTCTTTGATGCCACCTCCTTGACCATCTGGGCACCCATATTTTCAAACTTGTCTTCCAGCTCAATCTCCTTGGCCACAGTGACACCATCTTTGGTGATATTGGGTGCACCAAAGGACTTGTCCAATATGACATTTCTTCCCTTCGGCCCCAGTGTCACCTTGACAGCATTGGCAAGGGTGTCAATTCCCTTCAGGATTGATTCCCTGGCCTTTACGTTGTATTTGATCTCTTTTGCCATGACAAATCTCCTCCTTGCGATCTGTTAAATATGTTCGACTAAAAACCTTTTGACAGGGTCTACTCAACGATGGCAATAATGTCATCTTCCTTCATGATGAGGTGTTCTTCGCCATCAATCTGGATTTCGGTTCCGGCGTACTTCCCAAACAAGACACGGTCCCCTGCCTTCACTTCAAGAGGAGTTTTTTTGCCGTCCTCCTGTCGCTTACCATCGCCAACTGCCACAATTTTGCCCTCTACGGGTTTTTCCTTTGCCGTATCAGGAATGATAATGCCGCCCTTTGTCTTCTCCTCCTCTTCCACTCTCTTTACAATCACACGATCATGCAATGGTTTTACTTTCATCTTTACTATCTCCTCCTCATATCAATGATTTTAAGGTAAACACCATCTGTTTTCCTGCAGAAGATCGGGACCGTGCCCCTCTGGATCGGCTCAGTCATTATTTCGCAACGCTTCACCGGCCAGGGAATCTATCCCGTGAATGATTCCCAAATGGGCCATGTCTCTCAAAAAAGCAAACCGCTATCATCACAAAGCGGTATTGGTTTTCCAGGGCATCTGGAATGATCTGGCACTATCGAGTTGAGAAACGGCCGATCTCAAAAAACTTAATATCCGGATATCAAATGTCAAGTGGAGAACGGCAAAAAAAGACCAGCCCCCTATCGCGGTTGACTGATGCGCCATTCGATGGTCTGGCGAATACCCTCCTTTAGCCCGGTCCCGGGGGTCCACCCCAGGCCATCTTTTGCCTTTTTTACCACAAGACAGCTCCTCGTCAAGTCGCCGGGGCGTGCCAGCCGCCTTATGGGTGTGACCAACTCCTCCGATACCGCCGGATTCACTGCCTTAAAGGCCTCAAAGATCATCTCGTAAAGGGCCAGTGTCTTGGTCCCCAGGCCGGTCCCGATATTAAAAAAATCCCCATCCCCCCTCTCAAGGGCATTGAGGTTTGCCTTGACAACATCCCCCACATAGCAATAATCGCGGACCATCCCGTCCTCATCATCCGCAAAATGGTTGAGGGTGGAGCAATCCCCCTTCAAGAGATTGTCCATAAAGATCGCCACCACGCCCGCCTCACCGTGCCGTACCTGGCGTGGCCCATAGATATTGGCATAGCGCAGGGTGGTATAATCAAGCCCGTACTGATGTCTGTAAAAGGCAAGGTAGTGTTCTGAGCAGTATTTTGTTACCGCATAGGGAGAGAGGGGGCGTGGCTGGCAATCTTCGGAGGTTGGATACTCGGATGTCTCACCGTAAATGGCCCCTCCCGAAGAGATATAAATGACCTTTTTTATCTGATATCGCACAGCCGCTTCCAACAAATTCAGGAGCCCTTTGATATTGACGTCTGCGTCAAAGATGGGATCAGAGACCGAATCAGGCACACTCATCTGTGCGGCGTGGTGGTTTAAGAGATCGGGTCTTTCACTCTCGATCACCTCAACCACCTCGGGCGAACGGATGTCCAGCTCATAAAACCGGGCCGCCGGGTTGATGTTTGAGCGCCTGCCGGTGTAAAGGTTGTCAACGACCAGGACCTCGTGGCCGGCCGCGATATATCCATCCACCACGTTTGACCCGATAAATCCCGCTCCTCCTGTGACCAAGATCTTCATGGGGCACCTCTGCAAGACAGATCGTCTTGTAACACTTTAGCTTTCCTTAAAATTGGAACTTAGACAGGGCAATTCTAATTCATTCCAACCGTCATTCCGGCCCCGTATCAAATACGGGATA
>CAZXCQ010000355.1:0-5379 GCA_964639275.1 uncultured Desulfobacteraceae bacterium | reverse complement strand
ACCATGCCTTCCAGCCCTTGGGGACCGATGTGATAGAAAGATCGATCGTTTCACCTTGCCTCCCCCCGTTTCGAACGATCATATCTACGCTCACGTCTTCATCTTCGGCAACAACAACACTTGGATATTCCGGTGCAACCGTGATCTTCCTGGGCGGGAGATCCTTTTTGCTTTCTTCCCCGTTGGATATTGAGGGGAAAAAGATGAGGTTAAACAAAAAAAACAGGGCAATAAGAATGCATCCAGGGTAATTCCTTATCAACTTGTTATTTTCCACGGTGACCCTCCTGTGTCTTTTTTCGATATTTTGCTATCAACGCAAGCTTTCAAAAACCTTTCAAAAAGATTACAATTTTGAAAGGTTTGGGATTTTTCAATATTTGTATTCGGGCTGCTGGATCGCGGGGGGAGGATCATCTCATGATCACCTGGCGGTTTTCATGTTAGGATGATCCGCCACTGTTCTTATTTTTGTCCTTCTTGGCCCTTAGAAGGCTTAAATGAACAGGTGATTTACTATTTTTGTCTATGCCCGGAGCGCTGCAAATCTCACACTCCGGAAAAAGCGTTCTCAGCAGCGCTTCCAAAGCGTCAGTCTTTTCACCACGCCTGTTCAAAAGCACGATCTTCTTCAAGGCACCTCCACCTGCACAAAACCGCTCCGGCCGGTTCGATGATCGAGACCGAGCATGATGACCCTCTGTCTCTGCCTCAGATTGATGATCTGATCCATGAAATGCGTAGGGCCTTTGACAGGCCTACCTTCGACCTCCATGATCATATCGTTCAATTCAAAGCCGACGTCGCCCAGAGGACTGCCGGGATAGAACCCGATAATGACCAACCCTTGCCTGGAATCCAGGCCATATTGATCCGCCTCCTTTGGTGTTACGGACCGTACATCCACGCCGAGACGATTCCTGATAAAAAAGGCGGGATCGCGGATCGCCTCCTCCAGATTCCCGATGACAACCGAAACCCTCAGCCTGCCCTTATTCCTGACAACAGCCAGAGACACCTTCTCCCCAATGGGGCTCCTGGCCACTTCACGCTGAAGGTGTTCGGCACTCATAACTTCCTGGTCTCTGTAATCCGTGAGCACGTCTCCTGGTTTCAAGCCGGCCCTGTCCGCCGGCCCTCCCCTGACAACGTGGGCGACCAGGGCGCCTACCTCCCTTCCAAGGCCAACGGAACCCGCTTTATAGGGAGATATATCCTGGACCGTTACGCCCAGCCAGCCCCGATCCATTGTCCCGTTTTTGATTAACTTTCTTGCGACCCGGATAGCCACATTACCCGGGATGGCAAAACCTGTTCCCTCCAATCCGATGAACCGGGTCATGAGGACTGAATTGATACCCACGATCTTTCCCCGCAGATCAAAAAGAGGGCCGCCTGTATTGTCCGGATGGACAGGGATATCAACCCGAATGAGATCGTGCAAAGCATGAAAATCTGTTATTCCGGGCTCAGGCCTGGCCGTTATGATCCCACGCTCGACGGCCCGATTCCGATCCGTTCCATACCCGATGGTCACGACCGGTTCGCCCAAACGCAACTTGTCGGAGTCCCCGAAAGTCATATAAGTAACAGGCTGATGAACCCGAAGCCGGATCACGGCAAGGTCCGTTTCGGGATCCGCACCCAGGAGACTGGCGGGAAATCTCCTGCTATCCGTCTGCAACACCTGGAGATCCGTTGCCTCTCCCACAATATGATAATTGGTAAGGATATGCCCCTGTTCATCGATCAAAACCCCTGTCCCCCTGTTTTGCCAATTCGGTTTCTCATAAGGCGCTTTTTCATGCCTGCCTATGAGTTGAGCCATCTCATAAAACCAGAATGGAAAAATTGATTTCTTCCGGCGAAGGACCTCAATATGGACGACAGCAGGCCCCTTTTCTTTAACCACTCGGTTTACGGCCTCGTCGAGATCATACGGTTTATCCTCTTCCATGGCATGGGCTATTGAACGTGATGAGGCCGGCAATTCGACCGATGCCATAATCAGGAAAACATTCAGTATTATGAGGCATAAATAATTTGCCACATACCGCCTCATTCTTGATTCCCTCTCCTATCATCTTCTGTGAGCCAGTGAAAATTCTTTCTTCTTTCGTGAGGTCTGCTTACAAGCCGATGGGTCAGATAAATGCATTTCTTGAATTCCTTCCAATCATCATGTAATTCCTTAAAGAGAAAAAAATGCCTCTCTCCTTCATGAAAGCCATTTTTCACTTCCTCCAGGCCATGACGTATGCAATCCATAAGAACCGACGACCTTCGAAGCCCCTCTGCTACCGGGAAATTGTATTCCTTCCAGTACTGCCGGCATGCCATGTCGCAATCCGACAGGGTCATATTGAGATTCCATTCCAGCTCCCTGGCATGTTTTAGGATATTTCCCAGATCAATGTCTTGAATATCCCTGGTCCATGCAGAGTAACCGCGTCTCAGGGTTTCCATGTCCCTTTCAATATTCTCCATATCTTCCATCAATCGTTTGAAATCGCTCCGTAGTATTGCCGGCACCGTATTTCTCCTTCAAGCCCGACTGCATAATTCCATTGAGGCAACTCCCCGTTCATTTCTGAAAATATCAGGGAAGGCTTTCAGGAATCTTTCCGAAATATTACAAATTCGGCCTCGGCCGAACCCGGACATTTCTCCATAACATTGCCCAAAATTATCCGTGAGGAAATATCGTCTTTTGGATATCCAGGCTTGCCATTTGATCGCCCAGGTAGAGCATATCCTTTTGGGAGGTAACGCACGAAGCCGTGAAAAGGATTGAGAAAATCAATAACACAGGAAGGAGGCGTTGGGGGGGGAACGGACCCCGGCTTTCCGTTTGCGCTATGGCTGGCTTGCTGGATAGACATATACATTTCACTCTCTTATAAGAGCATACCCTGGCATTCTTACAAGAGGCTTACAGGAAGATTACATTTTTGAAAGGTTCGTAATTTCGCAGCAGGAATGTCTATAGGCCGGTGGGAAGGTGGATGCTGAAGACCGAGCCTTTTTCAGGCTCACTCGTTACTTCAATCCGGCCGCCGTGGGCATCGATGATGGCCTTGACCAGTGTGAGTCCCAAACCAAGGCCGGGTTTGGAACGGCTGGGATCCGCCCGGTACAGCCGATCCCATATCCTGGGGAGTGCTTCGGCGGGGATGCCAATGCCGCTGTCTTTGATGTGGACGACAATCTCCCGGCCCTGCTTTATGGCCTCAATGGAGATCCGTCCCCCAGCAGGGGTGTATTTGACGGCATTGTCCAGGAGATTGGCTAGGACCTGCCCTATTCGATCCGGGTCTGCCACCGCATGGAGATCCTCCTCTATCTTCTGGCTCATGAAAAGAAGGTTCTCTTCTGCCACATAGAGATAGAAATCAGCGACATTTTCCAGCAAGTCGCTGATGTTTATCCTTCTCTTATCGAGCTGCATAATTCCGCCTTCCGCCTCCGAGATGTCCATGAGGGTGTTCAGCATTCTAAGAATCTTTTCTGTTTCCTCGATACAGCCTGCAAAGGCCTCCCGGTAACGTTCTTCATCACCTCTAATCTGCAGGGCCCGCTCCGCCTTGCTTCGCAATCGGGTCAGAGGCGTTCGCAGGTCATGGGCCACATTATCAAGAGAACATCTCATGACGTCGATGAGGGTCTCAATCTTTTCCAGCATCTCATTAAAGAGCATGGCAAGATCATCCAGTTCGTCCCCGACCCCTGTGCGGGGCACACGACTCCCCATCCTGCCCAGAGTGATGGATTGGACCGTCCGGACAATATCCTGGACAGGCCGGAGGGCCCGAAAGGCCAGGAAAGTACCGACCATGAATCCCATCAGGACCATAAGGATCATCACACCCGCAAAGATCCCACGAAAACGCTCCAGGACCTTGTTGCGACCTTCGGTGCTGAGTCCCACCTGGAGCCAGTTCCCATCGGATAGGCGGGTGGAATTTACCTCCAGAGAGTATTCTTCATCTCGGGATGGAAGGCTGATCCATTTTTTTTTATCCGGTCTCATGCCTTCAAGTCTCTTGAGATCAAACTCTGTCCATTGATAAGGGAAAAATATCCGAAGGGTATGGTTGCCGGTTCCGGCAACACGTATAAAAAAAGGCTGTTTCTTTCGGGATTTCTTGATGATATTCATCTCCTTTTCCAGGGAAGCCATACCGGATGATACATATTCTGCTGTAATCTCATTCACCTCCAAGAGGACCGCCTCATGGTTTTGATGCAAAAGGGTGGATGAAAGGAAATAGTAGGTGACGGCGAACAGAGATACCGAGCTGACGAAAAAAACGGTTGAATACCAGAGCGTCAATCTGAACCAGAGGGCCTTTTTAGCATTACGAAGACGCTTTAAGGACATAGCCGATGCCGCGAATGGTATGAATCAGTTTCTCCGGAAAATCTCTATCTACCTTGCTTCTCAATCTGGAGATCAGGACGTCGACCGCGTTTGTCTGGGGATCAAAATGAAAATCCCACACATGCTCAAGGATCATGGTCTTGGAGAGCACCCGCTCTTTGTTGTACATAAGGTATTCGAGAAGGGCAAACTCCCGGGGCTGCAACTCAATTTTTTTCTCTCCCCGTTTTGCCTCCCGTTTCAATAGGTCCAGGGAGAGGTCACCGCAGACCAGGCGCGTGGGTTCGGTAGAGGTCCTGCCCCGGCGAACCAAGGCCTGGACCCTGGCAAGCAGTTCGGAATAGACAAAGGGTTTTATGAGATAGTCATCCGCGCCAATTTGCAGGCCCCGCACCCGGTCGTCCACAGATCGTTTGGCGCTGAGAATGAGGATGGGCGTGTCGCATTTTTCGCGTCGAAGGACCTCGATAACGCTCAGTCCGTCCATCTTCGGCAGCATGATATCGATAATCGCCACATCATAGGGTAGCGTCAGGGCCAGATGAAGGCCGTCCTCCCCATCCACGGCGTGATCCACGCCAAAACCCGCCTGCTTCAGCCCCGTCATAATAAAAGAGGCAATCTCTATGTCATCTTCTACTATAAGTACCCGCATCTCCAACTCCAATCCAAAATACAACGACCCGCCAGATAATCCACTGAAGATGACCTTCCCTGGACTCTCGGTTTTGGAGCCGGTTTCCAACTAGAACAGCATGATCATGTAGCCAAAAACAATCTGGGACAATTAGAATCTTAGTTTGCAACTTCTATGCAAAATGCAAAGATGTTTTTCAAGGCCAACCGCCTTGATTCGCTGGGAATAAGGTTTCAGGGTTTCGGGGTCTGCTGAAACCTGAACACCGGCCACTGCTTTGGTTGCGGCGGAAGGCCTGCATTGGAACAATAACTCGAATCTTGCTCTTACTCAAGGAAAAGGAGGGTTCGAGTTTTAATAA
>CAZXCQ010000354.1:0-5444 GCA_964639275.1 uncultured Desulfobacteraceae bacterium | reverse complement strand
GATCTACGCCCTCTATTCAGCCGGTTTCTCTTTGATCTTCGGAGTTCTGGGAGTCGTCAATATCGCCCACGGCGAGATGATCATGCTGGGGGCATTTACAACTTACTGGCTGTTTGAGATTCTCAGGCTAGATCCCTTTACCACCCTCCCTTTCGCCCTGCTCGCTCTGTTTGTCCTGGGCTACCTCCTGCAACGGTTTATCATCAACCGGGTGGCCGATGCCCCGCCGATTATGAGCTATATCATGACCTTTGGCATCCACCTGGTCTTGGCCAACGTGGCCCTGCTGGCCTGGACCGCGGACCCGCGGACCATCACCACCAGTTATTCCGGGGCCAATTTTGATCTAATGGGTATCATCATCCCCTATATAAAGCTGATCACCTTTCTTGTCTCCCTTGCCGTTGTCGGTGGGCTTTACTGGCTGCTCCATCATTCCCGCACCGGCCGTGCCATCCAGGCCACTGCCCAGGACCGACGGATGGCAAGGCTTATGGGGATCAATGTCCGTCAGATCTATGCCGTTACATTTGGTCTGGGGGCCGGGATTACCGGCATGGCCGGGTCCCTGGTGGCCTCCTTCCGTCATGTTGAGCCTGCCATGGGTCTCCCGTATACCATCACCGCCTTTTGTGTCGTGGTCCTGGGCGGGATGGGGTACATCCCCGGGGCCCTAATCGGCGGCCTGATCCTTGGGGTGCTCGGCTCGCTTTTCACCATGCTCTTTACCTCTGGGTGGTCAACGGCCATAACCTTCTTCCTGTTGTTTCTGATGTTGCTTTTCAGGCCAGCGGGTATCATCGGAAAGGGGATCGTCGAATGAGCCGTGGATTGGTCGCCGGGTTGGTCTTTGCGGCAGTGCTGGCGGTACTACCATTTGTCTGGCCGGGTTACCACGTGAGCCTATTGACAGTCATTTTTTACTGGATAGGGCTGGCTGGCTGCTGGAACCTGATGTGCGGTTATACCGGTTATATCGATTTTGGCTCGGCAGCCTACACCGGGGTTGGGGCCTATGTTGCAGGAATACTGATGATACGGCTGCATTTGCCCCTGGCAGTCAGCATCCTGGCCGCAGGGATAGGGGCTGTGCTGGTAGCCCTGGCCGTGGGTTGGCCAACGCTTCGGCTCCGTGGGGCCTATTTTGCCATTGCAACCTTTGCCCTGGCCGAGGCCCTCAAACAAGTGGCCGAAGAATGGAGCTCCCTGACCGAAGGGGGCATTGGCATGACTTTTACAGCAAGGCTGGATGAGATGACCTACTATTGGGTGTATCTTGGACTTTCGGGCCTCATTGTGGTCCTGACCTGGTGGATCGAACACCATAAACATGGCTATGGCCTGAAGGCGATACATGAGGACGAGGAGGCCGCTGCCCAAGTTGGGGTGGACACCCATCTGCTCAAACTAAAAACCTATGCCCTGGCAGCCTTCTTTATCGGCCTCCTGGGTTCTCTCGAGGCCAACCGCCTTGGTTATTTCAAACCGGACGACGTATTTGATGTACACATCACCATAAAGATGGTCATCATGTCGTTACTGGGAGGCATGGGTACCGTCATTGGGCCGGTCTTTGGGGCCTCGTTTCTCCAGATCATTGAGGACCTTTTGGGGGCCGAGTTTGTCAACTACTACCTTGTCATTGTGGGGGTGATCATTGTTGCGGTCATCATGTTTATGCCAAATGGTGTGGCAAGAGCGGTCCTCTTTCGGATCAGGAAGACTCCGGGGAGGGCACAGTGAGCCTGCTGATTGCCAATTCCATATCCAAGAACTTTGGTGCGCTGGCAGCTCTAAAAGGGGTTAGCCTTTCACTTAGGCCGGGCCAGATTGTGGGAGTAATCGGTCCCAACGGCTCGGGAAAGACGACCCTCTTTAATGTGATTACCGGTGTATACAAGGCAGACGGGGGAGAGGTCAGTTTTGATGGTCGCCGGATCACTGGCCTTGCCACCCACGAAATCTGCCGTATGGGTCTGGTAAAGACATCTCAGATCGTAAAACCATTCGCACGGATGACAGTCCTGGAAAATGTCTTTGTGGGGGGTCTCTATGGCAGAGGATTGAGCCTGCCCAGGGCAAAGGAAGAGGCCTTTGTGATACTTGAGATGGTGGGGCTGGCCCATGTGGCCCATCAGTTTTCAGGCTCCATAAATGTTGCCATGCGCCGCCGGCTGGAGCTGGCCCGGGCCCTGGCATGCGGACCAAAGGCAATCCTTCTTGACGAGAATATGGCGGGTCTGACACCTGCAGAGATTGAGGAGGCCCTCGATCTTTTGCGCAGCATCAGCGAAAGGGGTGTCTCCCTGGTGGTGGTCGAACACGTCATGCAGGCGGTAATGGGGATCAGCGAGTATGTGATCGTACTGGATTACGGTGAGAAGATTGCCGAGGGCACTCCTAAAGAGGTGGTGAATAATCGCAGGGTCATTGAGGCCTATTTGGGGGAGGAGTATGCCTGATCCCCTGCTCAAGATCGCGCATCTGGAGGCATTCTATGGGGATGTACAGGTCCTCTGGGACATAAGCCTGGTGATCTACCCGGGCGAGATCGTGTCGGTCATCGGTCCCAACGGCGCCGGAAAATCGACCCTGATGTATGCCCTTATGGGGTTGGTGGTCCCGAGGGGGAGGGGCGGTCCGGTTGTCACCTATGATGATCAGGTCCTGGACGGCTTGAGCCCAGAGGAGGTGGTCAAAAAGGGAATTACGCTGGTACCGGAGGGTGCCCGTGTATTCCCCGACATGAGCTGTATTGACAACCTCCGGTTGGGGGCCTACTCACTCAAGGACAGAGACCGCGAGTCCAGGGTTCTCGAAGAGGTGTTGACGCTCTTTCCCAGGCTGCGAGACCGCTCCCGCCAGACAGCCAAGACCCTCTCAGGCGGTGAGCGGCAGATGCTGGCTATTGCCCGGGCCTTGATGAGCCAGCCCAGGTTTTTGCTCCTGGACGAACCATCGCTTGGGCTCCACCCGATAATGGTATCACGCATCTTTGAGAACATAAAAAGGATCAATGAGCGCGATGTGACAGTGTTGCTGGTGGAACAAAAGGTCACCTTTGCGCTCAAGATGAGTGACCGGGCATATGTCCTGGAGAACGGCCGCGTGGTACTGGGCGGCCCGGGGGAAACGCTTCTGAGCCACGAACACGTACGCAAGACCTATCTCTCGGTCTCGTAAATATCCCTTTTTACGCTTTTTACCAAATCAGGATGTCTTCCCCTTCAGCGGTTCATCATTGAGTCGTTTCCCAACGAGGAATTCTGCTTTGAACGTCAAAAGGAGTCAGACATGAATCGATCGATACCCAAAGAGATGCGGGCCTTGGTCCTCACCAGACCCGGTGAGTTTGAGATCCAGGATCTCCCGGTGCCCGCTCCCGGGCCTTACGAGGTCCTGTGCCGGGTGCGAGGGTTGCCATCTGTGGTAGCGACCCGGAAATCATCAGGGGAGACTTGGCCGGGTTTTGGCCCCCATCCTATCCCTTTACCCCCGGGCACGAATGGGCGGGGGAAGTCGTTGCGATTGGTGAAAGGGTTTCCAATTTCAAACCGGGTGATCGGGTAGCGGGAGAGCCGTGGAAGGGGTGCGGGTTTTGTTGCAATTGTCTGGAGGGACGATACAACCTGTGTGAGAACTATGGCAAACCCGACACCGGGTTTCGACACTATGGCTTTATCTCCCCCGGGGCCTACGTCCAGTACAATGTCTATTCAATAAAGAGCATCAGCAAGATGCCGGCGGTGATTTCTTTCAGGGAAGGCGCCCTAGTGGACACGGCAGGGGTTGCCCTCCACGGGTTGGAATTGACTGGCATCACGCCTGGGGGGACGGTTGCGGTTATCGGTCCTGGCCCCATCGGTTTAATGGCCATGCTGCTGGCCCGGGGGCTGGGTGCAGCAAAGATCGTTGTCGTCGGCAGGGGGTCTCGATTAGAGGCCGCAGGCAGGCTGGGTGCCGATCAACTGGTTGATTTCGAAAATCAAGACCCGGTCGAAGCTGTACGCAGCGCAGCTGACGGCGCCGGGGTCAATGAGGCCTTTGAATGCTCCGGTGCAAAGGGGACCTTCAATCAGGCCGTGAGGATGGTGAGGCCGGGCGGACGGATTGCCCTCCTGGGTGTCCCCGAGGGGGAGTTTATGGAGCCGCTGCCTTTTAAGTATATCTGTCGCAACGAGATCGCCATCTTTGGCTCCAAGGCCGACCCCAACGTCAAACACAAAGTTATTTCTTTAATCTCGTCTGGCCGTCTCGCTGTGAAGGACCTGATCACCCACGTCTTTCCCCTGGAGGAGTTTGACAAGGCCCTGGATACCTTTGTTAAGAGACGGGATGGCGCCGTAAAGGTTGTGATCGAACCCAATGGACCAGAATAACCACGAGATGACCCTTATCTCCCCTGATCTCTCTCTTTACCACATATCTCGAAAAACCGGATTTCCTTGACTTTAACCCCATTTTCAATATCGTTCTCCCTGATTGAACCAGCAACCAGCAACTGGCCACCAGCAATCCTAAATTCGCCAAGCAACAATCCTGACCCCCTGAATTCTAATTCGGAGAACGGGGATATGAAGAAACTATTGAAATTTGTTTTGCCTCAAAGATAAAACTTGACAAAACGTACGTAATGACGTACTTTTTAGGCACAAATATTCAATTGCATTAGAGGTAAATCATGCCGACACTAACTGCCACTGAAGCAAGATCAAAGCTTTACAGGCTTATTGACCAAGCAGCATCCTCCCACGAACCCATTATTATACAGGGCAAGCGCGGTAACGCAGTGCTTCTTTCAGAGGACGACTGGCGTTCCATACAGGAAACAATCTACCTTTTGAATATCCCCGGTATGCGGGAATCAATTCGGGAAGGCTTAGCCACTCCGGTCGAGGAATGCACCCAGGAACTTGACTGGTAATGTGGAAGGTCTTTTTCACAAAACAGGCTCAAAAAGACGCCAAAAAGCTATCCGCTGCCGGTCTTCGTCCGAAGGCTGAACAGCTAATTGAAATCCTACGTGAAGATCCTTATAAGACGCCTCCACCATTCGAAAAGCTGTTAGGGGATTTATCCGGGGCCTTGTCCCGGCGAATAGATATACAACATCGGTTGGTCTATCAGGTTCTTGATGCCGAAAAAATGGCTAAAGTCATTAGGATGTGGACCCATTATGAATGACCAGACCCCATTCTCACAATGCGGGTTAAGAACCTGACAGCGTCCCCATGCCCCATTGGTCATTGACACACAAGGAAAAATTACCTATACTTCGTTTTATCAAAAGGAAGTTCTTCCAAATCAACCTTAATAATTTACAATCGTCTTCTTCCGCAGGTGATCCTCGAATCGAGCTTGCAACGGGGCAGGAATAGGGCGCATATCGAATTCTCCTGAAAGTATAGATAACCCCCATTTTTGAATGATATACAGAAAGTTAT
>CAZXCQ010000353.1:0-5484 GCA_964639275.1 uncultured Desulfobacteraceae bacterium | reverse complement strand
TCGAGCTGGTGGTTGCATCCGTGACCCGGGAGAGCTACTTTATCGGCATGCCCCGCAGCCGGATAGTCGTCTATGACCTCAAATAGCCCCATCATCCTCCCCTTCAAAGCTGGCCCGTGCACACATTTGACAGTGGAGATGTTTTAAATATTGAGTCGAAAACTTTTTTGAACCGAAGAATATCGAACAAGGAATGTCGAATATCGAACTAAGATAGGCTCGTAAGAAGTCCCGGTAGCCCTTTATCGTCATTCCTACGAACCCCGGATCTCGTCCGGGGCAGGCCCCGGAATCCAGTCAAACGATCGTCTGATACAAACCCTCCCATGACTCCACTTTCCACTCCCGTTCAATCGCCCCGATTCGATGCTCTCGTGTAGTTCATACCAAACCAGCTGATGAACACCGTAACGTTTGGAAAATCCTTCTGCCATATTGGTTTTATATTCCCGAATCTTCTTGACGAGGTCTGAGGTCACACCAATATAGGAGGGTGCCGTTTCTCTGGCTTGCCAGAATGTATGCCGCAGGCTGCTTACCTATTGTGGCTTCCTGGATTCCGGCGTTCGCCGGAATGACGAAACAAAAGGCCCCCTTCCCGTTTTCAGGGAAGGGGGCTCTTTTTGTTAAGTCTGGATCAGGTAAAAAACGATTGCTCGTCACGCCTGACCGTTAGAAGGTGATCTGGAACTGGACACCGTAGATGGCGTACTTGCCATTGTTATAGTCACTACCGTTAGTCTTGGTTTTGCCATCATCATACCACATAAATTCAGGTCTCAGCCGAAAGCCCTTGGCCAGATCGATCGGGACACTGAAGCCCCAGAACTGGGTCTTACAGTCTGTGCTCAGCTGGTCATAGGTCTTGTTCTTGGTTTTCTGCTGCCCGTACATCAAATGGGGGGTGACCGGTCCAAATTTAAATGAGGCATCAAACCAGAAGCTGTAGGTCTCTGCATCGTGGATCTTATTGTTGTCCATGAGTGTGGCACTGGCCATTCTATAGCCTGCAACGTTTCTACCGATGGCCGAGGGGCTGTTCCCCATGCTGCCATTGGTATTGCCCCAGTTTCTGCCCCAGTTTCCTTCTGCGGCGATGGCAAAGGGACCAAACCCGGCGTTGACCCCCAGCGAACCTATGTAGGTCGTAAGGGAATCATCAATTCCTGAGGGGACCTGATCAAAGTTTTTCTGCTGCCACAGGAATGAGGGATAGAGTTTTACCGGGCCCAGGTGGATCGGGACGCCCACGTCGATCCTCGGGATCTTGTTGTTGTTCTGCCATCCACTTACATTGTTTGGAAGATTCTGACCACCGCTCGGGTCCACCAGGGCGATCTCAAGCCTGGCCACCTTGCCAAACCGAAATGTCCCGCGGACCTGAGGAAAACGGCCTGAGTAAAAGTCGCCATAACCCAGACCAATGATGTTGAGGGTTCCGGATTGTGTTCCCAGGAGCTGGGAGGGGTTGAGTTGCGAGAAGGGGGTGGTGCTGTGACCGGCCATGATCTGAAACATCGGGGTCACGTCCCACCAGCCATACCCATGCCGCATTGAAACGGCAGTGGATCCCTTTTCGCCGCCGAGTCCATACTCGATATACATGCCCACGTTGTCTTCATTGGTCCATCTGGCATAGAGACGGGTAATGCTCGGCACCTCAATCGTTGTAACCGTGTAAGGATCGGCCGACGGCCCGCTGGTAGTCAGCCCCAATGAAGCGGCATTCTCCTTGTCCCTGTCAAGATAATAGAAATCGGTAAAGACAATACCACCTACGTGTACTTTGGCCATGGCAGGCGCGGTAAATGCCACCAGCAACAGGGCCGCGCAACCGATAACAAATAACTTCTTCATACTCTCCTCCTCAATAAAGTGTTTGTTGGTTACCGGGTCCAAATGCTCTTTAGACCATTAATTAATAAGCAAAAAACAAGAGTCTCTTCGCTTTCTTTCGCCTCCTTTCCTCTAAAATTATTCTCAACGGGCACCCTTGCCCATCAAGATAAATTATTGCCTGTGAGGCATTTACCAAGTTTAGAAAGAAATGTCAAGCATTTTTCACTGGGTTTGACGGTTTTTTCCTCTCTCTTTTCAACTGCGGTGGACTGGACCCAAAGAATAGCTGTATATTGTGTTCGCACTCTCCTTTAATAATATATATTGTGGTAACATAAGGAGTAGGGTAACATGTCAATAATTAGGGCGGGGACAACTGGATTCCGGCTTTCGCCGGAATCCAGACCCACTGACAACAAACATGTTTACCGCTAATTATTGAGAAGATACGGAGTAGCTACACAGTCCAAAGTTTTTCTAAGTAATTGATATTATTAGAATCAAGAATTATGCGCTGTCATTCCGGCGAAAGCCGGAATCCAGAATCCAGAATATTATCAATATCATATGACTTCTGGATGCCGGATCAACTCCGGCATGACGAGAGAACTTTGGACTCTCAACGGAGTAGGTAGCATATCCCAAATTCCAGGTCGCCGCAATGGATATTTTCAACAATCCGGTGAATTGCCCCCGATTTATTGAAATATTACGCCCCATTCCCGCCCCTCGAGATGAGCAGTTCGGCCCTGAGCTCACTGCCGATGGGCTCGGCGGCATGCCTTGGCGCCGAATGGCTTTTGCCGGAATGATGAAAAGGGCTGAGGGGACTTTTTGCGATCACATAAGTTGTTGATTTTATATCAAGTTTATCGAATTTTGGGATTATACATACGACACCGCTTCATAAGACGATTTATTTTCCGGGGCTGTGGTTTGTAAGGGTCCAAACCGGCTGCGGAGATAATCGATATCAAAAAGGTGGAATTCCCTGTCGAGAATAAGGTATCTTTTGCTGTCCGGCATTTGGGAGATTTCTTCAATCAACTCCCTGCACACGTTTCGATCAAAGCCCACGTAGGTCCTGTTGGGTCGGCTCGAGGCCTCGATCAGTCTGTCGCCCATTACCAGAATGCATATCTCTCCCTCATCCAGGGCCGGCCTTTTCTCGTCGTCATAGATAAACTCTTCTACTGATGGGGCGATCTTTGAGACGATGTTCCAGCTCATCTTGGTGTGGGCGTTGATGTAACACCTGGAGATCGGCCTTGACCCATAATCTCTGCGGAATTTTATGGCGGGGCAGTCCAGGAATTGCGCCAGGAGTGTTTCGGTCTCCTTTGAAAAATCAAGGATCTTGACCCCGATCGATCTCGCATCCCTTGTGACCTCAGAGAGGATACGGTCAAGACAGGTGATGGTTTCTTTTGGCAGTTCCGCGGTCTTGCGGACGAGGGTGTCACCGACCACGAGGCCGTCTATGCCGCTGCAAAGAAAGGTCAAGACGGCATCATATACCGTTCTGATGATCGGTTGGCCGTTTATATTAAAAGAGGTGTTGAGGACAATGGGTATTCCGGTAATCCCCTGATATTCCTTTATTATCGAATAAAAATATGGATTCTGCTCCCGGCTCACGGTCTGGAGTCTGGCGGTTCCATCCACATGGGTAATCCCCTCTATGCCCTTGAGAGCCTCCGGGAGCACCCCATAGATCACCGTCATAAAGGGCTCGGGCCTATCCATGTCAAAATAGCGGCCCACCTCCTCTTCCAGGACCGTTGGGGCAAACGGTCTCCAGGGTTCTCTGTACTTGACCTCAGCGTTGGTCCTGTTGCGGGACGCGATGGTCGGCGCGCTCAGAATCGAACGGTTCCCCAGGGCCCTGGGCCCCGCCTCCTGTCTGCCCTGGAACAGGCCGATGATCTGACCATCATGGATAAGCCGGGCCACCTCCGCTGCCGAGACATCCTGTTTTTGGATGTAGATCGGGAGGTCATAGTCTTTGATGAGGGCGTTTAGCTCGCTTTTCAAAAAGTCTTCCGGATATCCAAATCCGAGATAGAGATCATGGATCTGCCGGCAGGGAGGGGGAGGGCCAGGGTCCGAACACCTTGCCGCCGACGCAAGCGCGGCACCCAGGGCAATTCCCCTGTCTGAGGCAAGCGGCTGGATAAACAGGTTTTTACAGATCCCCGACTCCAGGATACGGTAATTGAGCAGGCTGTTCATGGCAACGCCCCCTGAAAGACAGAGGTTTTTGAGGGATAAGGTCTTGTTGGCCTTCCTCAGTTTTTCGATGACCATCTCCTCGAGCAGGGCCTGGATACTTGCGGCGATGTCGGCCTGAAGCGCATTAAATCCCGTTGCCGGTCTCGGTTGGGGTAGGCCAAACTGATTTACTATTTCACGTCTCATCGCACGGAGGGTTCCACCCGGCCACCTGTAACGATCTCCGTCCTTTTCCAGTATTTCACGGATACGTTCCTTATAGACGGGCCTGCCATAACTGGCCAACCCCATGATTTTTCCACAGTGCTGCGAGGTATTGGGGGTCCGATAGCCCAACCACTCGGTAAAATATTGGTAGAGGAAGCCAAGGGAGAAGTCCCTTGTAAACTCAGTCGAGACCCGGGAAAAGGAATTGCCCTCCCCCTTGTAAAAGGAGGTTGACTCGGCCTCCCCGGTCCCGTCAGCCACCAGTATGGCCGCGTGGTCAAACCCGGAGGAGAAAAATGCGCCGGCGGCGTGGCAGTCGTGATGACCCACAAAACGCACCTCGTCCCACGAGACCCTGTGAGAGAGATAATTCAGGACTTCGGCACACCGGATTTTTTGGAAGCTGATAAATTTTCTGAGGTAGGTCTCCTGCGTCTCATCGGGGTTAAAGCCAAAGCTGATGGTCCTAAAATGTTTGAAATCGAGTCTGGCCAGCTCTTGGAGGGAGAAATAGGGGTTAAAGTAGGTCATCTTCTCACCGTTAAAGCGTTCCTCCTCCAAGATATGCAATATGTTGAGGTCTCCATCGACTACCGCCAGCCCGGTGTCGTGGCCCATATAGATTCCAAGGTGGTATTTTTTCACCGCAGGCCGGTCCTTTCTCTCTGTCGGAAAATGGGGTTTGATCAGGTCTAAGCTTTTGAAACTGCACCAAAAGGCAAAATGCGAAGCGATCTTATATTTCTATCATGCCCGGGAGCCAGAGGGCAAGAAAGAAAACGAGGACGTGCCCGGGGCGACCCACCCGGTCGGAGACAGAGCCAACCGCTACTAGACACGAAATTATCCGCCTTGACAAATCACTCCTTCATGATAAAAATCTGGTAGCATTTTGGCTGTTTGAAACCCGGGGTATGGGGATTCCGCACCCCCATGCCCCTCTCCAAGTGCCAATTTTCAGAAAGCTAAATTGATACAAAATTGATGGTCTCGTAAAAAGTCGTCACTCCGGTGAAGCTTGTGCCGGACTCGATCCGGTAACCGGAGTCCAGAGTCTCTGTAACTAATGGAAAATACTGGATTCCGGCCCTTCGGCCATGAGCGACTCGACATGAGCTCGTCGACATGTCTCAGAGCCGAATGGCTTTCGGCGGAATCATTCATGCAAGAGGCTTGCACCCCGATGGATGAAAGTGTAACCTGACA
>CAZXCQ010000352.1:0-5510 GCA_964639275.1 uncultured Desulfobacteraceae bacterium | reverse complement strand
GAAAAAAAAGACCCCCATGCCACACCACAATCGATTTATCCCCGGGTTTTTGAGAAGTTACGATACATTCATTATAGGGAGGGTTTCGCTGGGTGTCAATTTCAACAAAGGTATAAATTTAGCTTCCTTCAGGTTTGGCCCTGATTTCAAAAAGGTAGTGTGCTATCAACAAAAAAATATCCGTCAAGACCTCTGATGGCGGAATAAGAGAGCGAATGGAAATTTGGTGGAGAATATGTCGATATCTGGAGCCCTATGGGGATCAGATTGGGCAGATGAATCCGTTTTGATCCAGATCGTTCAGGAAGCATTCCACATCTCTCTGGATCTTTTTTGGGTCTGCATCAGGGTATAGCCCGCTCAGGTGATGGATCAACTGTTCCACATCTCTCTGATCGCCCAGCGTCGAATAGGTCTCCCTGGCAGTGGGATTCAGGTATTTCAAATTTCCTGTTTCCGGGTCGTACAGAAAGGCACCCTCATCCTTTTCCGTCAGGATGATGCCGCTTTTCTTTCTGAATCGCTGCCTCAGATCCATGGGTTTGTGTACCTTCAGCCCCTTTTGGGTCCGTGGCATCAATAGAGAAGGGGGCACGGCTGCGATAGACTTGATTTGGGTCTCAAATGGCACCTTTTTTTCCACGAAGGGATCCAGGGTTCCCAGGAGACGCCATATCTTGGCATCGATTGGCCGGCGGGGGATAAAGTAGAGCATGATCCCGGAGCGCTCCCACCTCAGTCGCTCATGGGTCTTTAGGGAAGACTTATTGGTGGTGAGAGCGAATGTGTAGGCCATTCGAAATCCTGCCTCTTTGAGAAATCGAAGCATGTGGTACTGTACAATGGTGTGAATGGCCTTTCCTCGCCATCGGCCTAAGGTGTAGGCGTCATTCAAAAGGGCCTCATCATCTTTCAGGACAACGAATCTGCCCGTATGGGTGACCGATTCGTTCCAGCAAAAATAGATCCAGTTGTAGTGGACAATCTCTCCACCGATCCTTCCCAAAAAGCATCGATGACCTTTTTGGAAGAGATCGGAAAGCCTCTGCTGGAGCCCCTGATCCAGAGAAGACGCCGGGGCCGTTCCTGCACGGTGCTGGATGTGTATCAATGTGGCGAGCTTTTTGATGTCTGCCTCTGTCGCCTGGCACACGGTCAGGTCCGACCTGGTGGGTATCTTTTTGAGGGGCCGGGTCAGGTCTTTTCTCAAAAGGGTCATCAGGCCCAGAGTGCCCCAGGGAGAGAGACCCTTTACAAGCACCCTCCAGAGGAGGAAATGAGGTCCCTCGTAATGGATAGTTTCCTTTGCCCGCCTGAGATACCGGCCTGGTAAGGTCTCTTTCATAGATCAAATCATATTCTATCCTGGTCCCATTTTCAATGTCCAAGATAATCCTTCTGGATGTGTGGGTCGGCAAGGAGTTCTGCGGCGTTACCACTTTTCACTATCTTCCCTTCCTGCAGGACATAGCCCCGGCCGGCATATGCCAGGGCCATATTTACATCCTGTTCAACCACCAGGAGCGTTACCCCCTTTCCTCTGATGGTGAGCATCGTTTCCAACAGGACATCGATCACCACCGGTGCGAGGCCCAGGGACATTTCATCCACCAGCAACAATCTGGGTTGAGACATGAGGGCGCGGGCTATGGCACACATCTGCTGCTCCCCGCCGCTGAGTGTCCCGACCACCTGCCTTTCCCGTTCTTCCAGGATCGGAAAAAGGCCAAAGACCCCGTTGAGCCGCTCGGAGACTATCCTGTCCTCATCCTGGATAAATGCCCCCATCATCAGGTTTTCCTTGACGGTCATACCGTCAAAGAGCCTTCGACCCTCCGGCACCATTGAAATCCCCAGTTGGACCCTTTTGTGTACCGGGGTTTGCCCGATCTCTTCTCCCTCAAACCATATTTCTCCCCGAAAGGGCCTGATCAGGCCCACGACGGTCTTCAAAAGGGTTGACTTTCCAGCCCCATTGGGACCCAGGAGGGCCAGCCACTCCCCCTCCTGGAGCCAAAGCCCTATATCCCACAGGACCTGTAAAGGCCTGTAGCCTGAATCCAGATGGTAAAGGGCGAGCATGGCCTCACCCCCGGTCTGAAATCGCTGCAACCCTTTTGGCTCATTTGCCATTCAGGACCCCTTGACCTCTCCCCCGAAAGAGGGCAGAAAGCGAAACCCTTTCGCCCAGGAAGGATATAAAACCCTTTGGCATAAAGATAACGATCAACATCACGATCGCCCCCAGCGTGCCCATATGAATGGTCAAAAAATGGCTCCAGGTCAAGGTGGAGACTGCTTCGAGGAAAAACGCCCCCACGATCGGCCCAAGGAGCGTTCCCGCGCCTCCCAGCAGAAGCATGACAAAGGACTTGATGGCGATAGTCATGTCAAAGACCGTTGCCGGATCGATATAGCTCATCCAGTAGGCGTAGATACTCCCGGCGATTCCGGTCAATACCGCGCTGATCGTCCATGCCAGGGTCTTGTACTGGGTGGTATTCACCCCCATGCTCTTTGCGGTCTCCTCATCGGCGCGGATGGCGCGGAAGGCGTAACCAAAGCGACTCCTGGTCATGAGAAAGGTGACCCCGATGCTCAGGAGCATGGTACCGTATAGCAGAAAGTAAAAATACAGGGTATTTCTACCAATATCTCCAGGACGAAGCGGCAAAGACAGACCCATCCCGCCGCCAGTCAACTGGGTGAGATTGTCTGAAATGGCCCGTGTTGCCTCGTTGAGCCCCAGGGTGGCAATGGCAAAGTAATGGCCTTTTAGTCTGAGAAGGGGCAGGCCAAAGACCAGGGTGAAGATAATGCACACCGCAATCCCTGCCGCCACACTGGTGACGAATGCGCAATGCCATTTCACCATCAGGATGCCGGTACTATAGGCCCCCAGCCCGAAGAAGACCACATTGCCAAAGGCCGGGTAGCCGGTGTAACCCGTGATGATATTGAGCCCCTGGGTGAGGGTGGCAAACATAAAGATATTGCTCAATACCCTCAACCAGTAAAGGCTCAAGAGGAACGGACAGCACCCCAGAAAGATTCCTGCTGTGACAAGAATAGCGATCGTGGCCTTTTTCCTCATTCCTCCCCCGTCCGCTAATCCCTGATCTCGGCGTAAAATGGCTTTCCGAGGATCCCCCTTGGCCGGAGCACCAGGATCACCACCAGGAGGATAAAGCTTATGGCATCTTTATAGCCTGCCTCCAGCAGGACCGAGGCAAAATTCTCGGCGATACCCAGAATGAGGCCGCCGATGAGTGCACCGGGCATGCTCCCGAGCCCACCCAGCACCACCACGACAAATGCCTTCATGGTGTAGGTGGCACCGGTAACCGGCGAGAAGGGATGTATCATGCTGATCAAGGAGCCAGCCATGCCAGCCATGGCAGCCCCGATGCCAAAGGTAATGGCGTAGATCTTGAGGATATCCACACCCATAAGGCCCGCGGCATCCTTGTCAAAACTGGTGGCCTTGATGGCCCTGCCCAGTTTGGTTCGATTCATCAGGACAATGAGCGCCAGGGTGAGGGCCATGGCGAAACCAAACACGATCAGACGTGTAAAGGGGATCTTTAGACCTGCCAGGTCCCATCCAAGCCCGGCATAAGGGGGTGTGACCGATCTGAGATCCGCGGTGAACAAGAGGAGATTGATATTGATCAACACCAGATCAAGGCCAAAGGTCAAGATCAAGGTCATAAAGACCGACTCGTCAATGACATAGTTGATGACATATTTCTGGACAAAGAAACCCAGGGAGAAGAGGGTCAGGCAGCTTATGGGCAGTGTGAGGAATGGGTCGAGACCGGTGGCAGTGGTGATGACATAGGTGATATAGGCGCCAAGGATGATCATGCTGCCGTGGGCAAGATTGATCAGGTTCATCACGCCCCAGATGACAGAAAACCCCAGGGCTGAACAGGCATACACCCCACCCAATAGCACGCCATTGATTAGAACCTGGAGAAATAACATGCCTGAGAACGGTCTATTCACAAACGTGAATGCACGGCAGCGGCTACTGGGAACCGGGAATGGGATAGATCAATTTCCCTTCGGCCGCACTCTCTGGGTATACGACCACCGGTCTGCCTTTTTGGATCTGGATCACGGCCATCCCTTTTGCCACGTTCATCCCCTTTTCGTTAAACCGGACAGGACCGTAAAAGGTCATGATATCCGTCTCGGCGATAGCATTTCGGACCTTTTGGGGGTCTGATACCCCTGCCTTTTGAAGGGCATGATGGTAGACCAGCAATGCTGCCGAGGACTGGGGGGGGTGATAGTCGGGCTTGTAACCAAAGTCCCTTTCAAAGAGCCGGGCAAAATCCTTGGCCGTGTATCCGAAGACATCATCCTTCCATGACATATTGGAACTCCACTGGATTGGCTCCAGCAAATATTCGGCATCCTGTTTGAGGGCCTCCACAAATCCAGGGAGGGTCGGGCCGAGCAGCAGGCCAAACATCTTGGGCTTCACGCCCATCTCTCTAGCCTGTTTCACTAGAAGAATCATATCTGCGGTGTAGCCCCCGGCCAGCAATATATCGGGATGCCTTTCCCTGACAACGGCCAACATGGAAGAGAGGTCTTTTGTACCGGAGGGGTATTTCTGCTTGTAGACGATCTTAAAGCCCAGTTTTTTTGCTTGCCTTGCCGCACCATCCATGCCGAGCTGGGGGAAAAGGGCATTCTCATTGATAAGCGCCACGGTTTTGGGGCGGGGGTTTAGCTCTGAGGCCATCTTTATGATATTCCCGGTATACTGATCCACCGTGTTCAGCGTGGCAAAGATATACTTATAACCCCGCTCGAATATGGTCGTGGCTGAGCCGTGGGCCTCTACCATCGGGACCTTGTATTTCTCAGCGACCGAGCTCGCGGGAAACGTGGCTGAACTGCTATAGGGACCCAGCAGGAAGTTGATCTTGTCCTGGACAATCAATTTTTCTGTGAGCCGGGCCGCGGTCTTTGGGTCACTCTCGTCATCGTAATAGACGATTTCAACCTTATACTTCTTCCCCTTTATCGGTATTCCTCCCTTTTCATTGATGTGTTTGACATAAAAGTCATATCCATCCTTTACCAAACGACCCTCCGTGGCCCTGCTGCCAGTAAGAGAGAGGGCGGCACCAAATCGGACCACATTCTCAGACTCTGCAGCCGCAGAGGCGGGGGCCCATAACAAGGCAAAGACTATCAGACAGATAACTATCCCGAGAACCGGAGCTTGCCGTTTTAGACCACTACTCATGCCTTTTTTCAAACCCATAATGACCTCCTAAATTGATATCTTGTGAGTGGATGGTAAATAGGCCTCCACCCAATTGCGCGTTGGAAGGCCAAGTCTGATTATGACACTTTCAGATGATTTGTAACATTTCAAAAAACAGGGGCAAACGTGAGGCATGGGGGTCTTTTTTTCTTCCACATGCCTCTAATAGGGGCCCGGCAGTGCCGTCTCAAAATGGCGTATCCTCACTCCACCCCTTAGGGCT
>CAZXCQ010000351.1:0-5548 GCA_964639275.1 uncultured Desulfobacteraceae bacterium | reverse complement strand
TGCCTTCAATCGTTATCAATGACAGGATAGCCTTTGATAACATCCCTGACTTTGAGGCCCTGTCAGAGGCAGTCCGAGAGGCTTTGAATGCGCAGGGGCAGTTTTATGAGGGAAGGCAATGGAAACAAGACTGACACCAGAGGATAGGGGAAAGATTGTAAAGAATATCCGGGAGAAATACATCAAAGTCGCCTCAAGCCCCGAGGGTCTTTTTAGGTATCCCACCGGGCGCAAAGGGATCGAAGCACTGGCCTACGATACGGAGAAGATCGGAGACCTGCCAGATGATGTTATTTTCTCTTATTGCGGCGTGGGAAATCCCTTTGCTTTGGGTCCTATCGGCAGGGGGGAAGTGGTGCTGGATATCGGCTGTGGTGGCGGTGTGGACACACTTGTTTCTGCAACTATGGTAGGACGCGAGGGGAAGGTGATGGGCATTGACATGGTTTCTGAAATGCTCAAACGGGCCATGGAGAATGTGGGCAAAACGACTCTGAAAAATGTTTCTTTCCAGGAGGCTTCTGCTGAAGACCTACCTTTTGCGGACGAGATATTTGATGTTGTGATCTCCAATGGTGTGTTTAACCTTGTCCCGGACAAGGCCAAGGCCTTGTCTGAAGTGTTCAGGGTTTTGAAGCCTGGAGGGCGGGTGATGATAGCGGATCAGGTTCTCACAGGCTTGTTACCGAATGATCCGAGAGCCAGAATAGAGAGCTGGTTCCGGTGAGAGGGTGGTGCAATACCGGGAAAGGATTTCCTGGCACTTTTTGGAGAGATCGGTTTTGCAGACACAGAGCTGGTGGCTGAAACCGGTTTCAACAGTTCCCCGGTTACCAGCGGGGCATTGTTCCGGGCCACGAAGCCAGCGGTCTCAATCAAGAAGGACAAGACCATGACGGATTCAATCAGCAAATACAGAGAGTTTTTTGATCAGGTCTATGCGGATGGCGCATTGGACCGCAAGACTAAGTACTTGATTGCTTTGGGGGCTTCACTGGCGGCGGGGTGCGAAGCTTGAACAAAGTACTGCCTTGCAGTTGCAAGGGAACTGGAAGCAACCGACCAAGAGATCCGGGAGACAATGGCCATCGCCATGACCGTTGGCGCCACCCGGGTTCAGATCCTTTATGAGAATTGTATGGCCAACCGCTTTTTATCGCACCCGCCAGAAACACTGACAGACCAAGGAGATAGGCCAGAGTCAGAGCCAGAGGCGTGTTCAGCCTGACCCAGTCAATCGAGCTCTGGATGAGCTGAAAATAGGGAGGCCAGGGTCCATAAGAGACCCCTTTCGGGAAGTCGCCAACTTCTCCGGCACCTCTACCAAGACATGCCTTTCAC
Organism: uncultured Desulfobacteraceae bacterium; assembly: GCA_964639275.1. Lineage (GTDB taxonomy): Bacteria > Desulfobacterota > DSM-4660 > Desulfatiglandales > Desulfatiglandaceae > CAZXCQ01. The sequence continues at coordinate 4,207 of CAZXCQ010000351.1, read as the reverse complement.
CAAGTCCTAGCCATCAAGATCTTTCGAACCGGCTGTAATCAAAGCAAGTTTTGATGTTTCTGTAAAAACCCATCAACAGTTACTTCTGGGCATTCCCGCGGGGCCTGTCCCCGCCAAGGCCTTGAGCGGGGGGTGACAGTGGGGGACTGGGAAGATCCTTATGCTCTATATTTAGAATTTAAGAGTTGAAAAATCGCACAAATGCCTTGCAGTCGATTTCGATTTAATCTAGAGTTGAACAGGGTGTGAGAAAGGGTATCAATTTTGCTTTTTTCAAAATCGGCGCTTGGACAGGGCAATGGGGGTTCGGAATCCCCATTGCCCTGGTTGCAAATGCTACGGGAGAGGAAATAGACAATGGGGAAACCGCTTGAATTCTATCAACCGGCTCAAAGCGCAAATTCACAGCTTCTCGCCCTGATTGCCCTTTTTGATGAGGACTTCCTGATTGATTGGGTTGTTGAACTGACAGATAGGAAGATCTGCGATACCCTATCCATATTAGGCGAAGAGGTCCGCAAGAAGATATTGAGTGAAAAGGAGCCGGGGATCTATTCCTTTAGAAGCCCCGAAAAACGAAAAGAGTTGCTCGATCAATTGGGGCCGGAGGAAAAGGAACAGGGGCATCGCCAAATCGCAAGTCTGTTTTTGCGAAAGCTCCCGGATGAAGACGGCAAGGCACAGGCGTTGGCCCCCCATCTGCTCCAGATATCAAACGACGCAGAGACTTGTTGCTGGCTGTTAAAGGCAGGCGATGCCAACCTGAGGGTCTTTCGTAACGAAGATGCCCTTCAGTGTTACGAAAAGATCCTTGATGACCTCTCAGAGTTACACGGCGAACAAATAGATTCCATCTTTATTGAGGCCGCCGTCAAATACTCAAAGATATCAATTGGGAGGGATGATACCGAAAAGATCATTGGTTTTCTCTATGATGCCATTGAGCGGGCGAAACACTGGAATAAAAAAAGGTATGAATCTCTTCTTGAGATGCACCTGGCCAAAAACAACTGGCTTCTTTCGAGATATCGGAGCGCCTTAAACCATTTTGAACACGGATGGAGCATAGCAAAGAGATTAAATGACCCCAAAGCACTTCGCTCGGCCAGGATATTTGGAACCTTTTTTCATTACTGGCAGGGCCGCTTTCGTGAGGTCATTGAGAGCTACGAAAAATCAGTCCCGGATGTGGATAAATATCCCAAGGGAAATTATCCTTTGATAGGGGCCTCTTTGGTGGGTTACTGTTATTGCCTGTTGGGGCAGGTGACGCAAGGATTAGGCATGCTCAATTCAATTCATAAATACTGCACTGATAGAGATAATCTACACGCTGCGGCAAGGGCGAGCCTAAATATGGCCAAAATTATGTTTGATATGGGCGAAACCAACAGGGCGCTTCAATATCTTGAAATTGCAACAGAGGAAGCCACCCGTGGCCCCAATAACTTTGTATTGATATCCGGGAAACTCCTATTTGCGTATGCCCATTATTTGAGAGGCAACAGTGACAAGGCGATTACCTATCTGAATGAATTCCTCAAGCTCAGTGGGCAGGTGAAGATAACCGTACAGCCCTATCCCTATCTATTGGCACTCCTTTGGTCCATGGAGGAAGGCAAACTTCCTCATTTTTCCGGTCTTTCCTTTGAAAAGGTCCTCCGCCGGATGATAAGGGATGAAAACATATTTATGAAGGGGGTTGCATACCGATTTAAGGCCCTGCATCAGAAGAGAGAGGGGCTTCCCTCAGAAAAGATAATCCAATCTCTCAAGACCTCGATAAGATGGCTTGAAGAGTCCGGTCATCAGATCCAGCTGGCCTTATCGTTAATTGAGTCGGTCCGGGAAAACCTGGCGCTTGGGAACAAAAAAATGGCCGAGAAGACCGCCAAAAGGGCTTTCATGATCATGTCTTCATTTGATGGTCACCTTTTCCCCGATGACCTCAGATCCCTTGTCAGGATTGAGCACCATGATGAAAAGCTCCTAAAAGAGATAATCCGATTGGGACAGGAAGTGGTGACCCTGCGGAATGATAAAGAGTTGGTCCAGCAAATCATTTCTACTGTTAACCGGATAACAGGTGCGGAAAGGGGTGCAATATTCCTCTTACAAGACAACACCAATGGTCCAAAATTTCAACTGAGGGCCTCAAAGAATCTTACACTTGAACAGATTTCTCATCCAAGTTTTGAACCATCAATGAAGATGGTAGAGGAGGTGGCACGTACAGGTAAAGGTCGCATTATTGAAGCTAACCCACAATCCAAATCCGCCCCCCCTTCCATCGAGGTCATTCAGTCAAAGATCTGCGTTCCAATGATTCTGCGAGACGATGTCATAGGGGTCCTCTATCATGACAACTGCTTTCTCAGCAGCGCATTTAAGGGGAGCGACCTGGAACTGCTTTCTTACTTTGCTACCTTCGCCGGATTTGCCCTCGATAATGCCAGGGCCTGGGAAGAAGTGCAAAGACTTAATGAGAAGCTTCATGAAGAGAAATTGTACTATGAAGAGGAGCATCTTCAGAGCCTTCATTTCGAGGATATTGTTGGCGAAAGTGCCGCCATTAAAGAGGTGCTGGCCCAGGTAAACCTGGTGGCCAATACCGACACCACGGTCCTTATTCTGGGTGAGACGGGTGTCGGGAAGGAATTGGTGGCAAGGGCCATTCATCGAGTTAGCTCTCGGAGCGATAGGCCTTTTATACGGGTCAATTGCAGCTCACTTCCAGAGAGCCTACTCCCGAGCGAATTGTTTGGTCATGAAAAAGGGGCCTTTACCGGCGCAACCTCGAGGCGGATCGGGAGATTTGAACTGGCTGACTCCGGGACCCTTTTCCTCGACGAGATCGGTGATCTTTCTTTAGATGTTCAGGTCCGGCTCTTACGGACCCTACAATACAAGGAATTCGAACGAGTTGGGGGTAGCAAGACCATACACTCCGATTTTCGGCTCCTGGCCGCCACCAACCAGGACCTCAAAGAATTGATCGACAAAGGTAAATTCCGGACGGATCTCTACTACCGGCTAAACGTCTTTCCGATCTATGTCGCCCCCCTCCGGGAGCGGAAAGAAGATATCTATATGCTCGCTTATTATTTTCTAAAGATCTATGCGACAAAGATGAGGAAGTCAGTAGAGGTGATCCCTGATGAGGAGATGGACAGACTGATTCGATATCATTGGCCTGGCAATGTCAGAGAGCTGGAAAATATCATTGAAAGAGGGACTGTTTTGAGTTCGGGAAAAGAATTCAGGGTCCCCGAACTATCTGAGGGTCCTCTGCTGTCTGTCAATTCGGGGATAAAGCATACCCTGGAGGAAAATGAGAGACATCATATTCTCTGGGCTCTCAGTAAGACAGGATGGAAAGTGAGAGGTATGGGGGGTGCAGCTGAACTCCTTGACATTCATCCTTCCACATTGACATCGAGGATGAAGAGACTGGGTATCAATCGGCCCAAGGGGATCCCCAAGAAGAGGGCCAGCGCTCTTGTTACAGGATCATAAGGATTGGGCGTCTTCCCATTACGGCCTTGAGGGGATTGTCTGTTTCAAAGAGGGCGTTATGTTAAGACAATTTCATAAACAGAGGGGTATTTACAAAGGTTACTTTTTTCTGGATCTCCACAAGATAGTCCCTCCCATCTCTTGTGATATAAGTCAGCCCCGCTAAATTCAATATAATCTTCTTATCTCCATTAAAATAGCGGTGGCAGACCTTATCTAAAACCCCCCTGGATTCTCGATCCAATATTCCATCCACCCTGATTTCCACAGAGCGATCATCCTGAAATACCTCTTCGATCCGAACGACTGACATTATTAGCTCACTCTAAGATTGATAAAATTCTTAAGGGTCTTTCAAGATTCTGGGCCTATGCCACAAAGAAGGCCTGACATAACGAAATACCCGAATACCGATGATTTGAACAGTAAGATGTTTGACGAACATGCGAATACCATGCCAAAGAAATATAATTAGCAAAATCCGGTCTGTCTGTCGATCAAGACTTAGTACATGGTTTCATTAATACGGTAGCGCATCTTATGGGACTGGATTCCGGCGAAAGCCGGAATCCAGAAATACCAGCACGTGAACACGGTTGAACTGAGAAGTATGTCACCGAATTTATGAGACGAAGCACTAAGGGCTTGCGCAGAAATAACTTCACATTTTCGCATCCCATCTTCGGGTCAT
>CAZXCQ010000350.1:0-5580 GCA_964639275.1 uncultured Desulfobacteraceae bacterium | reverse complement strand
ACTTCTCTCTGGAATCCCCTGCCAGGGCAATGGTGATCCTGAAGCACCATTACCCTGCCCAAGTGCCGATTTTGAAAAAAGTCAAATTGACACGAGAAATTGATCGTCTCGTAAAAAGTCCCAAACCTTGTCACTCCGGCGAAAGCCATTCGGCTCCGAGACATGTCGACGAGCCCATCGGCAGTGAGCTCAGGGCCGAACTGCTCATGTCGAGTCGCTCATGGCCGGGGGGCCGGAATCCAGTTCTTTTAGGCATTTACAAGGCCCCTGGACCCCGTTTCCCAACGGGGTGACGACTTTTTACGAAGCCATCAAATTTGGAGGCTAGATAGGGGAATGGGGGTTCCATTGCCCGGCTTTCAAACGGCTAAAGTGTTACGGTCTGTGCACGGTCAACGAAGGAGCTTAATATGTCGGATCGGGGAATGTGATCATGGCCCTGGGCCTTCCGACCATCCGATACATAACCGGTGAGACCCACCCCTCATCCAGGAGATCATCATCGAGCCCCGAAAGTATGCCGTCATGGATGGCCCAGCTGCGCCCCCTAACCGCATGAGCGAACTCAGGCCTGCGGAAAGGGCTACTCCCATCCAGTCTGTCAAAAAGCCTTCCACCCGACTGGAAAAGCTCGTGGATCCTCTTCATCTGTCGATAACCACTAAAATAGCTAAACCCGTACCTCTCATAGGTAATGGCGTTGTGATAGAAAAGCGCTTCCAATCGGATGGTCTTGATGTCAAAGATACGGCAGAAGAACTCAAGGACATCCACGACCTCTCTGGATAGCCCCAGGCCCTTTCTGGTCTGTCCGGGAAACAGCCCGGCATCCATTGCCCTCTCCTCTTCCGGGAGATTTCTGTTGGCCCACCCAAACAATGTGTCCCTCCCCTCCTGATCCACATGGGTGTTGAACTTTGGGGAGTCGGGGTCGTTGACAACGAGAAAGTCCCATTCGATCTGGGTAAAGTCGTTGGAATCCGAAAGTTGAATCGAATAGAGGGGGTCTTCTGTCCCCTCAAGCCTCACTTCCACCAGACAGGTCCTGTCACCCGGCGGCGAGAAAAGGCGCACCACCTTCTTGCCCTTTTTATTGCAAAGCGAGATGGGATCGATCCCGAAGCGATAATACAGAGAAGGGGGGATGAGGATCCGGTAAAGACCCTCCTTCTCGGACAGGGAAAGGCGGCTAATTCGAAGAATCCAGGGCATGGGTCAGCATCTCTCACCGCATCTACCATTAGACCATTTTTGCGGACATGTCAAAAGAAACGGCACGGCATACCACTGGTTTTCTATTGACCCGGCTTTCACCCGCTTGCTAGGATTCCCCGGATTATTGTGAAGATACGTTTTCGGGAAGGCAGAGCAGTTCATGCATGGGCAAACCAGTCAAATCGAGGACCGACAGGGGGGCCTTTGGTAGAAGAAGATGTTCAGACCCTTGGGTCGATCTTTGTCTATTCGGACGAAATGGCCCGTTTTGACTTTGGGCCTGATCACCCATTTAAGCCGGAGAGGGCCACCAAGACCTATGACCTCTGTCACCGCTACGGGGTCATGAGCTATCCATGGATGACCCTCCTCGATCCACTGCCCATAGATCAGCCCCTCTTGACCCGGTTTCATGACCCTGTTTACATCGCTCTCCTCAAAGAGGCAAGCCGGGGCGAGGTCCGTCTCGAGATGCTTGAGCGCGGTCTGGGGACAGAGGATAATCCTCTTCTTCCGGGGATATACGAATGGTCAGTGCGGGCAGCCGGGGGCACCCATGCGGCCATGGATCACATCGTAAGAGGGGATGCCCTCGTCGCCTTTAATCCGCTTGGGGGGTTTCACCACGCGATGCCGGCTCATGCCGAGGGTTTCTGCTACATCAATGATATAGCCATTGCCCTGATCGACACCTTGGAAAGATCGCCCGGATCAAAGATCGCCTATGTGGACATCGACGCCCATCACGGAAATGGTGTGCAGCATGCCTTCTATCAAGACCCGAGGGTCCTCGTGATCTCGATCCACGAAACCGGAAAGACCCTCTATCCCTGGTCCGGGTATGAGACGGAGATTGGGGAGGGAGCGGGAAGGGGCTTTACGGCCAATATACCCCTCGAACCCGGAGCAGATGATGAGGTCTATGATTTTGTCCTCAATGAAGCAGCCCTTCCCCTGCTTGCCTCTTTTTCACCCGATCTGATTGTTGCCCTGCTCGGTGCAGACACCCTGGTCTCCGACCCCCTCACCCACCTAAGGCTGACCAACAACAGTTACCAGCGGGTAATACGGGAGATCAAAAAGATTTGCCCAAAGATCGTGGGACTCGGTGGCGGCGGCTACGATCTGTACAGGACTGCCCGTTGCTGGACACTGGCATGGGCCATCCTGAATGGTGTGGAGCCGCAGGACGAGTTTGCGGGTCTCGTGGGAGGTATGATGTTCGGCCCTGAAATGGAGGTGGGCAGCCTCTACGATCGCCCCTACCACAGCCATGGGGAAATCAAAGACAAGGCCTTCATGGAGGCCCGTAGGGTGGTGGACTATATCAAAAAGAATGTCTTCCCTTTCTACGGAATATGATAAAGGGGCCCTTGTCGTCTTCCGGCAACAGGCACGTCCACCCCACCGGCATCTCGAAAGATCCGGTGCCGCCCCACACAATCCCGCCATAACAATATCAATGGGTGGGGGGATCAATAAAGTTCACATGATCAAAAACAGAATGATCCGTTTAGGGTTGACTCTTTCCCTGCCAGAGCATATGAAAAGAAACTGGGACTTAGTCATCTTTGCAGCATCGGATTCATGTCATTGAATTTGAACCCCTCTTTTTGCGAAAGGTTCTTTGCCAATGCCAAAATTGATCAAAGAAAAGGGTGAGAAGGGGAGGCTCCACATTGATACGCCCCTTATGGGAGAATCCCTCGTAAGCAAGGAGTTCCTCAAAAGGACCGAGTCCCAGGAATACTTCCGCATGCAGCCGGATATCAATGTGCTCAAGATAGGGGGGCAGAGTATTATTGATCGAGGAGCAAAGGCCGTTCTTCCGATTGTGGACATACTGCTTGAGGCCAAGAACAAGCACAAAATCATCCTCATGACCGGTGGCGGCACCCGTGCTCGCCATGTCTATAGTATCGGAATCGATCTGGGCATGCCGACCGGCGTGCTTTCTAAACTGGGAGATAAGGTCTCCTGGCAGAACGCCGAGATGCTCAGCGTGCTACTCGCCAAATATGGGGGGGTTAAGATCGGACATGGAGATAATCTTGAACAATTGACCATGTTCTGTCAGCTTGGATATCTTCCCATCACCTATGGCATACCGCCTTACGGTTATTTTGAACATCCTGCCGAAATTGGTTCGATCCCGCCGCACAGGACTGACTGCGGGGCCTTTCTTCTTGCGGAAAACATCGGGGCTCGCTCGCTCATATTTCTGAAGGATGAACGAGGTCTCTTTGACCGTGATCCCAAAAAAGCCCAGAAATCAGAACGGAAAAAGCTCAAGTTCTTTGACAGGATCTCCGCCAGGGAACTGCTGGATCTGGATCTGGATGATCTCATCATTGAACGGCCGATCTTGACCTTACTCCAGAGAGCAAAATGCCTCAAAGAGCTACAGATCATCGATGCCCTGAATCATCCCGAACATATCCTCGCTGCCCTCGAAGGAGAGCATGTTGGGACGATCATCTATAAGGAGTAATCATATTCGCTGTACTGGACCCGGAAGAGTGACTTGATGAAATTACGCCGCCTTCTCTTCTTTCCCTCCCTTGAGATAGATCACTTCGGCCCCGGCAGCCTTGGCGAGGTCTTCAAGCTCCTTTTTGCGGATGTGTTTTGCATAGACCTTGAGATCGCCACCACTGACGCCCAATACACGAAAACGGGGTCTTTTTTCACCCTTTTCTATCTTTCGTCTTTCACGGACAAAAATTTTGGCGCTCATAACGATTCTCCTTTCTGTCTTGTAAAAAAGTTGGGGAAAACGTAACATCTCAATAATTAGGGGCAGGACAACTGGATTCCGGCAAAAGCCGGAATCCAGACCTTCTGACAATTAACATGTTTTACCCCTAATATTGAGAAGGTGCGGAAAAACCATAAGTCAGCGCTTAGCTGTTTATTAAATATATATCCTTGAAGGATATATGTCAATTTAAAAATATATCCTGAGCCATGAAGCCGACACGTGATCCATTTCAAGGAAAACGGGAACGATATATTCAGCCCTCCCTGCTTCTGGGACTTTGTCAAAGACCCTCTTATGGGTATGAGCTCATTCAGGAGATTCAAGGATACGGCTTTATAGAAGGGCAGGTGCCACCAGGGATGATCTACCGTCATTTGCGACAGCTGGAAGAGGATGGTCTGGTCTCCTCGAAATGGGAGACCGCCGGAACAGGGCCTGCGAAACGGGTCTATCAGATCACATCTGACGGTGAAGAGGTGCTTCGCCTGTGGGTGGAATATATGGAATCGCAGGCCCAGAAACTCAACAACTTTGTAAATCAGTACCAAAAGCTGATGGTTTCGTAAAAAGCCGTCACTCCGGTGAACCCCGGATCGGGGTCCAGGGCAGGCTCCGGAGTCCAGAGCCTCCGTAACCAATGGATAACGCTGGATTCCGGCGAAAGCCGGAATCTAGAAATACGAGCACCTGAACACGCTTTGAGTAAGAAATATGTCATCGGATTTATAAGACGAAGCACTTCAGTTTTGCCCATGAAAGAGATGCCCCTTTATCTCAAAACCTTTTTGTTTCTCTTCTCCCCCAGAGATTCCCAGACTCCGTCGCCTGTGGGCCTGGCATACAGAGTGGCCCTTCCTCCCCAAAGTCTTGGCCTCAACCATCCTTTTGTATAGACAACCTCGTCAGGGGCAGGCGGCCTGCAATCCCGATCAAGGGATGCAACAAGGATATTTGCCCTTTCAAGGTCTGATACGCGGACCCTCTCAGGAAATTTTCGGAGCCTCCCAAATTCAATAAACCGGCCGGAGTGGCCATAGGCCGTCAGACCCACCGCAGCAGTAGCCCCGATGATGCCATCGCTGGTTCCACCATGGGCCGAAAGATGGACCTGTGATGCCGCCATAAGGGCGTCTTTCTGGGTGACAACCCTGTGGGTACATTCCCGGCCAAAGGCAATCAACCGCGAAAGCGATGGATCACCCTCACAGACCACGCATACGCCCGGATCACTCCCCTTTAGTGCGAAGCGTTCTACATGTTCCACTGCCTTTTCGATAATCTCTTCCACGCGTGAAAGTTGGGGGGCATCAATAATGACACAGGCCGCACTGTTGTGGGATGTATAAGAGATGCTTTCATGGACCAAAAGCTGCTGTCGCACAACTCCCCAGAGTTTATAGCCGTTAGACAATTCATTCTCAAACCAGCGGGCCAGTTTTCCTGTTCCATAGTCTCCATCGAGGTTATCCGTATCATCAAAACCCAAATAGATAAACATGTCTGTCTCCTCATAGGGATAATAAACATATTGATGGTCTCTTAGAATGTCTCGTAACATCTCAAAGAACAGGGGGAAAGGTGTGGCATGGGGGTCTTTTTTTCTT
>CAZXCQ010000349.1:0-5600 GCA_964639275.1 uncultured Desulfobacteraceae bacterium | reverse complement strand
GCTATGGCGATGCCAAGTACCTCCAGATCGCAGGGACCTCTTCGGAGATATCCCGAATGAAGATAGCAAATGCGCTTTTGTATTGATGATGACGGCGCTATCTTGTGTCGGGCAAAAGCCATTCGGCTCCGAGACATGTCGACGAGCTCATGTCGAGTCGCTCATGGCCGAGGGGCCGGAATCCAGAAAAGAAATCGCAGATAGCATTCGCCTCGATCTATTGAGAAGATACTTTTTTACCAAGGGTTAATACCCCCAATCAAAGAACAGGTGAAGAAATGAATAAAGATCTGCTTTATGAGGTAAAGGATCTTGTGGCCTACATGACCATCAATAGGGAATCCAAAAGAAATGCCATAAGCCAGGAGATGATCACCGCATTTATGGAATACCTGGCCGAGGCCGAGCGGGACAAAGGGGTCCGCGCCGTCTGTATCACCGGGAAAGGGGATAAGGCCTTTTGCTCCGGAGCTGATCTGTCGGGAGACCTGGCGGCAGAAGGAACCAATAGACTGTCCGGCCCAAGGAACTACGCCGAACTGCTCAAAAAGATGGCCAGGTTCGGGAAACCTCTGGTTGCCCGGGTTAATGGCCCGTGTCTTGCCGGAGGCCTGGGACTAATGCTTTCCTGCGACATAGCCATTGCGCGAAACGATATCTTTTTCTGCACCCCTGAGGTAAATGTGGGCATATTCCCGATGATGATCGGGGCACTGATCTATCGAAACGTGGGCAGAAAAAAGGCCATGGAGATGGTCCTGACGGCCAGAAGGATTCCGGCCCCGGAGGCAGAGCATATCGGCCTGATAACCCGCGCGGTTGAGCCGGATCAGCTAGACCAGCGTGTACAAGAGACGTTGAAAAACCTCACCGCCAAAAGCCCCATCGGAATAAAAATGGGCAAAGAGGCCTTTCAAACCATGAGTGATATGCCGTTTGATAACGCAGTGGATTTGCTGTGCGAGGCCCTGGGGAAGGTCATATTCACCGAGGATGCAAAGGAGGGGATGCTGGCCTTCCTGGAGAAGAGAGAACCTCAGTTCAAGGGAAAATAGGAAACAGCCATGGCAAGAGACGGGATAAGAGGTTGTTATGCCACCACCTGACGTCACCGAGCGTAACACTCACCATGTCTGGTGAGACATGGATTGGGATGGTAAACAAAGAAGTAAACGGTATGCAGGCATTCATGAGTGGTCAACTCAAGGCCAGCGGCAACATCATGCTGGCCCAGAGGATAGAGCAGATCTTTCCGGTGTAGCGTGTTGAGGCAGGAGTCTGAAGGTTTAGTACCATGTCCGGATTTCAGGAATACTTTGGCGAAACACACAATATGGTCCGCCAGACAGTCCGTAGATTTGTGGAGCGGGAGATCAAACCATTTGTAGACGAGTGGGAGGAAAGGGGCGAGTTTCCCGTTGAGATTTACCGTAAGGCCGGGGAGACTGGTATCCTGGGCATAGGTTATCCAGAAGCCTATGGCGGTTCCGGTGGTGATCTATTTCTTAAGATAGCCGCCAGCGAAGAATTGATGAGATGCGGCTCCGGCGGTGTAGCAGCCGGACTGGGCTCGCTCGATATAAGCATTCCCCCTATCCTGGCCATGGGTGCCGAGGAGCAAAAATCGCGCTTTGTGCCCCCCGTGCTTAGAGGGGAGAAGATCGCCGCCCTTGGGATTACTGAACCAAACGCCGGTTCCGACGTTGCCAATATCCGCACACGGGCAGTTCGAAAAAATGACCACTATGTGGTCAGCGGAGGCAAGATGTTTATCACCAGCGGTGCCAGGGCAAATCAGTTGACCTGTGCAGTCAGAACCGGCGGTGAAGGGTACAGAGGCATCAGCCTCCTCGTAATAGATTCAGACACACCCGGTTATTCGGTCTCCAGAAAATTGAAAAAGATGGGGTGGTGGGCGTCAGACACCGCACAGATATTCTTTGATGACTGCAAGGTGCCCGCAGAAAATCTTCTGGGAGAGGAGGGCAAAGGCTTTTACGGAATCATGGAAAACTTCCAGAACGAGAGGTTACAGCTTGCTGTCATGGCCAACATGACCGCCCAGCTGGCCCTCGAGGAGTCGATCAAATATGCCAAGGAAAGGGAGGCCTTTGGCCGACCCCTTAGCGGCTTCCAGGTTACCCGGCACAAACTCGTCGATATGGCAACCCTGGTGGAGGCCAGCAGGGAATTTGTCTACCGCATCGCAGCCAAAATGGATGCGGGACAAAACCAGGTCAAGGAGATCTCCATGGCAAAAAACTTCTCCTGCATGGTGAGCGACAGGGTCACATATGATGCCGTCCAGATCCACGGCGGCTCCGGCTATATGCGTGAGTATCTGGTAGAGAGGCTTTATCGGGATAACCGAATCCTCTCCATCGGTGGAGGGACCCAGGAGATCATGAAGGAGATCATATCAAAGATTATCCTCTCGTGATATTACCCAACGCCCACGGCCCCAGAGGTCGCGCTGAATCCCGAAACCTAACCGCACAAGGTCAAAAAAATTGATAGGATTCGTCCATGAATCTTTTTTCCCCGAAGAAAGAACAATCCATATGATCCTGAAGAGATACAGCAAATGACCCGCAGCGAGAAAATGGTCATTGGTCTCTTGGGTTGTTCCCACGCCCTCACTCATGCGTACCTCCTGATCTTTCCGGCCGTTCTCCTTCTGTTAAAAAAGGACTTTGACATAGGTTATTTTAGTCTGGGGGCTATCAGCAACATCATGAGTTTTTCTTACGGACTGGGCGCCCTTCCCAGCGGGATGATATACAACCGCTTTGGCCCCAAGAAACTGTATCTGGTTTGTTTTTTGGGGTCTAGTGTTGCCTGTCTCCTGGTGGCGATTTCCGCCAATTTGATGCTCTTTACCGTCGGGTTGGGCATTTTGGGGGCCCTGGGGAGTTTGTATCATCCCCTTGCCAATTCATTGATTACAGCCAAGGTGAAAGAATGCGGCAAGGGTCTTGGCATTCACGGAGCTGCCGGCAACATTGGTCTGGCAACGGCCCCCTTTATCGCCGGCCTTATTGGTTCTTACTGGGGATGGCGCTATTCTTATCTTTTCTTCATGTTCCCGGGTATTGCCCTTGCCATATGGGCCTCTTTTGTGGACATGTCCATTGAGGAGGGCCACAGACAGGCAAACCCTTCACCGGAAGCTTCGCAATCTGCTCCAATCCAGGTCGACCGTGGCTTCTGGGTTTATTGCTCGCTCCCTCTAATTCTTCTCTATTTGCTGAACATGCTCCAGAGCTTCAGCTTCCACGGGGTGACGACTTTTCTTCCGACCTATATGGCAAAATATACATCGTTCAGATTCTTCTCCTGGGATAGCGTGGCCATCGGCGGGATGCTCTCCGGTGTGGCGCTCTTCGTGGGGGTTTTTGGGCAATACGCTGGAGGGATGCTGGCCGACAGATCTAATCTGAAGCGGAATATGGTGATGATGGGGGCCACTGGTCTTCCCTTTATCTTCTCCATGGCCTTCGCGAAGGACGCGATATTATTGATCATGGCCCTTTGCTTTTTCTTCTTTAACTTCTCCCTCCAGCCCATGAACAACACCCTCCTGGCCCGCCACACGACGCTGGGGATGCGAGGCACTGCATTTGGCATCTACTTTTTTGCCGCATTTGGCCTCGGCTCGCTTGCCGCGAGTTTTTCGGGGTTCATAGCCCAAACCTTTGGGTTGCCCTGGGTCTTTGTCGGTTTGAGCTTCAGCACACTGCTCTTCATCATCGTGGGATCTATTCTTATGAAGGTCAGGAATCCTTTCGAATAAGACCCCGATTCCGTGCACCAATCAAAACCATTTCTTTATTTTCCTTCCTTCGCTATCTGTGAACTGTCCAAAAAGGACACGAACAAGATCTATTATGTACCAAATACCGGCGCCGCCAACGGTAAAAAGCATTGCTTTTGCGCTCTTTGTTTTGCCAACATAGAATCTGTGAGCACCGAAAATACCAAGGGTTGGACATAAAATAGTTGTTAAAAGCCTTCTTTTGTCGCTTAAGGTCGATGTCTCTGCTTTCGATTGTAGCAGACCAGCATGTACGTGATCAGGCTCGTTATCCTCTCTTATGAGTTTGCTGATCCGTCCTTTTAGCTTTCTCGTAAACTTCTCAGGCTCAAAAATGACTTTGTAAACCCGAATTGGCCTGGGAATATTTTTCACAGATTTTTCTCCAAGATTCTCGTAACCAAGGGGCAATTTATCCTCAATTTGATCATAGGCGGTTCTGGAGATGCAGATTCCCCCAGGATCGGCCAACCCCTCCAGTCTAGCCGCAATATTGACACCGTCACCATAGATACGGCCCTCTTCCTCAATTATGTCTCCAAGGTTAATCCCAATACGAAACTCCATTTTCCGCCTGGCAGGAAGCTTAGCGTTCAAGACCTTGAGCTCTTTCTGTATGGCCACTGGCGCTTGCACTCCATCAACTACGCTGGCAAACTCTGCCAACAGATTATCCCCTGGGGAATCCACCACCCGGCCATGGTGCTGACGGATGAGTTTGGTCATAACTTCACGGTAGGCGTTCAGAGTTCTGACAGTGACCGCCTCATCATCTCGCATGAGACGACTGTAATCTTTCACGTCAGCACTGAGAATGGCTGCGAGCTTGCGTTTGACACCGTCAGTGGTCATAGTTATGGCCTCCTGAAACGACACCAGAGTTGGATGCACCATCGGAGTGAATAAGATTTGCTATGATTTGCACTTGAGATTAAATTGGGAGCATAAGAGGAGTCAAGGGAAATCCTCAATGGGTTTCAATGGTTGATAAGGGGAGGAGAAAGCCACCATGCATCGTTACTGGGCGCTCTGCTGACTGTAAATCTCCTGAGCAGATATAATGGGTGACCCCTACAATGGGATCAGGCGTAGCCAAATGCCCTATACTCCAACCAAATTACTTCGGCGTTCCAACAACACCACATCCCGCCATTTTTCGTCCATTTTGCCAAGCTTCTCGCGTAAACCTACGGTTCGGAATCCATTCTTCTGGTGCAGTGCGATACTACCCTCATTCTCGGGGAATATACCGGCTTGAAGCGTCCAAAACCCCTCTTTTTCCGACTCTTCAATTAACTTAGAGAGCAATGCTTGTCCTACTCCTTTATTACGGACTTCACTTGCAACATATACGCTGACCTCTGCAACTCCAGCATAAACGCGCCGACTTGAAACAGGAGATAGGGCAGCCCAGCCAACAATTTGGTCATTTTCCACCGCAACAAGTCTACAGGCTTTGAGCATTGAGTTGTTCCATTCATCCCATTCCTTTACTTGAGCTTCGAATGTCGCATTACCCGTATCGATTCCTTGTTGATATATGTCTTTTACGGAACCAAAGTCATTTTCTTCAAAATTTCGAATATAAGCCATGGCTTACTCCAGCATTTAACACAAAGCTGACTTGTCGGATGGATAGAACGCAATTATAGGGGTCTGGCCTTCACTCGCCTTTAGATGTTACTTCAGTCGCCTAATGTGTCTATTGGGTCCTCGGTTGCTGATTACCCTGTTCTTAACCCATCTTTCCGGTTCCCAGGAATACATTGGTCCATATTTCAATGGG
>CAZXCQ010000348.1:0-5607 GCA_964639275.1 uncultured Desulfobacteraceae bacterium | reverse complement strand
AGCTCGTCGACATGTCTCAGGGCCGAACTGCTCATGTCGAGTCGCTCATGGCCGATGGGCCGGAATCCAGGACCAGTATATCGTATCATTAATAGATAAACATATTAATATTTGGCAACAGCGTCAAATTTTTTCCAACGGTGAATCACAGGAGCAGCATTTATCTCTTGGATACCCAGAAGGATTCTGTCCTTGAGCTCCTTTAGAGACTGAACACGGATATGTTTTAGAAAAGTTCGTGCCATTTTGCCAAATAGTGTTTCTACTAAATTAAGCCAAGAACCATGTAACGGTGTATGAACATAAATAAAACGATTGGGTTTTGTCGCCAAATAATTTGGGTGCGGCTCTTTTACGACGACATCTCCATCCCGGCGCCTGTCCTGGATCGCCATGCAGACCCGTTCGGGTGTCAGGGGCAATTCATGGAAACGTATCCCGGTGGCGTCATAGACGGCGTTCAGGATAGCCGGGATGGTCGGTATAATGGCCCCTTCACCCACTTCCTTTCCGAATTCCTGGTGGACCTGGGCGCAGATGTTTCCCGGGAAATCCTCATGGATCAGAGGGGCACCTTCGGCCCTGGCCGCTTCTACTGACAGCAGGGAGGGAAGCTCTTCATAATCCACCTGAATAAGGGAGACTGCCTCCATTGCGGTTTCCAGGTCCACAGCGGCGACCGCAGCAATTTCATCTCCCACATAGCGCACCTTGTCGGAACAAAAGAGCCGTTTCATCATACCGGGCCGGGCTGACCCCATATTTGACCATCCCGGCATCTTCGGCCGTTACGACGGCCTTGACACCCAGGAGTCTTTTCGCCCTTGAGGTGTCAATATGGGCGATTTTGGCATGGGCCAGCGGGCTCTGCAGCATCGCCCCCAGAGCATGTCCGGAAGACTGATATCATCGAGGAAAATCATCTTTTTCAAAAGCTTTGCCGGGCAGGGTTCGGAACAAACAACGTCGATCACTGCGCACGGCTCTGACACGCACCCACAGTGGCAGGTCTTGCCGCTGCCTTCGGAAGCGGAGCCATGACGAATTCGATCCCGGAGATTGAAGATGCCGATTGCGTTTTTGTGATCGGGTCCAATTCCACAGAAGCCCATCCCCTTATCGCGCATCGTGTGTTCCGCGCTGTGGGAAAATGGGCAAAGCTGATTGTGGTGGACCCCCGGAAGATGCCCCTCTCTCGACCGGGAGTTTCCCCGACCCATGGCGCAGATCCATATTCGGGACGCCAAAAGACTGGGACTGCGGGATGGTGATGCCCTGAAGGTCACCTCACCCAGGGCCTCCGCCGGTGTCATCATGGTCGGTAAGGCATCGTAGTCCCCTTTGACGGCCTGGACCGCTGCCCGGGCCTGCGCTGCGGTCTCGGCCGCCACAATCGCAATGGGGTCACCGAAATAGCGCACCTTGTCCTCGCATAGGACAGGTTGATCCGAGACCAGGTACTTGAGTCGATTGGTCCCTTGGATGTCTTTGGCGGTCATCACCCCGATGACGCCTGGCATCTTCTCGGCGAGGAGGTGTCGATAGACTTGATGAGGGCATGGTGTTCGGTGCTGCGCACGACGGCGATTTCAGCGGCACAGATTGCATGCCAGGGCACGTTTGATATCCTCGGTGGTGGGATCCAGGTTCCGGTCGAGCAGGGCCTTGGCGGCCATGATCATTCCCGGTATGCAGTATCCGCACTGCACGGCGCCGGCCAGCACAAAGGCCTCCTGGATCAGATGGGGATTCTCGGGTGTGCCCAGCCCTTCCACCGTGAGGACTTCGGCCCCCTCCAGATCGACCACCTTGGTGAGGCAGGACCGTCTCGCCTTTCCGTCGACCATGACCGTACATGCGCTGCAGTGCCCTTTTCGGTCGCAGGACTGCTTCGCACCGGTGAGTCGGAGGTCTTCTCGCAAGAGATCGAGCAAAACGCGATCGCGACTAACCACGAACTGCCTCCATTGGCCGTTCAGCTTCAGATTTATCTTTTTCATTCCTTCCTCCTGTTTCAGCCGGCTTTCCGCGACCTGATGCGAGCAGGCCAACGGACACTCCTTTAAGCGGTCATCGGTGTCTTGATTCTGTCTTTCCAGGCTCCGGACAGCATTTTCGACTGCCCTGATGGCCATCTCCTCCGGCCCGCCTCCTATTAAAATACATGAATTTCTCTACCCAACATCCGAAAGGCCATCAAAGAGACTCTGGAGATTTCGGACTCGACACTCCTCCCTTCGAAGTGTCCATTCTAGCGCAGAGGTTGATGTTGGTTACGCCTGGAAAATGAGAAAGAGCCAGAAATCCTGTTACTTTTCCGATTCTTTGGATTAAGTTTCGCTGCCGAATCCAGTGCCTATTTGATAGAATGGGCCACGTGCCTCCATTTTCTAAAGAAAGCAACATGGCACTGGTTGATTCTTCATTTCACATCCTACCGCTAAGACGGGTATTTAGATCTTTTGTTATATATCGTTTTTGATATAAGGACGATTGTGGAGTATCATTTTGCCTTTCCGTCAAGCGAAAAATGGGTTTTCGTTTTGGGATCAAACAGGCCCCAAAGGTTTGGGAATCTATATGAGTCACTTTTTTTTGGAGAAGGCCGCTCCGGTGCAAGGAATGGATTCCGGGATGATAAGAGGACATTACGGCAAGTCTAAGATACCATTCTAGGAGTGTCTGAGAATTCGCCTTTCATGGGCATGGATAGGCCTCAGGCGTTTCCTCGGCTGCTGACCAGCATTCCTACTGCTTGACAAATGTCTCCTTGGACCTCCTGGCATTTCCACACACCCATATTTTTTCACCGGGAACTCCTCGCGACAAGGGGGACATCCTACGATTATTCCTGTCGAGAAAAGAATTGGGCAACGATAAATTATAGCAAATTTAAAGGATGAAGGCTCATCAGCTAGACGGAGGATCACCATACTTGCGCCCCAAGCCGGGGGGCTCTATCTGATGCAGACCTTTCTGACCTGGGTGAGATCGGTCATTCCGAGACACACCTTTCGGATCCCGTCCTGCATCAGGGTGGTCATCCCATCCGCTACGGCCTGGCGCCGCAGTTCCTCCATCTTTGCCCGGTTTTGGACGAGTGATCTTATGGGGTCTGTCCCCAGCAAGAGCTCGTGGATGGCGGTCCTCCCCCGGTAACCCCTGTTATTGCACCTCGGGCAACCCTTGGGCCGATAGAGGAAGAAGTCATCGTTATACCCAAGACCCAGGGCATCCAAATCACCGCCATAGGCCCTGACCAACGAGTCAAACTCCTCCCTGGAGGGATGGTATTTTTCCTTGCAATCCTTACAGAGGGTTCGCGCCAGACGCTGGGCAAGGACTCCCAGGAGGGCATCGGCAAAATTAAAGGGATCCATCCCCATGTCAAGGAGCCGGATAACTGTCTCGGGGGCGCTGTTTGTGTGGAGTGTGCTGAGGACCAGATGACCGGTCAGGGAGGCCTCTATGCCCATCGAAGCGGTCTCCTGGTCGCGCATCTCGCCCACCATAATGACATCGGGGTCGGCCCTCAGGAAAGACCGCATGGCCGTTGCAAAATCAAACCCGATCTTGGGCAGGACCTGGACCTGCCTGAGGCCTTCCTGCGTTATCTCCACCGGATCTTCGGCCGTCCATATCTTTGTCTCGGACCGATTAATATACCGCAAGGCCGAGTGGAGCGTGGTGGTCTTGCCGCTCCCGGTGGGGCCAACCACCAGGATTATCCCGTAGGGCTTTGTAATCAGATCCACAAAGGCATTGTAATTTCTCTGGCTCATGCCCAGCCTGTCTAGCGGGATCGGGTCACCCGATGGCAAGATCCGTAGAACCACATCTTCGTTCTGCCCGGCCGTCGGGATGGTGGCGACCCGGAGCTCAATGTCGAGGGGCGAAAATTTCTTAAACTTGATCTTGCCGTCCTGGGGAAGGCGTCTTTCGGATATATCCAGGTCAGACATGATCTTGAGACGGGAGACGACGGCTCGCTTATAGGTATGGGGAATGGTCCCATAGAGCTGGCAGGCCCCGTCTATCCTGAACCTTATCACCGCATCGGTCTTACCCTGGCGAGGCTCAAAGTGGATGTCAGATGCCGTCCGATCATGGGCATCAATGATCATCTTGTTGACAAACTGGACAATGGCGCTGTCATCCTGGGTCATTGCTTCAACCTCCTCATATTGCTCCTCCTGGTCAGGCCGAAGTTGCCCCAAGATATCCTCAATGCTTCCGATGTTCGCTAATTTGCCGGTTCCCTTTATATCAAAGAAGTAGGTGATCATCCTGTGGATGTCTTCTCTGAGGGATACACAGTACTCAAATCTCTTGGCCGGCATCAGCCGTGTGATGGCATCCCTAGCCGGCAGGTAATCGGGGTCCTCCATGGCAACGACCACCTTGTCACCCGATTGGGAGACAGGGACAAACGCGTTGTTCTGAAGATAGCTCATCTTAAGGCCCCTGAGCAGGTGATGCGGTATGGCCATATTGCTGTCAAACGGGATAAATGGGGTCTTGTAATATTGGGACAGGGACTTTCCGATATCATCCTTTGAGACGTGGAAGTCCGCCATGAGGACTGATTCTACAGTCTTTTTGGACCTTCGTGCCCGGGACATGGCCTCCGTAAGGTCCTCGCCGCTGATGATGTTGTTTGTCATGAGAAAGTCAAACTTTGTAGGACCAGGCCTTTGGACAGCCCGCTGGTTTTTGAAAAACGCGACCCCCAGGACCTTTGCAATACCCACTGCAGCGGATTGATCTTTTTTTGTAAAACGATCCCCATCCCTCTTGTTGATTAGCTGCAGGACCCCAAGGAGATACCTGCTATAGATAATGGGAGCCGCAAGGACCTGGGTTGTGATGTAACCCGTCTTTTGATCCCAGCTTCTGTCAAATTTTAATTTTGGGCTGATTCCCTCGAGCTCATGCCCGTTGCGGACATCGGTTATGCTGACAACCTTTCCCGACAAAGCACAGTACCCGGCAATGCTCTCACTGTCGACCGGAACTCGAATTTCATTGACCTCGGTGCCTGTCTTTACCACCGAAACGATCTCTTTCTTGGCGGAGTCCACCACATATACGGTGATCCTATCCGCATCAAAGAGACCCAGGATCTCATCTTGAAGGTTCTGCAGGATATCGTTTGTGTCGGCGGCCGAATGTATCTTGTTGGTGATACTAATCAGCCTCTTTTGATATTCGAGCTGCTTTTTGAGGGATTTATCTCCAGCCGCCATCGCTCAAGGGGTCTCCACAGGGATGATCTCTTGGGTGGGAACGGTCTTCTGCTCGCCGGAATAAGACCGTAAAGTTTATTCTATCCCGGGATTTTAGATCATTCCCTGCGATATTCAAGAAAAATGTTTGAGAAATCAACGATTTCTCAAAACCCCGGGGATAAATCGATTGTGGTGTGGCATGTGGAAGAAAAAAAGACCCCCATGCCACACCTTTCCCCCTGTTCTTTGAGATGTTACAGAAATCATACTGGACAATCCGGAAGTTGCGGGATAAAGGATGGAAAAGAGAATCGCCCGGCTCAGAAAGATCGGGGTTGAAGCGGTGGACGGGGCGGCCTCAGAAAACGGCAGGACAATA
>CAZXCQ010000347.1:0-5686 GCA_964639275.1 uncultured Desulfobacteraceae bacterium | reverse complement strand
TTTTCCTTCTCAACTACCAAGCATGCTTCAGACAGGTATCCCCGTGAACGGTTACTCTGCCTTTTCGCACTCCTTTTGCTGGTCAACATGCCTGTGTTGGGTGCCGAGGCACCCCCTGGTGCCAATGAAGCAGCGGCAAATGGCCTGAGACCCTTCTTAAAGGCCATACCTCCCCAAGATCTTGGGTATTTCAATTTTTCAAATCAGGAAGAACTTGAAGACGCCCAGCTGGGGAAACCCTTTCAGGTCTATACCATTGTGCCTGATAAGCTTTTTGCATATGCCCCCGGGATGCCCGTTGCGGACATTGTCTCCCCGACCCCGGTGTGGCTCTTCCCGGTTGTTTCAAGGGGTGAGGTTCGGACCCTGCTCACGGTAGACCTGGTACACGGACAATGGCGGGCCGTTGCAATTGGCAGCTCTGGCCTGGCAAGGCAGTGGGCTTCGGTGATGAGGATTTGGCCATCATCAGAGGGTTATGGCCATACCTTTATAAGGGTCTTTCAGGCCAAGGCAGATTTTGTGCTCGTGTCGGATGCCGAAGAAAGCAGGATGGTGCCGCTAGAATCGGCACGTATTTCCCTGAGGCTGGATAGGCAAAGGGATTATGGCCCGTCACAGATCCTTATGGGGCTCAAAGAGAGCGTGCGACAGAACCTTGAGGCCTCAGAATCCTTTAATCAAGGAATAATCCGATAAAGGGCCTCGACCAATCCGCCAAATATCTCAGAATACCCTGATCGTGTTTGGTTCGCAAATGAAAGTAGAAAGGTTTTTTATCAGACTTATCCTATTACCGGCCCTCTTCCTGGTCCTCTTTTCCTCTTTGAGCCATGCCGATGGGGTATTATCTGTCCCACAAGAATTCCAGGAGCATAGTCAATGGTGTTGGGCAGGAAGCTCTCAGGCCACCCTGGAGTATTACGGCACGACCGTTAGCCAGTGCCAGATGGCAAATTGGGCCTGGAGCAGAAGCGACTGTTGTGGCAATAGCACCTTTGAGTGGAGTCACGCCTGCAACCAGTCCAATTACATGTATGGGACAAGCGGAAGTCTCCAGGCAATTCTCTCGCACTGGGGAGTCAACAGCGACGCACGCGCCTATGCCCTATCCAAGACCACCGTTGTATCCGAGATTAATGCAGGCAGACCTTTTGTAATGCGGTTTGGATGGACCAGCGGAGGGGGGCATTTTCTCGTTGGCAGAGGCATATCCGGAAACAACCTATATTACATGGATCCATGGCCGGGGGAGGGATACAAGATCGCAACATATGACTGGGTGGTAAGCGCATCGAATCATACCTGGACCCATACCCTGCAGATCACAACCAACCCAAGCACCACCACGACCACCACGTCGAGTACCACGACCACCACCTCCACCAGTTCTACCACCACCACCGCACCATCAGGCTCTACCGTCACCTTTTGCCTGGAGGCCAGTTGTTCATCGGTGACCGTCACCTTTGGCGGTCAGACGCACCCCTCTAAACTGACTTGCACGACCAACCTTTCCTTTAGTGGCGTTCCTGCCGGGACATACGCCCTTTCGGCCAGCGGGTGCGGTTCTTCATGGTCGGGTACTTTGTCCGTAAATGGGACATCATCCTACATGGTTACGCTCTGCCCTTCGTCGGGTGGGACATGTTGCTCCCCTGGCTGTGGGAGCGGAGGGGCTTACAATTGCTCGACGTGCGGGGGGGTTACAACCAGCACAACCACCAGCATATCCACCACATCGACCACCACGAGTACAACCTCGACCAGTTCAACCACCACAACCGTCCCCTCTACTTCGGTTGTCTTCTTTTGTCTGGAGGCCAGCTGTTCATCGGTGAGCGTCACCTTTGGGGGGCAAACCCACCCTTCCCAGTTAAATTGCAGCAATATCCTTTCTTTTAGTGCGGTTCCTGCCGGGACCTATGCCCTTTCGGCCAGCGGGTGCGGTTCTTCATGGTCGGGTACTTTGTCCGTAAATGGGACATCATCCTACATGGTTACGCTCTGTCCTTCGTCGGGTGGGACGTGTTGCTCCGCCGGGTGTGGGGGCGTAAGTGCCTTTAATTGCGAAACGTGCGGGGGGGTTACAACCAGCTCCACTTCGACGAGCACAACCACCACGACGTCGACGAGCACAACCACCACGATTGCCAATCAGAATTACATCAAAGAAATATGGGTTTCCGACTCCAATTCATCTGCTTCTAAGGAAGTGAGGGTGTTTTCCAGTGGTTCGACTGTGTACCTGCACGTCAATTACTATATAGCCACTGCTGGAGAGATCACCAGATATTATCTGGTGGCCAATGCAGCGGGATCAATTGCGCGTTTAGAAATGTATAGGGAAGGCGGTATGTCCACTGGAGATCATCACAATGCTGCTTCAGCATCCGGTCTGGCTCCCGGCTGCTACTTCTTTACTTCGGTAATAACGGCACAGGGGAACCACATGGTCTCTCCATCCGTTTGTTGCTTTATCGTAGAGTAGCCCGAAGGGATTGTGGCGGTGTAACGGACTCAGCGCAATGATCCCGCGCCCGTCACGCCCGCCAATGCCTGCATATTGCTTCGGGGAATAGGCCTTAGTCGAGGTGCTATGGACTGATCCGGAAGGCCCCATTTCCCGCAAACGGAGGTGGGGTTTTTTGTACCAGAGACGTTTCATGGTTGATGGCCTCTGACCCTTATTTTTCTCGTCAGGACAAAAAGCGAATACAATACCAACATTCCCAGGGGTATCCCGACGAAAAGATATGCCTGTGTTTGCGTCAACCTTTTCTTCTCAATGATTTTGATGGAGCCTGCGGCTGATGCAAGATAGTGCCTTTCTTTATCCTCATACTCCGCTAAGGCATAGATGGTGTAATCTGCCCCCACCAGGGCCGAAATATTTGAGACCGCAAAAGAAAGATCCTGCTCGACAAGAGGCATTAGCCTGAGATCCCTCAAGGAGTCGCTAGCGGAGATCTCTTTGGGGACGATCAGGCGAACCCTGACCTCCTTTTCTTTGGCATCCAGATTTTTGACCGTAAGACGGAGATTGCCCTCCTTCGCTATATCCAGTGGTTCCATTCTGGCAAATATCTTGGGTGGACCGCCTTTCCCATAGGTGAAATCTGTTAGGGAAAGGAAGGAAAAGGGGTAGTGTTTTTCATCGGTAAAATCAATCCAGACCAAGACAGGATAGGTCCCTGGCTTATCAAAGGCGACCGTAAATTCGAGGTCTTTCCTGACTGTTTCATCCACCTTGAGAATCTTAACGGCCCGGCCCACCTGGAAATCCCTGCCGATCTCTGTTTTCACCAGGAGGTTATAGGCAGGCTCATCACCCCGATTGGTCAGTTCGACACCTATCGCCAACCTGTCCCTCTGCAGCCGGGTATGGACCCTGGTTTCGATGGTGATGTATTTTGCATCAGAAACCAGCACTGATAAATGCAAGAACAATAGTGCGAAGGAAATAGCGGCGAGTCTTAAGAGGAACTGGAGATAACCCATAAGTGTCCCTTTCTACAAGACAATATGGTAGTAACAGGATATCATAAAGTCCTACAGCCGAAAAGTAAATTACCGCGGAGATCAACAAAAGGTGCTCATGTTGTATCAATTTAGTTTTCAAGACTAAAACTGAGACAGGGAAACGGGGTTGGGGGCTGCCATTCCCTTGCTTTCACCCGGTTAAGGTGTTATACTTGAAATATTTTTGGACAACTGTTGGCGTCGTCGCACAGGACGGCCAAAGCAATGAATGGCAAAGGGGATCGGGGAATGGAAGAGTGGAATGCGGGAAGAGTATTGGGTATATCCGGGGGCTACTGGCCTGCCTGTGCCCTCCATGCTGCGGTAAAACTGGATCTCTTTACAACGATTGGAAACCGGGAAATGAGCGAAGGGGAGATTGCCTCGGCCCTGGGCTGTGATCCGAGAGGGACAGCGACGCTGCTCAATGCCCTTTCGGCCCTGGGGCTTCTCAAAAAGGATGGGGGTCAATATTCAAACACCGAGGGAGCCAAAACACTCCTGGTCAGGGATTCGACCGGGTATATCGGTCACATCGTGATGCATCACCACCACCTGGTAGAGGCCTGGGCACGGCTTGACCATGCGGTCAGGTCTGGAAGGCCCGTACGTGAGAGGGGGGTGTTGGACCATGAGGAGCGGGAGAGCTTCTTGATGGGCATGTTTAATATGGCCATGGGTATAGCCCCCGGCCTCTCAGAGGAGATCGACCTTCGCGGCAGGCGTCACCTGCTTGATCTGGGCGGGGGCCCAGGCACCTATGCCATCCATTTCTGCCTCAAAAACCCCGATTTGAAAGGCACGGTTTATGACCTTGCCACAACAGAGCCCTTTGCCAGAAAGACCATTGAACGGTTCGGGCTCTCAGAGAGGATCGATTTTGTGAGAGGGGATTACCTCAAAGATGGTGTTGAGGGCAAATATGATGTGCTCTGGCTGTCTCAGATCCTCCACGGTGAAGGGCCGGATGCCTGTGAGATGATAATCAAAAAGGCGGTGGCATCCCTGGAGGAGGGCGGCCTCTTGCTGGTCCACGAGTTTATCCTGGAAGAGACCCTTGATGCCCCCCTTTTCCCCGCGCTTTTTTCCCTGAACATGCTTGTCAATACCAGCGAGGGGCGATCCTATTCAGAGAAGCAGATCAAAGAGATGCTGGCCCGGGCAGGGCTCAAGGATATCCAGCGGCTGCCCTTCAAGGGCCCCAATGAATCGGGCATCATCACCGGAATCCGTTAACCCCATAGCGCTCTGCATATGTTGCCTGGGCGCTGATCCTTTACAGCCCTTGTCCTTTCGGCTTTTCAATCGTCAATCATCAATCCCTTCCCCCTTCCAGACCTCCTCTCTGTGGAAATCGGAGGAGGATCTCCCCCCTGATCTTTCAAATTGGTCGATCCAGCCCCTGACGCGTTCTTTACCGTATGCCTCTTCCCATGCCTTGACGATCCTATCTACCGGGATATCTTCAAAGGTCCCGTGATCCGCCACATATTCCATAAATTGCCTCTTTTCCAGGTTATAGGGGTGAAAGATGGAATCTTCGCGGCCGTTAAACTCAAGGGGGGCCACGCGGTGTCTTTCGCACAGCTCCTTGTTAAATGCCGGGGTCGCCTTGACCCATTTTCCTTCCAGGTAGAACTCAACAAAACCGTGGTACACAAAGAGATCTGAGCCCAGATATTCGATGAGCTGTTTTGTCGCAAGATGATTTCTGACGTCTGCAAGCCCGATCCGCGAGGGAATCTCGCAGGCCCTTCCCAGGGCACAGAGAAGTGATGCCTTGCAGACGCAGTAGCCCCGCCCGCTCTTCAACACATTGCTCGCCCTGTAATGCTCGGGACGGTAGAATGGATAGTAGGGATCATACCAGATACCGTCCCTGACCGCATAATAGAGCCGAACGGCATTCTTGATAGGGTCTTTGCCCTCTCCCGTGGTCTTTCTGGCGTGGGCGCTGATTGAGGGGTGATCGCTATCTATGATAGGCGTCGGAGCGAGATATTCATTATCCACCTGATTTCTCCTTTCATTTTCAGAGATGGACAGCGATATACCAAAGAAACATGGGTTTCGTCAAAGAATACCAGGCCAAGCTCGGATACCATTTTTGTAAGCGTTCACAGGTTCAGGGTTCAACGTTCAGGGTTGGGGACAAGGACAAAAT
>CAZXCQ010000346.1:0-5695 GCA_964639275.1 uncultured Desulfobacteraceae bacterium | reverse complement strand
TTAGTATCATTTAACCGCAACACAAAGAGTATTTAGCCGAAACTTATGTATTATGCAATCACATAAAATACTATTTTTATAAGTTATGTGAAGAATGAAGACCTGACCCTCATGTTCCCACGGATGACCCTGCCCGTGCATCAGTTTCCCATCTTCTTATGGATTGTCTCGCAGCCTGCAAGAAGGTATAGTCATTAAATTGATAGGAGAACCTTCATTATCTCTATGAAAGGGGGAACAAAGATGATCCATATTTTAGGCGTAAGTGGAAGTCCTATCAAGGATGGAAATACAGAGACATTTTTGAAGAAGGCCTTGGAATTTGCAGGCTCTTCGGAGGGTGTTTCAACTCGAAGGGTTTCGCTGGCCGGGAAGAAAATATCCGACTGTATTCACTGCAATTGGTGTCTCACCAAACAAAAACAAGGAAAACCCTGCGCTCAACAGGATGCCATGGATGAAATATATCCTTTAGTCCTCGAAGCCGACGCCCTCCTTTTGGCTTCACCGGTCTATGTTGCAAGGCTTTCCGGGTATATGGCCGCTTTTCTGGATCGGTTGAGGGTATTCGCCCATGGCAACTACTACAAGGGCCGCCTGACCGACAAGATAGGGGGCGCCCTGGGTGTCGGGTGGTTCCGACACGGAGGTCTGGAGACAACGCTTCTGAGCATTGTATATGGATTTATGACCTACGAGATGATTCCGGTAGGAACGGGGCTTGGCTGTCCATGGGGGGCGCCTGCCCTTGCATCCCGGGGGGGCACGGGAATCTTTGAACGGGATTTAAAACTCGGGGTGCTTGAGGATGAATTTGCCAACAGATCAATGGAAGTCCTGATCAATCGCATGATCAGAATTGCGGGAAAAATGAAGGGGAACAACACCTCGGATATGACGTAAGTGGGCTAAAGGGCAGGCGAATAGGGGCGGGTTGAGACCTTAAATACTCAATATTCAGCAGGGATTTCAAGAAAGCGTGAATCGCTTGAACCGCGAGAGAAAAGCCGTTTCCTCCACTTGCTTGTTCTGCTCACTCTCGATCCAGCCAATAATCTGGGCGACGTCGAAGATCGGCAACCGCGATTATGCGAATAGAGTTAGACTTGACTTGATAAATGACGCCAAAAGGAAATCGGTTGACAAGGCAGCGACGGGTGTTCTTGGACATTGGCGACCATGCCTCAGGGTATTGGATAATGCGGTCAATTGTCGCATAGACCTCTTGGGCAAACTCGATGCCGAGGCCATGCCGGCAATCCTCATAGTACTTAACAGCCCTGTCAAACTCAGTTTCCGCGTATTCGTGGAAATAAAATCTCATTTTACATGCTTTGCTCGGATTCTGCCGAAAACTTCATCACCGGGGATCAGCTTAGTCTTGCCCTTCTCAATTTGCGACAGGCGACGTTCCGCTTCTTCTGCCCAAAGGCGATCGATTTCCTCATCGATTGGAAGGTTGAGGCTCGTCAGAAGCTTCTCAACCAAGCTTAGACGGACATCTGCTGGAAGGGATAGGGCTTCTTCAATAACTCTGTCATTTGTTGTCACCATAATGCTCCTCCTTTACGGGACTATTTAACCATACAGAACAAGAAAATACAATACTGATACATAAGAAGAGAACGGGCTCTTCAGCCACTGCGATTAGCTATCGGCTGAAGGGGCAAGGGAGATAAGGGTTTTTGGCGATGCATTGGCATGAGGCATGTGCTGTGGAAACGGGTGTGGAGAAATCCTGATCTGGATCCAGCACGAGTTGAGAATCAACCCCCGCTGACCGCTGAAAAGATCTTTAAGACGTCATTTTCTTTCAAGATCGTGTCTCTATTTCCCTGACGGCCGTTGAGCATCAGGATGACAGGGATGTGGGTCAGGTTGAGCATTTCCAATAGACCGGCCACGCTGGTCTCTTCGGGTATGTCCCATTTGTCGCCACCCAGATCTTTGTCGGAGGGGGGGATCTTTTGACGGAGAATGGAGGCGATCTGTAACTCAATCACCATGACCGATCTCTTTTTTTTTGCGGCCGGTATAAGTCAAGGCCCGCCCCCCGCGTTTTCGGAAGGAACCCCTTTGGCATCCCATCCTTGATCGGGACCTGGCGGGCCTTATTGTGGATTTCAAAATCTACCTAGAAATTCCAGAAATCATCAATTTCTTCCTGCGGGACATCAAATACCGCATTGGTGGGGGGTAGCGGCTCGGTCCTCATCCAGTCGGGCAGCCTGTCCGCCTCCGGTCCGATACCCGCCTTGAGGTTGAAGGCCCTCTCCTGCTTTAGCATGTCTTTCCCCATCTGCACATAATCGTCCTCGGAGAGATTGCTCCCCGTGAGGGCATTGATCATGGCGGTGATAATTCCAAAGGCTTCGGTCAAAAAGGTGAACATGCAAAGCCCGGTGGCGTCAAAGGCGGCCGTGAGGATCTGCGACTGCCTGCCCCTTTCCACCTGCCCTTCTTTGGCCAGGGGCTCGTCCAGGACAACACCGGCGGTATGATCGGCACCCTGGGGGCTCGATGTATAAGCGATGGCCCATCCCTTTGAAGAACGCGCCGCATGGGCCGGGATCCCCTGACCTTTGCAGGCCGGGACGCGATCGATGCCCAGGACCTTTGCCGCATTGGCTGTTCCGCTCCCGACGATCCTCCCCAGATGGGTCCCCTGACCAATCTCATCGATCAGGGCCTCGGCCCCGGCCGCATCCCCAAATTCAAAGAGGCCAGCGTCGTTCAAGAGTCCGATGGTACAGCCGGTCTCGATGGTGTCGAGGCCGTATTCGTCACAGGCACGGTCCATCCTGGCAATGGCATCCAGGTCATCGACTCCCAGGTTGGGTCCAAACATCGCCAGTGTCTCATATTCAAATCCGCTGGTGACATAGTTGCCATCCTTGTCAAAAAACATGGGGGAACACTGGATGACACAGCCCGGCATACAGGTATGACCGCACCCGGTATTCCCCACCCTGGCCTGGTTGGTCTCGTGGATGGCGTTGGCATTGACCTTTTGCCGCTTCTCATCCTCAAAGGAGCCCTTCCGATGATTGTAGGTGGGTAGACTGCCGCGTTCATTGTCCGCCTCAATAAACATCGGCGTTCCAAAGGTATGAAATGCCTCGGTAAAAGGCCCGGTGCGGATCGCCTCGGCACACGCCTTGACTGCCGCCTTAAATGCCTCTTCGTTGACAGGCTTACGCAGTTCACCGCCAGAGTCATCCACAACGATTGCTTTAAGACCCTTGGCGCCCATGATGGCCCCGACACCTCCCCGGCCGCAGTGGCGGGCAGGCCTGCCTTCGGGGTCTGTGATGGCCACGCTCGAGTTAGACATCTTCATCTCCCCGGCGCGACCGATGATGATGATGCCGACCTTATCCCCATAGCGTCCACGGAGCTTTTCGCATGCGGCATAGTTCTTCAGCCCGACAATGTCTCCGGCAGGTTCAAGGCTTGCCCCTTCGGCGGTTAACTTTAGGACCTGCCATTCATCGGAGCTTCCTTCAACCATCAGGGCCTGGATACCCAGACGGCCCAGCTTTTGCCCGGCATTCCCTCCGGCATTGGCCTCCTTGATCCCCCCTGTCAACGGGCTCTTCCCGCCCACTGAAATTCGGTGGGCATTGGGCGCGGCGCTCCCGCCCAGAATCCCGATCGCCGTTACAAACAGGGCCTCTGGCGAAAGGGGGTGAGCCGTGGCCGAACCATACTCCGTCATCAGGTAGTCGATCATTCCCCGGCCCCCAAGGACCTTGCCTTCGGGCACGGGCATCGACTCAATCTTGCCTTGTGTCATGTCCACTTTCAGAATCTTCATTGCTTTCTCCTTATCCTTTAGGGGTTAACGGTTCATGACCGGATTCCAAACCGGGCAGCGGCCTAAGACCGTGACACATGGATAATAGATAGACGCTCTGACTGTTTGTTGTCAAGTCTCTACTTAACCACAATTTTCGCGCCTGCCCTATTCCCAGACAAGCTCATTGATCGGTGAGGCCTTCTTGATGAGGCCCTTTTCGAGCATAAATTCCTGGAATTTCTCCCATCGTTCGGCTTCCTGACGGGGGCTTCCTTTAAAAAAGGGCAGGGTCGCCTCAAAGGATCTCCGG
Organism: uncultured Desulfobacteraceae bacterium; assembly: GCA_964639275.1. Taxonomy (GTDB): domain Bacteria; phylum Desulfobacterota; class DSM-4660; order Desulfatiglandales; family Desulfatiglandaceae; genus CAZXCQ01. The sequence continues at coordinate 1,586 of CAZXCQ010000346.1, read as the reverse complement.
TTCAATTCGTCTCTGAGGTCGGCGTGCTTTTTCAGAAAGATCTCAAAGGCCTTGTCGGGGTGCCCCAAAGTCTCTTGTATGCCCCTTGAAAGCCCCCGCATAAACCCCCTGACAGTGGCCGGGTCTTGCCCTATCTTCCTGGAGTTCGTGATGATCACCAGTTCATAGAAATCCGGAACCCCGTTTTTTTCAAGCGGAAAGATCCCCACGGCCTTCCCCTCCAATTCGATCTGAATGGCCTCGTAGTTGCGGAAGGCACCGATCACCGCATCCATCTGTCCGGTTAACAGGGGGGGGACCAGATTGAATCCCACCCGGTACAGCGTGTAATCCGAAGGCTTGAGACCCGCATTCTGGGCAACGGCCTCAAACAGGACCTCATAGAGGGGGGCGATGGAATAACCGATCTTTCGGCCCTTGAGGTCCGCCGGGGTCTTGAATCCGCTCGACTTGAGAAAGAGGATGGTGCTCAGGGGATGCTGGATCAGGGCGCCGATGGATATGACGGGCAACCCTTCTGATCGGGCGATGGTGACGCTGGGCTGGTAGCTGATGGCGAATTCAACCTTTTGCGCCGCCACGAGCTTGAGTGCATCGTGGGGGTCAGCCGGCACGATCAGGTCCACGTCCAGACCCTCTTTGGCAAAATACCCCGCCTCCTGGGCCACATAGATCGGCACATGATCGGGGTTGGGAAACCAGTCGAGCATACACCTCACCTGCCTGGCGGCCGCCCCCGCACAGAGCGGACAAACAAGGACGATAAAGAGAAACAGGCAAAGCATGGTTTGTGTTTTTAAAGGCTTCACGGCTACACCTCCTTGACTGGGTTCGTACACGGCTACTCCCCTCGCCAGCGAACCACGTGACGTTCAAGCAAACCGATCAGGGCATAGAGGGTTACACCCATGACGGATAGACAAAAAATGGCTGCAAAGACCAGATCCACCTGGAGCTGGGCATTGGCGTGGATCATCAGGTACCCGAGACCCTCGCGCGCCCCCACCCACTCACCGATGACAGCACCGATGACGCTCACTGCCACACCGATCTTGAGACCCGAAAACACAAAGGGAAGGGCCTGGGGGATCCTGACCTTGAGCATGATCTGCCGGGGTGTTGCCTCCAGGACCTTTAGGAGCGAGATGGTGTCCGGGTCCGCGGATCGCAGGCCATCCACGGTGTTGATGACAATCGGGAAAAAGACGATGATGGCGGCCATCACCACCTTTGATCCCATCCCGTAGCCGAACCACAGGATCAGGAGCGGGGCAATGGCGAATACGGGGATGGTCTGGGAGGTGATCACGAGAGGGAGCAGGGTCCGCTCGACAATGCGGGATGAATGGATGGCCAGGGCCAGTATGACTCCCCCGACCAGTGCCACAACAAAACCGATGGTGATCTCACCCAGGGTGACCAGTGAATTGCTGATCAGGAGATGCCATCGCTCCCAGATGACCCGAATGATCCGTGAGGGTGAGGGCAATATGTACGGCGGAATATCCCAGATGTGGACTGCCGCCTCCCAGATGATCCCCAGAACCACCAGGAGAAGCAGGGGAAGAAGACTATCCATCCAGAGA
>CAZXCQ010000345.1:0-5704 GCA_964639275.1 uncultured Desulfobacteraceae bacterium | reverse complement strand
GTTCTTTTCCACCTTCCTTCTTGAGGATCTCCCGGAAGACTTTTGTTCCAGATCGGCCCCAGCTGTAATCGTGAGTTATGAAGTACCAGTTTTTGCCAATGTTTTTCGCGATCCAGGGACCGACGGCGAAAACCAGCATATGGTTGTTGGGTCCGACACGGAAATTGGTCCGATGGCAGTGCTTGCCCGTGCACTCATCGGAGTTGGTATTGGTGTTAAAGTAGACGGTGTTTCCCCTTTGAGCCACCTCAGAGATGGCGATGGCGACTGAGGATGAAACAGCGCCGAGCATAAAGTGGACCTTATTGCGCTCCATTAGTTTTTTTGCCTTGCGGGCTCCAGCCGACGGATCGGTCTCTGTATCTTCCACGATCATCTCAATCTTTTTGCCGAGCACACCGCCCCTGGCGTTGAAATCCTCCACGGCCATGGTTATGCCCCGGCGTTCAGCTGCGCCCATGTCAGCGTAATTGCCGCTGGCCGGGCTGATGACCCCCATACGAACTACGTCGTCAGCCGCAAGCCCCGTGTTGAGGAATAGAAACAGGGGCAGCAGCAGCACCACTCCAAATCCAATTTGCTTCAGAGCTCTTCTCATGATCTTTACCTCCTTTTTATGTTAGGCGGCCCACTCCTTATGAAACACAAAAGATAACTACAAAGTCCTGCCGGATCTATGCCTTCTCACCTCCTCTCCCATATTAGCACGATCTGATTCAACTAAGTCTTTGAAATATATCAAAGAGCGGTGTCACGTTAATGAACTGGCCGTCTCTTTGTCAAGCCTTTTGTGTACTTGCTCAGTCAAGGCCTTATAGGTTTAAGACACAAAGGTCCCCACGTATATTTTGGCGACGCGAACCCTTTTGCACCAGGTGGAATTCATCGCAGAGACTCCCTTTGGTCATTGCACTGGGGCTTCCACACTGCTTAAAATGCGCAACTTACTATCTTATGTACCTCCCCTAATCCGTGGTCGGCGACTGCCGCCCGCCGTTTCGACAGAATAGTACTGCGGATAACTCGTGTAGTACGCCGGATAGATGTCCCCAAACATACTCCTGCGGGTCGAACGTTTCGTCGATTAGTAGATGCAGGCATCTAAAATGGAAAGCACTTCTGAGAGCAACTCATCATTACCGTGTTCAATACGTTTAGCGTGGCGAAAACGGAAGTCGACCGGTTTAACTTGCTCGACCATAATGAAGCCCGTCAGCTCGCAGCAAGACGAAGCCCCTGGCTATTTCCCCATTTTTGAATCTTTGCGAGCATATGGCCACCTCCGGATGTATATCCAAAGTATAGCCATCTTGATTGAAATGCTCAAGGACTATTTTAGGGCCAGGATTGATGGTTTCAGGGCCATGAATATTTCTCCAATATCAGTCTGTTAGCTGTATGCGCTAGCTCAAGATAAATCGGACGAGAAAGGGGAGAAATTACCCTATTACTTCCCTTGCTCGACCCCGAAGAAGACAGAAAAAGGAATCACAATGATCTTGTTGCTGGTGGAGGGCGACGCGGCCCGCAAGACTCTCAGACACGCTGGCCAGAGTCATGATATTGGCAGACCCTGTAAGAAGATATTGGTCGGCCTTTTTGTCCCGGTCCACGACCCTCTTAATAGCGCGCATCAGGTCAGGGGCCTTCTGGACCTCATCGATCACTGCAGGAGTGGGTGTTCCACTGGCAAAGCCGTCCGGGTCCCGGAGTGCTGCGTCCAGGGCTGCCCTGTCATCCAGGGTCACGTAGCGCGCCGCTCAGGAGGACCGAATCGGTTCTTGGGCGAGCGTGGACTTACCGACCTGACGGGCGCCGGTCGGAAGAACCACTGGGAAGTGCTTGAGAGAATCCAGGATCTGATTCTGTAAATATCGCCGTATCATGGCCAAAATTTAGCCACTGGACGGCGAATTTGTCAAGCAAGAGGTGCGTACTCCAGTCCAGAGTTCCACATAAGGATGCGGATAAAGTTGGCCACGATACTTGCGGTGGTTCCCCAAATCAACTCACCGTGGTACCGGTATTGCGGATAACCCATGCCTCGTTCAAATTCTTGGAGAGTCGGGTCATCCTTCGAGACCTGTGAGGCAAAGAACTTCAGCGGCACGCCTATGGTTTTTTCTACCTCTTTGTGGTTGATGTTGAATGGGTAGGGGTGGGGAATAAGACCCACAAACGGATGGACGATAAACGGAGGAACAAAGGTCAAGGAATCGTCTATGGGGCCCAGTATCTCAACGTCATCTTTTGAGAGTCCGATCTCTTCATCCGCTTCCCGCAGTGCCGCTTCTTCGGGGCTGTGATCTGTTTCGTCCACCACCCCGCCGGGGAAAGAAATGTGGCCTTGATGGTACTTTACTCTCGACGCCCGCTTTGTGAAGAGAAGATGGTATTGGTTGTTCATCTTGAAAATGCGAACCAGTACGGCTGCTGGGGTGTGATGCAAATGGCCATTCTGTATATGATGGGGCGGCCGGTTGCTTAGAATACCCTTGATGGTTTTGGCAAGATCTTGTTTGCAACCCATTTCAACTGCATGATGAAGACGACCATTTCACACTCGAAAACCATTTCCGTCGTTCAAGTTGTGCTTTTTTGACTCCTGTCTAATCCGGCTGTTGATGAATCAGTTTCATCCCAGGATATGGGGCGCGGAAATTGGGAATGCCTGTCCCGTCCAGACTGCCGATAAAGGCGGTTTCGAGGTTTTTCCATCCAAAGCAAATGTTGCTGGGCCTTTTAAGAATGATGCCTCGCGGGTCTTCCAGAACCATCACCAACTCCCCTTCCGGTGTTATAAAACCAATGGCATTCCATGCGGGGAAGGTGACCCACAGGTTGCCGGCTTCATCAAAGGCAATTCCGTCCGGATACCCCAGTTCTGCCAGTGGAGAGGGCCCGTAAACTTCCGGCGAAGTAAGAGATCCATCGGTTTCAATCTTGTATCGCACTACAACCCTTTGCGTGGTCGCCGCCACGTATAGATGGCTTTCGCCGGCGTTTAGCGCCACGCCGTTTGCGAAATAGATGCCTTCGGCCACGATGCGGGGCTGTCCATCTTCTATGAGCACCATACATCCATCCGGGGCTGGATTCTGGATCGCGTCCTCGATGTCCTCCCGATAACTGGAATTGGAGACCCACAGACGGCCCTTGCTGTCTACAAAGGGAAAGTTGGGCGTGGGTATCCTTTTCCCCTTTACCTCCGTCAATAAGACCGTGTGAGACCCATCTCTCCCCAAGGATTGACACTCACCATTGCCGATGTTGGCAATGATACAATTTCCTTCACCATCCAGGCAGATACCATTGGGGATACCTCCAACATCGCCGTAAAAGGAGGTTTTGCCATCGGGGCTGATCCTTGCTATCTGACCTCTGGCATCAGCGGCCAGCACGATCCCGTCATTTTGGACCATGACACCTTCCGGTCTCATAATTCCTGAGCCTATTATACTGATCTCATTTGGGTCTATCTTCATAATGATTAACTCCTTGAGAGCGCGTTCCCCGTTGCTTGCAGTTCAGCTTGCAGCAGGATTGACGAGAGATCTCCTGGATGTGATCGGTCTTGCCGTTGTAAGTGTCTATACCAAAAGCATTGCCCAAAATGAGCACTGTCACATGTCAACGACTGCCCCATTCCCTCACACCACCTGGCACTGTTTCGCCTTGCATGTGGGAATTTCTATATGTCCCGCATCATAGATCCCAAAAAAAGCGAAAATAATCCGTCAAATTTAAGAACATCCCGCAACTTGCTTATATAAGGCCTCTATTACGCAAACTTTTCTCAACCCCATTGCATCAATTGAAATTTTGAAGGATGTCCCTCCATTTCCCCGGATTTAGGGCAATCTTCCGACCACGTTGGACTCGAAATAGTGAATTTCTCTTAGCTGCTTATCGTTCATGCCAGGAAAGACCTCGAATTTGCCGTCAATGACAGCCTGTCTTTTTGTTTCCACTAGCTTCCTTAAAGCATGAGGAACCGGGTCACCAAATGGTGCAAGTCTTACCACATCCTTACTCAGGCCGTACCACCAGTCTTGGGCTGGCTGCTGGCTCCACCTCCCACCGAGAACTGCCTTTACTATGTCTACCATTACGGGAGCCCAGTTCCAGACGCTACCGGTTAGAAAGACATGTGGGGCAAATCTCTTCATATCTGAGCCAAAACTAATGTAGTAAGCACCCCTTTCCTCTGCTGCCTTGGCAGGGGCATAGGAGTCTGAATGGTGGGTGATGATGTCGCATCCCTTGTCCATAAGAGAGAACGATACACCCCTCTCTTTGGGCGGGTTGTACCATTCACCTATCCATTCCACATAAACCTTGGCCCCTCGATTTACCAAAGAAACACCGCGGGCAAAGGCATCAATGTTTCTCATCACTTCAGATGTGGGAAGTGCTGCAGCATACCCAATTTTGTTGCTTTGTGTCATGCCGCCTGCAACTATTCCCGCCAGGAATCTGGCCTCATACATTCTCCCAAAATATGTTCCTGCATTGGGGGCCTTCTTTTCAACACCAGCCCCCCACATGAATATGACATTGGGATAATTTGCGGCCACCTTACCTATGTATTTCCCGAAGTTATAGCTGTGGCAGAATATTACTTTGTATCCCGCCTCAGCATACTCCCTTAATATCTTTGGTGTATCAAGGCCGCACGCATTCTCCTTTTCTGAGACTTCAACGAAAGGCAACTCCTTGGCCAGACTTTTAGCGCCCAGGTGGCCCTCGTATGTCCAGCCAAAGTCCCCTATTGGCCCGATATAAAGGAAAGCCACTCTTGGGGCACTGCTTCCCTCCCCTTTTGCCGAAACCGGGCTGGCAAGTGAAAGCAGCGCGAGTCCTGCCAGAACCAAAACACCATAAAATCCAAATTTCTTCGACAAGATGGTCCTCCTCTCTAGATGGGGCACTAACAATAAAACTCAGGGGGCTGTGGGTGGACAAAGGCGGCCATACTTACAAGTAACTTCGCCAGGAAAGTGCGGTTGTGAACCGCAGTGATAGCAAATCCGGTGGAACGTCTTCTTAGGTCGTTTTGGACCCGACGTCCCCCTTTCCGTTTATGCAGTTTTCTTGCGGTCCTCCATTCTTACCTCCATCACGATATGCCCCCAGCCGCCGCACCGCACTCCCACATCCGGGCAGCCGAACCTCCTAAATCTCATTTGATTGGGATCGATGCCGGCGCAAAAAAGCTCGGCCATCGCCGGCATGGCCAGGCCGACCGCATGCAAGGCGAATATACAAATCCTCCTCGCCCCCAGCTTGGTCAGGAGGCTGATCCCCCGGCCGTCAAAACAAAATTTATCCCCTGCTTTATGCCCGCTGTCACAGCCGTGTGATTCTATGACTTCAACAACGATTGTCTTATTTAGCATGGGTACCGTTTTGGATATTACATCCCCATTCCTTGGGTCAGCCCTAAAAATCTTCATCTCCTCATCGGAGTATCCTAGATGATCTTGGACCATCTTCCACATTTATTCATTCGGTTTCATAAAAGCCTCCCTAGTAATACGTTGAACCAAACCGTTAGGCTCAAGCCTCAAGCGGCTGATAAGTCTGGCTACCTCTCCAGCCTCAACGCTGTAAATCAGCCGCTTATTTGTAAAGTAGAACCTCGGTGCAGTTATTAACCTTCGCAAAATAGACGCCATTAAAGTGCTGCATACTGGGTTGTGGG
>CAZXCQ010000344.1:0-5707 GCA_964639275.1 uncultured Desulfobacteraceae bacterium | reverse complement strand
GGGCCCCCTATTAGAGGCATGTGGAAGAAAAAAAAGACCCCCATGCCACACCTTTCCCCTGTTCTTTGAGATGTTACGAAGAGGCCAAATAAAAGGGACGCGAACCGCAGAATATCGAACACCGTAACACTTTACCCTTTTGAACCCCGGGGTATGGGGATTCCGGAACCCCCATACCCCTCTCCAAGTGCCAATTTTGAAGAAAGTTAAATTGATCCGGAACACCGAACTTTGAATCATGAAGGGCGGGACCGGGATTGGCAATTCGCAGGGACCGGCACCCCGCCGCGCCCACCAAATCAAAAAAGGAGGAAGACAGATGGAAATTGAAGGGTACAACATGCCTGAGGACCTCTATTACGAGGAAAATCATTTCTGGATGAGAGAGGAAGGGGATCTCCTGGTCATGGGGATGGACGATTTTGGCCAGAAACTGGCCGGAGAGATCGTTTATGTAAAACTGCCGGATGAAGGCAAGGCCCTGAAAAAGGGCAAAAAATTCTCCGCGATGGAGTCTGGCAAATGGCTCGGCAAGGTATTTGCGCCAGTCAATGGTGAACTCGTTGCCGTAAATGAAGAGCTGGAGACCAAACCTGACCTGATCAACAAGGACTGCTACGGAGAGGGTTGGATGTTCAAGATCAAACCAGACGATAAGGGCGAGCTCGACACCTTGATCCATGGTCCGGAAGCAATCAAGAAGTGGCTCCTGGCTGACATTGAGAAGTATGCGAAAGAATAATGATCCGCAACCCTTAAAAATCAAAACGGCAGGTCGTTTCTGGAGAAGGGAGACAAAACGTCATGGCAAGAATGGCTATTCTGTTAACAGAGGGCCCCTGGCAGACGGAGAATTATGAGATCTTTGCCCGCCTGGCAGAGGCCGCCCTGGATAAAGGGCATAAGGTCGAAGGGTTCTGGTATATCGATGCGGTCTATAACGGCATAAAACACCAGAAATTTGCAGGGGTGGTGACCCTGCCCGTCGAAAGGATGAAAAGGCTGATCGAAAAAGGGGCCAAGATTGTAATCTGTGGATTATGTGCCGATGCCAGAGGCCTGGAGCGCGGTAAGGAGTATATCGACGGCATCCGCATCGGTGGATTACCCGATTTGGCCGATATGATCAGTGAGGCGGACACATTTGTCAGTCTCTAGTACAAGATGGAGGGCTACACTGTTATCAGGAGGAATTTCAAATGGCGGACAAAAAGGTCTTGATAAATCTCTGCAGGGCCCCCTTTGGGACTGTATTTTATACAGAAGGTCTACGGGCGGCAGTCGGTGTCTGTGCTGGTATAGATGATAATATCGCTACCATACTGTTTCAGTCAGATGGGGTGTTTTACTGTCTTAGGGATGTGGACAGGTCAGATGCCCTGATCTATTTTGAATCCTTTAAAGAGATGGAAATAGAACTCTACGCGGTCAAGGAAGACTTAGATGAAAGGGGCATTACCAAAGACGAACTGGCCTCGGGCATCGCTGTTATTCCCCGGCAAAGGGCCTTTGAGCTGTTTCTGGAAAATGATTTTAGCATGGACTTCTAGGAGGAAATCAGATGCTTTATCTACTGGGAGATAAGATGTTAGGGGGTGTAGGGCTCCAGTACGCCCAGATGGATCCCGATGCCATCGTCGTCTTGATCAAAGATGGAATATATCTCGATACGCAAGCGGTCCAGGACAAAAAGATATACGCCATAGACGAGGACGTGGAAAGGCGGGGCATGAAGGGGCGTCTGAGAGATAAGGCCGAGATTATCGGTTATGACAGGCTGGTTGACCTGATTGTAGAGAACAAAGTTGCCAACTTTGTCTGAGATTCAAAATCGCCTGATCCAGCTATTGCTGACCCCCTGACCCTGCTGTTGCCTGTTTAACAATCGAATTGATACCGGGCACCGCTGGCATCTCTGGCATATAGAGTCTCATGTGACCACTGGATATCATCACTCACCTTTGGCGCTATGGGAGATCAGCCGGCCTGTCCGTCGAACGTCAGAATGCCACGAGAAAGATGGGCCTTTTTGAAGGAGGTGATATGGGTTATGGACAAAAGACTGATTTCCTTTATGATGGTTGTCCTTGGATGCCTTATGTTCGTGGGCGCTGGTCTCCTGATCGCCCAGGATATCCCCCAAAAAATCATGATCTTTAACAAGGGCTACAAGAGAAAGCTCTATAAACCTGTGAGTTTTCCGCACCTCGAGCATGCCGAGGACTATGGGATCGAGTGCGAGCGGTGCCACCACAACTACCAGGGGGGAAAAAATGTATGGCAGGAGGGAGATCCCGTAAAGAATTGCGCTGCCTGCCACAACCCGAACAGGAAGCAGGGTAAGGTACCCCGGCTCGTATTTGCCTACCACTTTAAGTGTAAAAAATGCCACCTGGAAGCTGAATCCGGTCCCATCGAGTGCAAGGACTGCCATTCCAAGATTAGACCGGGGACATAGTTCAATCGGATCCCCGCTGCCCTTCATGACCAACCCCCTTAGCCCTCAGCGCCCGGGTGGTCACCCGCGATTACCGTGCCCCCCCCTTGCCAACGACCGGCTTGATATCCACCACAGGCGTCCGGTCGAGCAATTCCAGGGGTTCCACCAGTATCCTGGCCGGGGGGTCCTCGATGGCGAGGATTCGCGTCTTGTGAAGACCAATGGGGTTGGGCCGGTTGGGCGAGCGGGTGGCAAAAACCCCCGTGAGCGGATTTTCGGGGTTTCCCCTCGGATGGACCCGGAGTCTGGAGCGGTCCCCCAGGTGCATCCAGCTCAAGACCAGAATTTCATTTCCCACGTCCAGACCATCCAACGCATCGACATAAAGGGGCTCGATCTCGATCCAGGCCCTGGGTGCCCCTTCATCCCCCTGGTGCGGGCATTGGTCAAGGGCTTTGAGTGACGACCGGACCCAGCCGATTGCCCGGACAGGGAACTCAACAGGCCCTTCTCGCTGTGGGTTTTTTTGAGGTCCCATGCCCTTCAACCCTCCTGCTCTTCCGCCACCCGAAGCCGCCTTGCCAGTATTTGAAGCAACTCGATGGCTATGGAGGGATACTTTTTGATCTCCTCACGGATATTCCATTGATCCAGGGAAAGGAGTTCCGTATCTCTCACGGCCCTGACACTCGCCGTTCGGACATAATCATCCAGGGGCGCCATCTCTCCAAAATAGTTGTTGGACCTGAAGGTCCCAAGCCGTTTTTCCTTTTGACTCCCCAGGTCCTTGATGACCTCGACCTCTCCCGAGATAATAACGAATAGACGGCCGTCGCGCTCGCCCTCTCTTATTATCACATCACCCTTCTTAAACGAGTGATGCTGGGTCTGTTTTGCAATCCGTTTTAGATCCCTCTTCTTCATAAGCGAGAATAGAGACACCCTTGACAAGATCTCTGCCTTATCCATACCTCAGGCTCCTTTCATTGCAAACTCATCACCGGGGCGTCATTTTTGAACCGTGATCCAGCCACTTGCAGCTTGACAAAGACCCAGGGGGCCCCAAGCCCTCCCCACATCCCCAGAAGACCATAGCGGATAAATCTAAAGAAAAGCTCGGGCTCAATCCCTGAAAATGCAATCCTCAGCCCTTGCCACAGGCAGAAAAGCCCCCCTCCCCCTATGGCAAAACGCAGCACCCGTGCCCTCAAAATGCCACCCGAGTCAAAACCCACATATCTCGCTTCCAGCGAAAACCCCAGGCCGATCCCCATCAAGGTGGCGCATACCGTGACCCCATCTTCCCTGCTCCCGGGGAGAATCAGGAGGAGGAAGGCCGGGACGATCACCGCCGCCCCCATCTGCCACCGCAGACCCTTCTTGCGCAGCCAGGCCCCCGCAGCCGGCTCGCGCCAGCGGTAGATCAAAAGCGAAAGCGCCCCAAACAGGTAGCCCCCCAACAGGTCGGTGGGGAAGTGGACCCCCAGGTAGATCCGTGAAAGGGGTATGGATAAGATCAGGAAGCCCCCCATAATCCACAGCCATTTCCGCCGGAACTGCAAGGCCAGATACCCCCATACCACCACCGCATTCTGGGTATGCCCGCTGGGAAACCCGCCCCCTCCGGCCCTGTAAAGTTGCTGGACTTGATGATCATACTGAAACGGCCTTGGCTGGGCCGCCAGCACCTTGGCCACCAGGTTCACATAGCACGATAGGAGGAAGAGGATCGTAAGCCCCATGCCGGCCCGGCGATCCACGCACCAATAGACAAATGGCAAAAGGAGCATAAAGAAGTGCTCTCCACCCATGGCGGTCAGGGTCTTAAATGGTATGTCCAGGGTGGGGCTGAATTTTTGGAACCAGAGGACAACCGCTATCCCCCAGTCCAGGCCCTCTTGCATAGGCCAACTCCTTTCAGGTGACCGCACACCCCTCAGGTCTGCGACACCGCCTCCCTGCCGGATAACCAGATCTTATATCCGGCATTCTTCAGGGCATCCACCACCTCCTGCACATGGTCATGCCCCCGTGTTTCCAAGACGAACTCCACCTCGGCGAGCTGGAGAGGCAGCTGGGTAAAGGTACGCTGGTGGTTTACCTGGACGATGTTGGCCTCTGCCTCGCCGATCCGCCGGGTTACATCCGCCAGGGCCCCCGGCACATCCCTTACATCCACGCAGAGGCGAATCAGCTGGCCCCGGCGTACCAGACCCCGCTGTATGATCGATGAGAGGATCGAGAGGTCTATGTTTCCACCGGAGATAACCAGACACACCTTCCGTCCTTCAAAACGATCCCGATACCTCAAAAGCGCGGCCAGTCCCACGGCCCCCGCCCCCTCCACCACGGTCTTCTCCACCTCCAGCAACAGGAGCACGGCCCGCTCGATGTCATCTTCATCCACAATCAGGACCTCATCCACCAGTTCCCTCACGATCGGCAGGGTCAGCCTTCCCGGTTCTTTCACTGCAATGCCCTCTGCGATGGTGGACGGGCCATATTCGGCGGTAACGCCTTTCAAGGCGCTCAGCATCGAAGGAAAACGGGCCGTCTGAACCCCGACGACCTCGATGGCGGGACTTATCCCTTTTGCAGCGATGGCTACCCCCGATACGAGCCCACCCCCGCCTACCGGTACCAGCAGGACCTCCAGATCGGGGTGTGCCTCCAGGATCTCAAGGGCCACGGTCCCCTGGCCGGCGATCACCCTGGGATCGTCATACGGGTGAACCAGGGTTAACCCCCTCTCTCCCCGGATCTTCCGCGCAAACCCGGCGGTCTGATCAAATGTGTCGCCATAAAGGATCACCTCCGCGCCAAAGGCCCGGGTGTGCTTCACCTTGACGCTGGGGGTAAATCGGGGCATGACGATGGTCGCGGGGATCCCCATGCGCTGGGCGTGATAGGCAACGGCCTTGGCATGATTTCCGGCGGACATGGCGATCACACCCTGCCGGCGTTCATCTTCTCCCAGAGAAAGGAGTTTCACGAGTGCCCCCCGTTCCTTAAATGACGCCGTAAACTGGAGATTATCCAGCTTGAGCATCACACCGGCACCCGTGATCCCCGAAAGCGTCCGTGAGTGGGTGGTGGGGGTGTGGATTAGATTGCTGCGGATTGCCTCGGCCGCATCGCGTATATCTTCGAGTGTTATTTCCATCTAAAGACCAGCCTTTTCGATAAGTTCTCAATATATTCTGGCAAATTGTATGTGTCTTCTCAATAATTAGCGGTAAACATGTTTGTTATCAGAAGGTCTGGATT
>CAZXCQ010000343.1:0-5716 GCA_964639275.1 uncultured Desulfobacteraceae bacterium | reverse complement strand
TGGATGACGGGGCCTATCTCCAGGTGGAGCCGGTGGAGAAAAAGAACAGGACTTTTGAGGCCATTCGCAACCTGTTCATTCGACTGAGTGAAGACAAGCCCCTGGTCCTTGCCGTGGAGGACCTCCACTGGATCGACAAGACCTCCCAGGAATTCCTGGGCTACCTCATCGACTGGCTCCCCAACACCCATATCCTCCTGATACTTCTTTACAGGCCAGAATACACCCATCCTTGGGGCAGCAAGTCCCATTACAGCAAGGTCGGGGTGGATCAACTCCCCCACAATACCAGCGCTGAACTGGTCCAGGCCATCCTCGAAGGCGGTGAGGTGGTGCCGGAGCTCAGGGAATTGATCCTGGGCAGGGCCGGGGGAAACCCCCTCTTTGTGGAAGAACTTACGCAAAGCCTCCTGGAGAACGGCTCCATTCAGCGGAAGGAGCGTGAGTACATTCTGAGCCGACAGGCATCGGACATCGAGGTCCCGGATACCCTCCAGGGCATTATCGCGGCCCGCATTGACCGCGTTGAGGAGAGTCTCAAGCGGATCATGCAGGTGGCATCTGTGATCGGAAGGGAATTTGCCTTTCGCATCCTTCAGACCATTATGGGGATGCGCCAGGAACTCAAATCCCAGCTCCTCAACCTCCAGGGACTGGAATTTATTTCTGAAAAGCAGCTCTTCCCTGAACTGGAATATATTTTCAAACATGCCTTTATACAGGAGGTGGCTTATAAGAGCCTCCTTCAGAAAAGGAGAAAGGAGCTTCACGAGAAGATAGGGAAGGCCATCGAAGAGATCTATCCCGAGCGGTTAGAGGAATATTATGAACTTCTCGCCTACCATTATGCGCACAGCACCAATGCGAACAAGGCGGTCGAATATCTGGATCGCGCCAACCAGAAAGCCATCAAACTCAATGCTTTTGAAGAAGCCATGGCCTATTTTGATGAGGCTATGAATCTCCTGGATACATTGCCAGATGTCCGTGAGAACCGACACCGAAGGATATCTCTGATTGTGAATCAGTGGATCGTGTTCTTTCTGCTTTTCAAATATCCAGATTACTATGACCTGTTGAACCAGTACGAAGGCATGGCAATTGGATTAGACGACCCATGGCTTCAGGGGGCTTTTCACGCTCGTGAAGGGCACTGCGAGTGGATGTTCGGTGACAATGAGAAATCAATTCAAACCGCTGCCAAAGCCGCACAGCTCAGTGAGGCTACGGGCAATGCTGAAGCTGCCGCAATAGCATATATCTTGTTGCAATGGGCCTGTTGGTACAAAGGCGATTTTGAAAAAGCCACCCCTTGGAAAGGCGAAGCCCTTCTGAAACTGAACCAGCAGTTTAACCTTCGGCTTTCCGTCTGGGCCTACACCGGGGCCTTACTCAATTACGCATGGCTGGGTCGATGGGATCTGGCAGAGGAAAATGGCAAAGAGGCGTTGAGACTTTCCGAGGAATACGCAGACAACAGTATGATCTCTTTTTCACTCATGATCATATCGATGCAATATACGTATAAAGGGAACTTGAATCGGGCGATCGAATGCGGGGAACTGGCTGTCCACAAAGCTCCCACACCTGCGGACCAAATGTGGGCTCAAGCCGTGCTTGGGTGGGCATGGTGCAGGGCAGGAGAATCAAACAAAGGGATTGACTCACTGGCTGCGATGATCTCAGTTTGCCAAGCAGCTCGTGTTAAGATGACTCAAATGCTTTGTACGGTTTGGCTCGGTGAGGGGTATTGGCTTGCTGGCGAATATGACAAGGCGAGGCAGACCCTTGAAGACGCCTTGGAACTGTTGGGGCAGCACGGGTATAAATATCTCACTGCGTGTGCCCAACGCCTGTTGGGTGAAGTCGCTCTAAAAACCAACCCGGACGAGGCGGCCGAACACTTCGATAAAAGCATTTCCGTGCTTAAGGAGATCAAAGCCGAAAACGAACTGGCCATGGCCTACGCAGGATACGGCAGGTTCCACAAACAGCAAGGGAATATCAAGGAGGCCCGTGAGTATCTTACCAATGCCCTGGAGATCTTCGAGCGCCTGGGAACCCTGATCCAGCCCGATAAGGTCAGGGAGGAGTTGGCCAAGTTGGCTGAAGATCGGGCCAGGAAAGTTGAATGAGTTTGCCATTTCATGGAGCCTTGATCGCAATCCAAAAGCTCAAGGGAAATTGTCTCCATACGCCGCCTTGACGGCCTTTATAGAAGTCAGGATTCCCCCCTATATATGATCCGTGACTTGGTCGCTTTTCAGGGTTACATCTGGTAGTTTTCAATGAATCGGCAACCTCAAGATTGCAGGACACGATACTTTGCTGAAGCCTATCAATACTCAAGAATTATTATCCTATTCTTGAGTTAAAACCACCTTTCGTGTGTCAACCATATCAGAAGTAATCATTAGCTACACCGCAATATATTGTATAGGTCGGATCGCGACGAAAAATTTGTGTATCTGCTATATGTCAACAAATAGAAACCTGCGCTATCGTCATTGAGACGGGCGGCTGGAAGGTTGAGATGTGTCATGGTATCCCTCCCGAGACAAAGCTAGATTCTGCGGTCTTATCATAAACGATAGTCTCGAGCAGCCTAAGCCTTATGCATTCAAATCACTTGCTATGCTGGCAAAGATTTGCCATATTGCAAAACCACACCTATGAAAAAGCGTCTGTCAAGGAGAAAACTTTTTTGATCAGGTGCCCGACCGAAGCCAGACCTTAACTATCTGGCGAAGGGAGGGCCTCCTTTTATATCCCTGCGGGTTCATCGCCAAACACCTATTCGTGTTCACCCTTTAGGTGTCACATTATCATACATTCGATTGTAGGCGTCCCAATCAGGTTCTCAGCCTCATTATCGGGCCATGCGATACGTCGGGTTACGGACGAGCAGGATATTCCTCCAGATAGGGGCTTTGGTTCTTCAGCACATAGTAGACATACTGCAGGATCTTGTGTGCTGTTGCCACAACAGCCTTTTGATATCCTGCACGGACAATCCTTTTACGGAAAAAGATGTTCAAACGGGATTTCTTCATTCTAGGGATCGTCTGGGCGGCCTCAACAAGGGCATTGCGAAGATAGGGGGGGTCCTCCTTGGTGATTCTCCCGGTTCTGCTCTTCTCGGCGCTGGCATCCAGGGAGGGCACCAGACCCGCATAGGAGGATAGATTTCTATACGAGGGGAAACGGGAGATATCCTCGATCTCCGAAATGATGAACATAGCATTGATCACCCCAATTCCGGGAATTGTCATCAACAATTGGGCCATGGGATCTTTCTGTGCCAGGCCTTTAATCCGTTTGCGCAGAGGTTGGATCTATTCAGTAAGATGAGTGTAAAGTGTGAGATAAGATTTGAGTTGTTCTCGGTGGTAGGGTGGATGACCGATCTCTTTGAGGTACTTCATCCCCTTCACCCCGAAAAGGTCACTTACGGGGATGGAGGTGTTGTTTTTCATCAGCAGCACGTGGATGCGGGTCTTCATCCGGGTGGCATCCCGTACTAGCCGATATCTATGTCTTAGAAGTTCTTTGAGCTCGCGGGTCTTAAGGCTGCTCACATGCACGGTAGCTATCAGGTCAGCCCTGAGCAGCTGCGCCAACAATTGCCACGGATAACAACCTTCCCCTCCTGGTCAACCGTCGTGATAAAACTCGTTTTTTTGTGTAGATCGATCCCTGTATAATACATCTCGGCTATCTCCTTCTTTTTTAGTGATTTCCTGGGGCTCATCTTACCACAGAGCCCATCAAGAGGTAGCTTTTTCATATGATCAGGTTTTTAGGTTGCTGAAATCTTTGACTTTTGGCAAGGTAAAAGGGACTAAAATGAAGAAGAAAGGACAAGGCCATGAATGATGACTTGATCGGATATGATGCTATGGAGCTGGCCAAATTGATTCGAGACGGGGAGGTCAAGGCCACGGAGCTACTAGAGATTACAATTCAGCGAATTGAGCGTCTGAACCCCAAGCTCAACGCTGTAATTCACAAAATGTACGATCAGGCCCGGAGAATTGCACGGGATTGCGATTCTCGATCCCATGGAACCGCATCTCCTGAAGCTGTATTCTATGGTGTGCCATTTCTTTTGAAGGACCTGCTGGCCGAATACAAGGGAGCCCCTTTTCACGAAGGTTCCCGTGCAGTTGAGGGGTATGTTTCGAAATTGGATACCGAGCTAGTAAAACGGCAAAAAGCTGCCGGATTGATCATTGCTGCCAAAACCAACGTGCCTGAATTTGGGCTCCTTCCTACAACTGAACCCGAGCTATATGGGCCCACGGTCAACCCTTGGAATCCCGATCTAACGCCTGGCGGCTCCAGCGGTGGTTCGGCAGCTGCCGTGGCAGCAGGAATAGTGCCTATGGCCCACGGAAACGATGGAGGCGGCTCGATTCGTATTCCAGCCTCCTGTTGCGGAATTTTTGGGCTGAAGCCAACTCGAGGTCGGAATTCCTTGGGGCCACTCTTTGGAGATATTGGATCCGGTATTGTTTGTGAACATGCAGTGACTCGAACGGTAAGAGATTCAGCTGCACTTCTGGATGCTACATCAGGGCCAGTTACTGGAGATCCTTATTATGCTCCATCTCCGCAGCGACCTTTCTTGAAAGAAGTAGAAAGGAAGGTGGGGAGCTTGAAAATAGGTTTCTTGACTTCTATTCCCGAAGGTTGGGGGGTTAAAACTCAATTGCACTCAGACTGTGAAGAGGCGGTTAAAGACGCTGCTCAGCTTTGTGAGAGTCTGGGACATATTGTTGAGGAAATTGTTTCAAAGGAGCTTAGCTATCCAAATCTTTTCAAGTTATACGGTAATCTCTTTACATGCCTTACCGGCCACTTCATCGAGTACTGGAAAAGGGAATTGGACAAAGAACTAATGCAAGATCAATTTGAACCGTTGACCTGGTCCAGCTATCAAGCAGGCTTAAGACGGACCGGAGCATATTACCTCGGTGTTGTGGAAGAATTGCAGCATTTTTCACGGAAAATAGCAATGTTTTATAACAAAAGTAATTACGACTTGATCCTGTCCCCGACAATGACTATTCCTCCTACAAAGCTTGGTGCGTTTCAACCTACATCTGAGGACCCTATGAGAGGGTTTAGAGCTTCCAGCGCATTTTGTGCCTTCACTGAAATCCAAAACATAACGGGTCAACCAGCTATGTCGGTACCACTATTTTGGAATGAGGACAATGTGCCGATTGGTGTGCAATTCGCTAGCCGCTTTGGGGAAGAGGCCACACTCCTTCGTCTAGGAGCTCAACTGGAGCAAGCAAGGCCGTGGAGAGATCGCAAACCACCTATCCATTGCAGCAATCGGGAAACTTTAGGGAAATAAATGGAAGGTTATAACCGGAAATCCCAAGGGGAAAAACGTGAGCCTGATACGTGTAAGGATTTTATATGCTGAACCCTGGCTATTGCCCTTTTCCTTGGGGGTGGGGGAAGCCTTGTGGCGTTTTGACATCCGGTCAAACGGACAATACAGATATTAATAACAAATCTGAAACCATCACACACTGCAAATAGGGAATCAATATGTCAGGTTGGCTCATTCGGCCAGACGAGAACATACTAAAAAAGAAGATCCCATTGGTTTGGGTGCTATCCTGTTCTTGTTGCAAACAAAGTCGTAAATGAACGATCTCCGATCACGTCAGCGAGACATGAGGATTTTCCACAGAAGAGG
>CAZXCQ010000342.1:0-5727 GCA_964639275.1 uncultured Desulfobacteraceae bacterium | reverse complement strand
CACAGATGAGGTATTACCTCAAAGGAGACCATCTTTCTCATTTTATCGGAGAGAGGGGAGGGGCCTACGCCCCGGAGGGGGGACAGAGGGCGGGGTAGACCGTGAACGGAGAGCGGGGTGACGTGCCCTCATTTCCCGCCAACCTGACATCACAGTGGCTGGGTACGCTGTATACGGCCGCGGTATCCCTTGGACTGACCTTTGCCCTGGGACGGGTCCTCAGGCCTGAGGGATTTGGCAGTTACAGTTATATCCTGACATTAGCGACGCTTTTTTTTATTCTCCAGGAAGGGGGCTTTAAGACTCTCCTGTTTCGAGAAAAGACGCTATCTACACCGACAATGGCGGGTCTTAGAAACCGCCTCTTTTCGTGGGCCCTGGGCCACACGGTTATGGTTACGTTGGCCGGGGCCTTTTTTGTTTTGGTGCTCCCGGTCAAATACCGTGCCGGGGTCTTTACCGCCTTTCTGTGTTTTGGCCTTCAGGCCTGGGCGAACTTTATTTCTGCTGAACTCAGGGCGAAGGGGTTCTTTCCCCGTGAGGCCGTGTGGCAGGCCACGGTTCGGAGCCTTGGCGCTGTAGGGATACTGCTTGCCCTTTTCCTGGTTCGACCTGAACCGTGGGCAGTCTTTTCGGGCTGGGGGGCGGGGCTCTTTGTGAGTCTTTTTTTGTCCCCCAAACCCATTACGAGGCCTGCTTTCCGGGGCTTTGGTTTTAAGGATATCCGACGCGCGTGTTTTGGATTTATGGCCATCGATGCGGCAACGACCATCTATTACCGCTCCGATATTATTCTTCTAGCACACTTAACAAGGAACTCGGCTGAGGTGGGATATTACGCGGCCGCATACCGGTTCCTGGACGGCATCGTGTTGCTCGCTGCCCCGTTGGGTCTCATCTGGTTCAGGAAGCTGAGATTGATGTGGGAAGAAAAGCGGTTATTTGGTTCTCAACTTTTTCGGATGACCCTCGTTATGCTTGGGGCCGCGGGTCTGGTTCTCCTCGGGGGTATTCTTTTTGGCAAGGAAATCGTGCTTTTGACCTTTGGCCAAGGCTACGGTGCTTCGGCTACGGTGCTTCCCTGGTTGCTTGGTGCCACAATATTTGTTTTGCCAAACGGTGTCCTGACTCAGGCGGCTATTGCTCAAAATATTGAACACCTGTATGCTGTGGCGGCCGGGGTGGCGGCCCTTGTCAACATAGGGCTCAACTTTCTGCTCATTCCAAGATTTGGGGGGCTGGGGGCGGCGTGGGCGACGATTGTTACCGAGGCGTTCCTCACCGGATTCCTCATCTTCGGACTCAAAAGGTATGTGATGGAGCCTGAATTAGGCCATTGAGATGTCTTTTTGTGATCACTCTAACATTTTAGCTTTTTGAAACCAGGGCAATGGGGATTCGGAACCCCCATTGCCCTGTCCTGATACCAATTTTGAAGAAAGCTAAATTGATACTGATTACTGAGGTTGTCAGGTTCAGGATTGAGTGGTTGATGAACCTACGAACAGAAAGCGCGTGTTTTAGGGTGGTCCGGGTGAGTATCACGGAAAATCGGTATACCGGCTATGAGTGAAGGATCGCTAATTCTACATGATTTTTTTAATGCTCCCGATGGGGGAGGGAGGGTGGCGAAGATCCTGGCAGAATCTTTTGAGGCCCAATTGTGGACCGGCCATCTGGACAGGAGATCGTTTCCCAAAGGATACTTTGGCAATGTAGAGGCCAGAAGTCTTGGGGCATATGAAAACTCACCCCGGTGGCTGGGGTTTTCAAGGATCTTTCAGCTCTGGTGGGCGTTTGCCCATTTTCCAGAAAGGACCGTTCCCTGGGCCATATTCAGCGGGTCGCTTTCCCCCCTCGCTCACAAGAGAATCTCCGGGAAGAAGATCCTTTTCTGCCTTACCCCGCCGAGACTCCTTTATGACCAGCAGGACTTTATGGTGCAGCAGATCCCTGCCTGGCAAAGACCCTTTTTGAAGATGATTATGGGCTTTTATCTCCCTGCCTATGAGCGAGCGACCCAGAATATGGACATCATCATCACGATTTCCAAAACAGTGAGGGAGCGAATCAGGAGATTCTTGAGACATGACAGCCACGTGGTATATCCCCCCTGCGAGACGGAGAGATTTCGGTTTCTGGGTGAGGGGGATTTTTATCTGTCCACGGCCAGGCTTGACCCCCTTAAAAGGGTGGATATGATCGTCAGGGCATTTCTCAGGATGCCGGAGAAAAACCTTGTTGTGGTATCCGGCGGGTCAGAGACGCTGAAAATAAAGAAGGCTGCAGAGGGAGCAAGAAATATCCAGCTGCTGGGTTGGGTGGATGAAGAGCGGTTATCCGATCTGATGGGGAGATGTATTGCCAGCATCTACATCCCCAGGGATGAAGATTTTGGGTTGTCTCCTGTGGAATCCATGGCCGCTGGGAAGCCGGTGATTGGTGTGCAGGAGGGGGGAGTAGTTGAGACGGTGAAGAGTGAGCCGGGAGCCGGGAGTCCCGGTCAAATAGGAAAAGGAAATGCATTTCACGGGGTAAACGGTGAGCGGAAGGCGGAAGGCGGATGGCAGGGTTCAGAAGCCGGGAAAGGGTTGCTGGTGACGGATTGTGGGGTGTTGGTACGGTCGGAGCCAACCGCGGAGGATATCATCGAGGCGGTGGAATGGATGAGGCCTCAAAGGGCACTCAAGATGCGGGGGGCATGCGAGGAACGGGCAAAGCGGTTTGATAAGGGTGTCTTTATAGAGAAGATGAGGGAGGTGGTCGAAGGCGGTTGACGGGATGAGGGAGGGGTCGAGGCAGTTACCAGACGGCCTGTGGATAATTTGTAAGGATACTGTCATCTTTTGTTATGAGGGTATTGCCTCCAACGGCCGCCTGGGCCGTGATTATTCGGTCAAATGGATCCCGTGTCCATATTTGATTTGAGGCCAGATGGATCACTTCAAGAAAAGGCCTTGCGCAGGTTTTTAAACCGATTTTTCCTTCCAGGTAGTGGTATATTGGCATTGAGGAAACGGTGGTGCGCCCGATTTCATTGAGGAAGTCCAGTTCTAATAAAACCATTGGCGAAATGAGAACATGCGACGCCCGTTCGATGAGCCAACAGGCGCGTTCACTCAAGTCCTTTTGTTTGGAGGCATAGAGCCAGACGACAACATGGGTATCCAGATAGATCATATGATGGGAGTCCATTCGTTAGACCAATCAATGTGTACGAGTTCCCCGGGCTCTCCGACAATGCAATCGGGATGTTCTTCCAGCCGTTCCAGCTTTGACACAGGCTTGGCGGGGATGATGATAAGGCGCTTGCCTTTGCGCTTAACTTCTATAGGTACTCCGCTTTCGAGTATCTGGTCCAGAAGTTTGTAGACATTCTTTCGTAATTCAGTCGCCGTGATTTCCGAAGGCATTGTTACTCTCCTAATTCTGGTGGCAGTGGTAAGTGTTTGAAAGGCGTACTGGTAGTATAGCTGTCAGCGTACGTAATGTCAAGAGATTTTCCCAAGAAACAAATCGGGGTTACTCCATTCTGGGAAGGAATGTAAAATACATTTCTATGGCGCCCTGGAAAAAATGACAATGAAGATAAAGGTCATTGTTAACGCGATTCCCCTTAAGAATGTCAACACAGGGATTTCGAGGTACATGAGGTGCCTGTATGGCGAACTGGAGAGTCGTTTTGGTGACAGGCTGGAGATCGGATATTTTGATGGCAGAAGGGTCAGTTCTGGAATGCCCAGCGGACCGGAGGATCTCGATCGCTGGTCCAACCGGGTTGAGTTCTTCTGGAGATTGCCGGCGTATCCCGCGCTTTTGATTCGCCTGGGGATTCATGCGAGGAGAGAGTGGGTTTTTCGAAGGCTGGCGAAGGAATATGACCTGTATCATGAGGCCGGTTTTTTTCCATTCTCGGTGCCGCGCCACGTGAAGACCGTATTTACCCTGCATGACCTTTCCGTCATCCGTTTCCCCGAGCACCACCCCCGCGAACGGGTCCTTAATTATCGACTTCTTCTCCAAAGGAGATGCAGGCGGGTGAATCATTTCCTAACCGTATCGCATTTTTCAAAGGAGGAGATGGGAATTTGTCTGGAAATCCCAACCGATGAAATAACGGTTACCCATGAGGCTCATGAGCAGAGTATTTTTCACCCCAGAACGGACAGGGAGATCAAAGATCTTTTGAGTTTTCGCGGGTTGCCTGAGAGGTACTTCCTTTTTGTGGGGAGTGGCGACCCGAGGAAGAATCTGGATGTCATCCCCCAGGCCCTCAAGAGGGCTAGACTCGAAATGCCACTGCTCGTTGCAGGTTGGCAGGGATGGACAAAAAAGGGCGATTGGGATAATGTAATCTTTCTCGATTATGTGAGCGACGATGACCTTGCCAGATTATACTCAGGTGCCCTGGCCATGGTCCTTCCGAGCAGCTATGAGGGGTTTGGTCTGCCCCTCCTTGAGGCGATGGCGTGCGGGTGTCCGGTTGTGACCACGCGGGAGGCCAGCCTGCCTGAGGTTGCCGGGGATGGCGCAATGTATATGAATGGTCCCCGGGATGCGGACGACCTTGCCGGGATACTCACCCATCTGGTTGAGAATCCCGGACTGAGACAAAGGCTCGTAGATAGAGGTCTGGCCCAGGCTGCGAGATTCTCCTGGGGTCAAACGGCTGAGCAGACGTTTGAGGCCTTTGAACGAGCCCTACGCGGGACATAGCGCTCAATGGGGGCCCCTGAGGGGTGGTGTAACACTTTAACTTTGTGAAAGCCGGGCAATGGGGATTCCGAACCCCCATTGCCCTCTCCGAGTGCGAATTTTCAAAAAGGCTAAATTGATACGGGGTGGTACAAGGCGGTCGCATAAGGTCACAGAACCAAAAGAGGAGGGAAGGGACACAGAGGGGTATGGTGAAGACGGCACTTATTTTTGGGATCTCGGGCCAGGATGGGGCGTACCTGGCCAGATTTCTCCTGGGAAAGGGATATAGGGTCCTGGGGACCTCTCGCGACGCCCAAATATCTTCGTTTATCAATCTGGTTCGGTTGGGAATACGCGACCGGGTTGAGGTGGAGTCGGTCTCACTCAACGATTTCCGGAGCGTGCTTCAGGTCCTCAAAAGGGCCCGGCCCGATGAAATCTACAATCTGGCGGGTCAGACCTCGGTGGGGCTTTCTTTTGATCAGCCGGTTGAATCATTTGAGAGCATCAGCATCGTCACCCTAAACCTTCTGGAGGCCGTACGGTTTCTGGAGAGACCCGTACATATTTACAACGCCGGGTCGAGCGAATGTTTTGGCAATACCGAGGGTCATCCTGCCGATGAAACCACCCCATTTCACCCCCGAAGCCCTTACGCCGTTGCCAAGGCAGCGGCCTACTGGCAGGTTGCCAACTACCGGGAGGCCTACGGGCTTTTTGCCTGCTCCGGTCTTCTCTTCAACCATGAATCGCCTTTGAGGCCGGAGCGGTTCGTAACAAAGAAGATCGTTAGTACGGCCAGTCGTATTGCAGAAGGGAGCAAAGATAGACTTGAGCTGGGTGATATGGCTGTTCAGCGCGATTGGGGATGGGCACCGGAATATGTTGAGGCCATGTGGCTCATGCTCCAGCAGGATGCCCCGGACGATTATGTAATCGCCACCGGCGAGACAAACAGACTTGAGGATTTTGTCGATGCGGTGTTTTCGAGTCTTGAACTGGACTGGCGGGATCATGTGACAGTCAACC
>CAZXCQ010000341.1:0-5808 GCA_964639275.1 uncultured Desulfobacteraceae bacterium | reverse complement strand
CGTTCTTCCAATGACCTGTCTGCAACCTTGAGCATATCATCAACATTAGAACCATCACCCCAGCCGTTATGGCAACCACCCTTCGCCTGTAACGCCATCTTCCGAATAGCTCAGGGACACCCCAGGCCATCATTACAAATAACCCAATCAAGGGAATATACGTATACCGGTCAGCCATGGCATGATGCCCCACCTGAACCAGACCAATGACCGGAATAAGCGTCCCCAGATACCACAGCCATCCAAATATTAAATAGGGACGATCCCGTCCAACCTTGAAAAAGATGGCACACAAAAATAACAGGATCAATCCTGCCCCCATACCCTCCCGCATGGGTAGCTCTTCAGGGTATGGATAAAAAACCGAAAGACCCAGAGGCCAAAGCATCTTTCCAATATAGCCCAGATAGGACACCAAGGCATTGGCGATTCTCACCTCTAAGGGGTAGGCATCCATAGACCCAATAGCTTCCCCCTGCGCAAAGTAGGCCATAACGCTCGCAGCCCCGGCCAGAACCAAAAACGGCACCTTTTCCAGAATCAGACCAAAAACTGTGGGGGTTTGATTTTCCCCGCTCTTTCCTTTGCCTGATCGCCACAATTTCAACCGGCCAAGAGGCCAAAAGTCCATAAGCAGCAACACAAATGGCAGGGTCACAACCATCGGCTTGGCCATGAGACCTAATGCAAAGAAAATCAAGACCAATAAATATCGACTAACCCCTGGTCGCTCAGCGTACCGGACATATCCCCACATGGCCAGCATCCAGAAAAGGGTGCTGAGGACATCCTTCCGCTCAGACACCCACGCCACCGACTCCACATGAAGGGGATGTAAGGCAAAAAGGACAGCAACAAAACCGCTCCGCCATAATGCCCCTGTCATCCTACTAAAGAGCAAAAACAGCAGTATGCTGTTGACCATGTGAAACAGGAGATTGCTCAGATGGTGTATCCCGGGCCTTAACCCAAACAGCTCGCAGTCCAACATGTGGGATAACCAGGTGAGGGGATGCCAGAAGTTTGCATCTAAATTAGTAAAGGCCCAAATGACATTTCGTCCCACAAGACCTGCCTGCACATGGGGGTTGTTGCTGACATAAACACCGTCGTCAAGATTTACAAAATCGTGGGCAGGCAACTGCCAGAAAACCCCAAGGCTCGCCACTACCAGAAACAGACAGATCAGAAACTCTAAACGATAAGACCGCATATCCATATTCATTCCGTACCCTACCCTAAAGGAAGGCACATTAATAGCGCTGCAGACCTTTACCTTTCCGCATACTTCTCAAAGAATTTCCCCCACTCGGTGTTTGCCCTGATCGTTTGCATGATCCGGGCTCCGACAAAAGGCCACCAAACCCGGTCATGGTAAAAACAGGAGCCAAAGACAAAGAGATAGACTATGGGTGTGTGAAAAAGGAGTTTCTGGATCTTTTTGTACGGACTGAACCAAAATAGATCACCAAAACGACTGGCAAAATTGTCGCCGACCGAGAATTGGAAATTCATTTCCGAAATATCCTCTCCTTGCACATCAATCTCTTCCACCCGCCCTACACCGAGTCCATCCTCATGGGCCAACCGGATATAATCGATCTTCATGGGATCAAAACCCATGATCCTGGCCGCTACAGCGTCTATCGCCACACAGTCAGAACTGGCCAGGATGAGACCTTTCTCAACAGGTATCATTGTCCGGGGCCCTGGGCCATTGCCGCAGAAGGTACCGTCCATTACGGTAAATATGCCGGAGTGTATCTCCTTCTGAATCGCCAGCAGGTCAACCAGGGTCTCATGAATAACGCTATGGGTATAATGCCGGCGGGTATTTAGCAGTCCGCCAAAGGCGTTTTTCATGGCGCCGGTGGTAGTGGTATAGATGTGACATTTTACCGTGGGGAGATGAACGATATTCTTCCCGTAAAAGAAGGATGGAATTCTAATCCCTCCCGGATAAATCCTATGAAGTGCCCTCATCGGTGTCTTTGGATGGTAAATCTCCCAGGTGATATCTTTGGCCAGGAAGTTATATTTTTCCAAGATTCCGTTGTTTTGATAAATCGGGGTCAATCTGTTCAATCGCCCACCCTTAACAGGGTCTGTCACCACTGTATTGTTGTGAACAGCCACGAGATCTCCAAAACCAGCCACGTTGAGTCCTCGAATTGTGCCTTCAAGTTGCCATGGTGTGGTGTTGGCGGATAACAAGGGGTAGTGCCAGGAGATATTATCCTTCAGGATCGTTGTGGCCTCAGGATTCAAGGCCGACTGAACACCGGCCATATTCATCAGTCTCTCAATATCATCGAGGACTTTTTCAGGTCTTGTTTTCAAAATTGCAACAACAGGTCTTCTCAATGTATCTCCCTCCCAAGTTTCACCCGAACGTTTCTTTCAGTTGAAACCGCACCTTTCTTAACCCTGGTCTTCCTCCCTGACAAAGAAAAAGAGATTATGCCGATAAGTATAGCAAACCAGAGGGTGCAGAGGCGAACAATAACGGTCACTAGGACACCCCGACTCAATTCGACCCCGAACAGACGCAACAATCCCGCCATACTCCCTTCGGTCACTATCAACCCGCCAGGAAGGAGGGATAAGGCCCCTCCCAATGTTGACAGGGCGTAAACAAACGTCGCTTCCATCAAACTCGCCTTACCCCCAGAAACCACCAGGGCAAAATAGAGTACAAGGCATTCAGCAAACCATGCAACAACGGAAATCGACAGGGCTACCACAAGCAACCGAAATGACAACAACTGTTGAATATTTGATTGTATCTCGGCCAGCCTTTCCCATCGCCCGGCCATTCCGGGTATTTTCCCCACTAAGCGGATCAGTGGCTTTAGGAAGATAGGTTGAGAAAAGATCAGGAAAAGGCCGAGACAGGTCACCACACCCAGGAGCGCCATATCCCTTCCCAGGGGTAAGGAACTCAAACCAAGAACCACCAAAATCACAACTCCCATGAGGTCCGTGAGTCGCTCTGCAAACACTGCCGAAAGGCCAGCGGACCATGGGTTGTTTGTGTCCCCGCGCAACAGATGGGCCTTTAAGGCCTCGCCCGCCTTTCCCGGTGTTAGGGACATGGTCAATCCTGCCATAAAGACCTGGCAGTTTCTCCAATAACCGATACGGACACCAAGGGTCCTCAGGTAGATGTGCCAGCGGGCATACCTAAGGAGGTAATTCAATCCTGCCAAACCCAGAAGCGGAGGAATATAGAAGAGAGGGAAAGACTGTAAAGCCTCCCAGAAGTCCCCAAATTTACCAGCAAATGCGAGGCCTCCGTAACAGGCTATCCCCACGATGACAAACGTTAGGAGACGTCGACCAAATCGCTCCAACCTATATTACCCCGTAGACAATCAACACAGAAAAAGACCCCCACAATATTACGCTAAGGACCAGGGATAAATCTGAAAAAAGGACCTTTTCAGGTGCTCCCCCATAACCCTTTTTGTGGATCAGATAAAGATAGCGGAGTATACCGTAAAGGACAAAGGGAAAGGTATAGATCATATGATCGCTTTGAAATTTTTCAATTGTATCAGGAGATACACAATAGAGCATATAACTCAAGAGTGTGCTCCCGGCGATTAACCCTATCATCTGATCGAGCAGGTATGGGTCATATTCGGAGAGGACCTTCCGGTGGTTGCTTGCCAAGGTCTCGCCCAAAAGGACCAGTTCCTGTCTGCGCTTGGCCAGGGCAAGAAAGATAGAGATCAATATGGTACAAATTATCAGCCAATTTGAGATGACCACTCCGATTGCAACCGCCCCTCCGGTCACCCTCAGAAAAAAGCCGGAGGATATGCAGAAGATATCCAGGATCACAACCTCCTTAAGCCGGTAATTATAAAGAACCTGAATAGCAAGATAAATTGCGACAACAAGAAGAAAGCCGGCACCCAATGAAAACCCCAACAGCACAGAGGAGAGAAGAAGAATTCCTGCGGCCACTTTGGCAAGCCGATGAGAAATCAGCCCTGCTGCCAGCGGACGGTCCTTTTTTACAGGATGCGAGCGGTCTGCTTCCAGGTCAACCAGGTCATTAATCAAGTAAATGGCACCGGAAAGGAGACAGAAGATGGAGAATCCTGTTAGGCTCCTTATCAGACTGGGATAATAAAAAACCCTCTGCGCAAAAAGGAGCGGTACCAGGACAAATCCATTCTTGACCCATTGATTGGGGCGAAGAGATTGAAAAAGAAGATGAGCTTTGGTCATTGTCTGATTATCCCGTGGATTACTCCACACTCCAAAGTTTTGTCATTCATCCCGTATTCCGGAAAGGACATTTGTAACATATTGCTATTTGAATACGTTAGAATTCTGCTTTCCGGAATACGGGGTTTTCGATCCCTTGATATTTATTAGGGGCTTTCCGTGGAGGTCAAGCCCAAAATTTGCGGACCAAAATCTATTTACTCGCGCAAACACTCACCTCCCTGGGAGTCTAGTCCAGCCGGTGCTCAGCCTTGGTGTTTGACCAAAAGACGTCCTGCCTGACAGTTTATTATTGCCAAAAACTGGGGCTTCCTATATGCTCCAGTTGACTTCATGACCCTCACACCTGCTCATTGTGCCTTTGCCACCTCCCTCAGATCTGACCAGTGACCTCTTTGGGCAGCTGGATCTGAGCTTGGCTGAGGAGATCATTCAAGGGGTCAAAATTCAAGTCAAATGCAGTCTATGTCATTGGCATCTTTTTGGGGAGGTAATTCATGAGAAAATCTGCAGTTGTTGCTATTACAGCTCTTATCCTGGCCATTCTGCCTTTCTTCTCTCTTTCTGCCGACAGCAAGAGCCTCAAGACCGGAACTCCGGAGGAAGGAGGCGAAAACCTATTAGCAAAGGATCTGATGGCGGGGACCACTTCAGGCTCCGTTGAAAGGGCCTTGACCAACTCACTTGGAATGAAGTTTGTAAAGATCCCGTCCGGGAGTTTTATGATGGGAAGCGCGATAAGCCCCTCAGAGGTGGCAAGTCAGTACGGCGGGAAGAAGGAATGGTATGAAGATGATGTCCCTCAGCATAGGGTCACCATAAGCCGTCCGTTCCATATGCAGACCACGGAAGTGACGGTTAGTCAGTGGCGTTCCTTCATTAAGGATACGGGCTACAAGACCGAAGCTGAAACAACAGGGGGTGCAACGATTCTGTTAGGCACTAAGTGGGAAAAAATAGAGGGGTATTACTGGGACAACCCCGGATTTGAACAAACCGAAGAAAATCCAGTCACCTGCGTTTCATGGAATGATGTCCAGGCCTTTATTAAATGGCTCAACCGCAAGGAGGGCAGGACATACAGGTTGCCGTCGGAAGCGGAGTGGGAATATGCGTGTCGGGCAGGAAGCACCGCGCGCTTTTGCTTTGGTGACGACCTGGTGAACCTTGGAAAATTTGCCTGGTATTCGAATAATTCCAACAGGAGTACCCACGCGGTTGGACAAAAGGAACTCAATGCCTGGGGTCTCTATGACATGCACGGGAATGTATGGGAGTGGTGTCAGGACTGGTATGGCAAGTACTCGTCGGCCACTGTAGCCGATCCTGAAGGGCCATCGTCAGGCTCAGCAAGGGTATATCGCGGTGGCAGTGCCTACAGCAACGCCCGGTTTTGCCGCGCGGCCTATCGCGGTGGATATCAGCCTGATGGGAGATTCACCTCATTAGGCTTTCGCCTCGTGTTGACCCCGTAAGGTGTGACATATGGCCCACCCGTCAAGATGGGAAATCTTCAGTAGATCATAGGAATCGCTACGGTCAAAAAGTTGAAGGGTTTCACGAGCATGA
>CAZXCQ010000340.1:0-5815 GCA_964639275.1 uncultured Desulfobacteraceae bacterium | reverse complement strand
CCGATACGCCATTTTGTGACGGCCGCTAGACCATGTCATATGGGGGCATGTGGAAGAAAAAAAGACCCCCATGCCACACCTTCGCCCCTGTTTTTTGAGATGTTACCCCCAACGTTACTCATACGCAAAGATTACGAAGATGGGGTTTGAGACCAGGGCGCCACAACCCCGGGCATCGATCCGGTAAAATATCTTTTTCCCGGGCTTGTAGTATTTATCCTCGTATTCAACCTCCATGGGTAAAGGCCCCTCAAAGACCTTGATCAGCTCCCCTGATCTGATCAACCTGACCTTCACTGGGTCTTGGGTCGGCTCCTTAGGGGAAATGGAGATACGGATCTTTGGGTTTTCATTTAACATCATCTCTTCCCCCGAGATTGCCCTGGTCTTACACCCAGACGAACAGACCGCGAATTCGTTGAGGATCATCCTTTGAGGGTATCCGGCACAGGCATACATCCTTCCCTGCCTCATGGCTGATAGAACCGCCTCCTTTGTCTTCTCCCGCACCATGACCACCGTGGGAAATGCCCCCAGTCTTTCTCCGCTTTCTCCATCCTTGTGAAAATCTGCCGTGGATATCCCCCATGGGGGACGATCACGTTCTCCCTCACAGTATTGCAACAGGACCCTGTCCCATAGATTACCGGGCTCAGTCACCGTTATGTTGTCGCCATACAGCGCCGAGAACCCGGTATAACCTCTTGATTGCTCAAGGACCTGTGGATAGGAGGGGGTATCGACAAAAACCGGGCCTATTTTCCTTACACCCGATGCGGTTTCAGGGTAATTCCAAAAGGTCAACCCGCCCCTCGACTCCACATAATCAATAACCAGTTGATAGGGGGCCATCCCTTGATAACCATGATATTGGTCAAAGGGAGAACTCCTGAAAGGGCCCATATTGATCATAAAGAGGACAGAGACCCCGCTCACGATGATCCCCGATATCCTCAAGATCCCCCTCCATCTTAACAACACGAGCCCGAGGCCCAGGGATATCAAAAACGGGACCAAGAACGGCAGGAATTCCACAGTGTATCGAAACGAAAAACCGTTATGCAGGATGGGAAGGTCTGCATAGTCACTTGACCTATCCATCCCTATGGTCAAGATTCGCCTCTCGTCGTCGTGGGCAGTCAGGTTGTCTTGAAAAAATGAACCCGTCCAGTAATAAAAAGGGGCTGTCTCTGAACCTGGAACGATGATCATACCGGGGTTCTTTTCTTGCACCCTCCTGATGGCGTTCAGATAGTCCTTTGCGCCTCCTTCATTGATGGAGTTTAGCTCTTCTCGCTTCCTCAAGATGTTTCTAAATGGCAAGATCCCGTATTCCATAACCAGCCTGTCGTGATCATTTACGAATATGAGATCAAAGCCTCGCTGTTTTGCCAGCCTGGCAAGAGATTCCGGGTCGAGTGCCCCATCGCTATAAGTTGTCCTGAGGTCGATCAGACCAGGGATCTGGAGATACTCAACGGCACCCGCATGACCGGAAATCATCACGGACAGAATCAGAATCAGAAGAATTCGCCGAATCGATTGCATCAGCCTGACCCCTCTCCCCTTTCTTGACAAAGGGAGGAATAGAGCACCTCAATCTTTTCAAGCATTGCCTTTAGGGTGAAATTCTTTGCCCTGGCCTTACCCATCTGCCCCATATCATAGCGCATTTTCTCGTGCGTTAACAACCTTTTGATGGCAAAAGACAGCCCTTCAACATCCCCCGGTTGAACAAGCAGGCCGTTTTCCCCGTCTTTGATAAGGTCGATAATACCCCCCACACGGCTTGCGACAATAGGCTTTTCGGCTGCCATGGCCTCTACCAGTACCCGGCCCATTCCCTCGTTTTGTGAGGGGAGGATAAAGATATCAAAGACCTGTATGAGCTCAGGGACGTCATTGCGCCACCCCAAAAAGATCACTTTATGAGACACCCCTGCCTCAAACGCCTCGGTCCGCAGTTGCTCCTCCAGATCGCCCTTGCCGACAAAGATAAGCCTCACCCCGGGGTAGTCCTGCCAAACCCGTATCATCGCCCTGAGCAGGACCATGGGACCTTTGATCGGAAGAAGCCACCCAACAGTCCCGATCACCAGCTGGTCGGGTTCTAATCCCAAAGAGGTCTTTTTTTCTTGGATGTTGATCTTTACTCCGCTGTACTGATCGATATCAACCCCGCTGTGAATTGTCACGATCTTCTCCGGTCTCGTAACAGAAAAGGAGATATAATCATCGCGCTCGGCCTCAGTCAGGGCAACCGTAACATCGGTGATAGGGGATGTGATCTTCTCCAGCAGGAGAAAGAATGTGGAAGCAAGTCTCCCGAAGTGGCCGTAGAAGACGTGGCCATGCGGGGTGTGGACGATAACCGGTGTGCGGGCCAGCCTGGCTGCCCACCGCCCCACAATGCCTGCCTTGGAGCTGTGGGTGTGGACAATGTAAGGCCCTTCTCTGGCCAGGATCTTCCATATTGAGAAGATGGCCCGGAGATCCTGAAAAAGATCCAACCGTCGAACCAGTGAGGGCAGGGGAATGATCCTCACCCCATTTTCCTCTGCCCTTTGAATATCCCGGGAGACTGACCGTCTCTCCATTTCGGTCATTCGGGATTCAAGGGAGAGCCCATGGATGAGAATCACCTCATACCTTTCTTTACTCAAACCCAGGCAGGTCAGAAGGGTATTCTGTGCAGACCCCCCTCTGTCCAACCGTGTGATGATATGGACCACCTTAATCATTGTGCCTTGGCAGGGACATCCTGGAGATTGGCTTTTGGGCCCAGACCAACAGGGAAGGACCGATTATCCGTTTGCCACCACTTATCAAAAAAGCGACCCCGGAAATGAAATCCAACAATCCCTTTGTCACCTGGACCAGCATTTTGATATGGGTATAACCATAGGGGTCTCCTTTGGTCAAAGGAGAATTGGTTATCTGGATCTTTGTGAATCCGACCCTGTGCAATAATCGAGAGAGTGAATTGCTGCTGAAACAATACCGATGGAAGGCATAGGGGGTCTTTACTCTGAGGCCGGGAGCCATTTTTTTGATCGTCGAATAGATCCTATAGGCCATTACTTCAAAGACCACATTTCTTACCCGGATGCCAATAAATCCTCTCTCTCTTAGGACCCGCAGACATTCCCTGAGTTCTTGAAACGGATCTTGAAGGTGGAATAAGACATCCCACAAAGTGATCACATCAAAGGAGTTGTCAGGGTACTCTGCTTCCCTCAAAGTGCCCTGAAATATGTTTTGGTTTCCAACCCTTGCCCTGGCATCTCTCACTGCGCTGCCGACGATTTCTACCCCTGAGACCTTCCATCCTCTTTTTGAAGCCAACTCAAGGAAATAACCAAACCCGCATCCCACATCCAGGATTGATTTTCTCTCCTTCCCAATCTTCAAGGAGAGGTCATCCAGCGCTGAGTTGAAGAGATAACGCTTTGATTCTCCCACTTTTAGATGAGGATCAATGTTTTTGAAATGGTATATATCACTCTCCTGGATTTCGTTTTTCTGCGCCCCCATGTCGAATATGACGCCACAATCAAGGCAGCCGCGTTTTCCGTCAAGACCAAAAGGACGGTTGGTGGTTCTATCTGACAGGCAGCAGATGCATCTCATCGGAAAAAATGCCCTTATGTCATACAAGCGCGAGTTAAGGGAGATGTAACACTTTAGCCTTTTGACCCGGGGTATGGGGATTCCGAACCCCCATACCCCTGTCCCACTGCCAATTTTGCAGAAAGCTAAATTGATACAGGGAGATAAGTCTCAAACCAATACTGAAATACGATTAGATTCCATAACATCCAGGACGTGTCCGTTCTGCTGGTCAGGAGGTCGGTTTTTAAACCCTTAACAACTTCGTATTCAAAAATGCCCTGCTCCCTGATCCTGGACTCGCCAAGATATTGGTCGAGGAGAAATCTGAGATCGGTCTTGAGCCACCGGCTAATCGGAACCTCAAAACCCGCCTTTGGCCTGTGGTGAATGCTGCGGGGAAGAAGGTCTTTGAAGGCCTCCCGAAGGATATACTTGCCTCTTCCTTTATAGAGCTTTAATGAGCCGTGCATTTTGAATGCCAGTGCTACCACATCGGGGTCCAGAAGAGGGACTCTGACCTCAAGCGAATTCTTCATGCTCATCCAATCCACCTTTGTCAGCATATCACCTGGCAAGGATTCCTTTGTGTCATGATAAAGGATGGCATTGATGGTATCCCCATTGTACATCCGGAGATTTTTCAGAATCCAATCGAGGGCCGGGTCTTTATTGGACTCGTGATCTGTCGCTATCCCCCCGGGGTCCTTGAGAATGGCTTTCCGGAGGTCTGTGGGAAAGACCTCCTTTAATGACAAAACGCGTTCAGGGAAGTCTCCTCGGCTCCCTCTAATAAACTTTTTGACTCTCCGGAGATATTCCATGGTCTGGGTGTCTCTGGAATCTGGAAGGGCCTCGATGAACCTTTCAATCAGTCCCTTTCTGAGTGAGGAGGGGATCATCAGATAGCGCTTGCGCCAATATTCGCCCAGGTAAGATCGATATCCGGCAAAAAGCTCGTCTCCCCCATCCCCGGAAAGGGCAACGGTAACATATTGCCTGGTTTCCCTTGAGACGATATAGGTGGGAATGGCTGACGAATCCGCAAAGGGCTCGTCAAAGGTGGAAAGGACACCCGTGAGGACGTCGAGCATATCCCTGTATGTGAGCTTGAACTCGTGATGGTCTGTGTTAAAAAGACGGGCTACATCCCTCGCATAACGGGTTTCATCAAACAGCTTGTCGTCCTTGAACCCAATTGAAAATGTCTTTACCGGTTTGTCGGCATGTCTTGCCATCAAGGCGACGACGATGCTCGAGTCAAACCCCCCGCTCAAAAAGGCGCCCAGGGGAACATCGGCAATCATTCTCCTCCTGACAGCCTCGCTGATAGAATGGGTCAGGTCTTTTTTATAATCGTCTATCTGTTTATCGACCGGGCCGGAAAGCTGATCAGAGAACTCATATTGGGGAATATCCCAGTATTCCTCTATCTCCAGTTCCCTATTTTGAAGAAGCAGATAATGCCCCGGCTCCAGTTTCTTGATGCCTCTGAAGATGGTCTTGGGGGCGGAAACATAGTTGAAGGAGAGGTAAAGGGCCAGGGCCTCCCTGTCCAATTCCCGGGGTATGCCAGGATCACACAAAAGGGCCTTGATCTCAGAAGCAAAGACAAGATTGCTCCCATCCCAATGGTAGACGAGGGGCTTGATGCCGATGCGATCGCGACACAGCCATAATCTGCATGCCTTTTCATCCCATATGGCAAAGGAAAACATGCCGTTTAGGCGATGGACGCAACGGGTGCCTTCCTCTTCATAGAGATGGAGGATCACCTCTGTGTCTGTCTTGCTCCTAAATCTGTGCCCCTTACCTTTGAGCTCATCCCTGAGTTCCCTGAAATTGTAAATCTCACCGTTGTAGGTGATCCATATGGAGGCATCCTCATTACTCATAGGCTGATGGCCTGCCACAGAGAGATCTATGATACTCAGTCTCCTGTGTCCAAGGCCCACGCTGACCTTCTCTCCACTGGATCCGGTCTGCTCGACAGTGTAAATGCCCTCATCATCAGGGCCTCGGTGGGCGAAAGACTGACACATCTTTGTCAGCAGCTTTTTCCCGCTGGGCGGACTGTCGTAGCTGATTTTTCCGCAGATTCCACACATGGTTGCCCACGATGTTCAAATAAGATTATCTGTAACATTCTAATGCCGCGTCTCAAAAGTTTTGATCCAGAAAATGGCAATGTGTTATTCGACAAAAA
>CAZXCQ010000339.1:0-5875 GCA_964639275.1 uncultured Desulfobacteraceae bacterium | reverse complement strand
GACGTAACCCAAATTCTTCACAGCCTCTGCCACGCCCCCTTACCTTTAAATACAGGTTGTGCCAGGCAGGGACGAGGAAAAAAGACCCTCGCGGTCTTTCAAAAGGCTAAATTGTTACAATGTGTCGAAGAATGGAAAGTAGGGTGCGACAATGGCATATGACGCTGGCGGGAATTCCTATAAACCAAACAATGTGGAAGCTTTAATCATCAGCAATAATCGCATGGCTCTGATTAGAGTAGTCTCCTTTATCGACTCTATTAGTATTTGGTCCGGTAAAATCGTGGCGTTCCTCATCGTTCCCATGGTGGGAAGCCTGGTTTTTGAGGTGATCTGTCGCTATTTCTTTAACCGTCCGACCATCTGGGCCAGCGATTTGAGCACCATACTCTACGGCGGCTTTTTCATGTTGGGAGCAGCCTATGCCCTGCAACGCCAGCAGCACATACGTACCGATTTTCTGTACGAAAAATGGTCTGTCCGCACAAAGGGCATAGTTGACGCATTACTCTATATCCTATTTTACTTTCCGGGATTGGGGATATTCATGTGGGTCAGCTGGGGATATGCCTGGACGTCTACCCTGTTGCAGGAACGGATCGTCACCAGTCCCTGGATGCCTATTATATGGCCGCTTAAACTGACAATCCCAATTGCCACGATCCTTCTTCTGATTCAAGGGATCTCAGAACTCCTGAAGAGCCTTTATGCAGCTTATACCGGAACTGATTTGCACGAGGATGTAGAAGGTGTAGAAACTTAGAGGAGAATGCCGCAATGAGCCCACAAATTCTCGGTTTGATCGGACTTGCAAGTCTGTTTATATTTATATGCGTCGGTTTTCCCATCGCGTTCACCCTCATTTTTTTGAGCCTCGTTATAGGGTACATTGGCATTGGGAAAGTGGTCTTCAATCTGATGACATTTCAGTTCTTTGGGGTTATGACCGATACGGTCCTGGCGGCCGTACCGTTCTTCCTTTTAATGGGATATGTCCTTGAGAGCTCCGGCCTGATGAACCGCCTGTTCAAATCGTTCCAGTATTCACTTGCCAGGCTTAACGGCTCCCTCTATCTTGCAATAACGTCCACCGCGACCATATTTGCCGCTGCAACCGGCATTGTCGGCTCCTCTGTCACCCTGCTCGGGGTGATGGCAGCGCCTACCATGCGAGAAAGCAAGTACGATGTGAAGCTTTCCGCCGGTTGCATTACCGCTGGTGGAACGCTGGGCATCCTCATTCCTCCCAGCATCATGTTGGTCGTCATGGGTCCTGTGGTAGGTGTACCGGTCACCGACCTCTTCACAGGTGCCATTTTTCCAGGCCTTCTCCTCGCTGTAATATATATGATCTATTCTCTGATTCGCTGCCAGATTAATCCAAAAATGGGCCCTGCCCTGCCCAAGGAACTCAGAGCCGAATCCCTTTCTTGGATTCTTAAGGAGATGGTGCTCGGTGTCTTGCCTGTGGCCGCCCTCATTGCGGCAACCTTGGGAAGCATCATAGCAGGCATGGCCACACCCACCGAGGGAGCGGCTGCAGGTGCCTTCGGTGCCATAATCCTCACCTTGGCCTATAGGCGTCTGACTTGGAAAGGACTTAAGCAGTCCATGTTTCGTACCCTCGAGATCTCCGCGATGATTCTTGTGCTTGTGGCCGCATCCACTTTTTTTGGGGCTGTTTTCTCCAGGCTCGGTTCCGCGACCATGCTGACCAACCTCCTGCTTCAAACCAACCTGAGCCCCATGGTCATGCTGTTTGCTGTTATGATTCTTATCTTCATTCTCGGCTGGCCTCTCGAATGGGTCCCGATTGTCCTCATTTTTGTCCCTATTCTGATGCCTCTCATCAGACAAATGGGGATCGACTTGGTCTGGTTCTGTATCCTGGTGGCTGTAACACTCCAGACTGCCTGGCTCTCTCCGCCTGTGGCCCTATCTGCCTATTTCCTAAAAGGGGTTGTGCCCGACTGGAGCCTCAAAGATATCTATATCGGTATGATGCAGTTCATGGCCCTTCAGATGCTCGGATTGTTCATCATTATGTTCTTTCCAAAAATCGTTACATGGCTACCTCAGATTTTGCAGGAGTAAAGAAAGTAGAGCAAATGGGGTTTAGGCTGAGAGGACAATCTAAAGCGTTGTTGAACCACCCGCATGAGGAAATGAGCTTAGAATGAACAAGAAAATACTTGTAGCGGTTGACGGATCAGAAGACGCAGGTGGGACCTTGGAGTTCACCGGGAATTTTGCAAAAAAGCAAGAGAGTGTTATTCACTTCCTTCACGCCTTGAAGATTGGACCAGTGGAGACGTAGGTAGGGGTTTATTTGCCATAGAAAAGGCCATTTTGAATGCGCCTAAACATAGGGACAATTACTGACCAAGAAGTCTCATAGTCAAGTCCGGGGGTGAAAAAACTGATTATAACAATTAGGGTCCTTTCGTTTTTCCGTCAATTTGTGCCCATTTCTGAAAGGCATTTACATGGGGACAAATGGGACATCCCCGAAGGGGCAAATGTGGCCCATGCCTTGGCGGTCCTCAATATCCCTGAAGAACTGGATAAGATAATATTGGTAAATGGCAGGAGTGCCCGCAGAGAAACAGTGTTGAATGAGGGAGATGCCCTGTACGTTTTTCCTGAGATACATGGAGGCTGATTCTGGCAAAGCTCTGAACGACTTCCTGTACCGGGGACACCCCCTTCCGCACTAGATTCCCGACCACAGAACCACCCTATTGTCCTCCTACGAGTGTCTCATAGGGAAACAATGGCGCCTATACCCTAACCGTACTCTGTATTATAAGAGATCTGGGACAGACGCATTCGATCAGCCCTTGGCCGCTATGAGGAGCGGATGCTTCTGAATATGAGATTCCGGTAAAACCGACCGACGGTGCTTTTTGGGTCCGTGCGAAGCTGTGAGTCTTTTCATCTCTATCAGTACTCCTCAACAACCGCTTGGGATTTGGGTAAGAGAAAGACCATAGGAACCCCTGCCAGCCCGAGAAAGGCACTGAGCGTAAAGGCCAATTTGAGCCCCATGAGGTCAGCGAGCCAGCCCACAAAGATGGTAATGACGGCTGTGCTCATAAAGTGTATGGTCATGAAGACCCCGGTGGCCGTGCCTCGGTGACTTCCAAAATGGTCCTGGACAATGGCCAGGTTCACGGGTGTCAGGACGAAGATGCTACAGCCAAGGCAGAGAAGGATGGGAAACTCAAGCCATTGGGGGGCATGGACAAAGGCCAGCAGCAGGAGGGAAGAGGCGGGCAGGGCCGCCAGGATTACCGCTCGGCGACCGACCCGGTCACTGAGTGTTCCCCCAAAAAGGGTCCCCACAATCCCCGAAAGTTCGAGTACGGCGAGGCTTGCCCCACCAAGCCACAGGCTCCTCCCTGCGATGACCATATAGGTGGGGAGAAACGCCGTCAGGGTGGCTGCCAAAGCGGCACGGGATATGATTACCCCGGTCAAGGGAACCATAACCCGACGCAGGGTATGCCAAACCTCTCCAAATCCGCTCTGGGGCTTCCTTTCCGAAAAAGAATCTATCTCCTTCAGGTTTAGGTAAAGGAGCATCGAAGCCAAAATACCGACAGTCATGATCGGATAGCTCCCCTCAAATCCCCACATGGACACGGCCCAGACAGCAATAAGGGGGCCTACGGTCCTTGCCAGTTCTCCGCCGGTCATCCAGATCCCCATGCCCTTCCCGAGATTTTTGATCCCCACCTGGGCAATCATCACCGGTCCGAGGACGTGGAACATGGCGGCGCTTGTACCGGCGCCCAGCAACAGAAGGCATACGGTCAAATAATTTGGCGCGACACCCAGCAGACTCATTGTCACTGCTGTAAAGGCGGGGGCCCATATTGCCAGGCTGCGCAGGTTCATTCGATCGGAAATGGCTCCGAAAAACGGGGTTATGAGGGAGGGAAGGCGAAAGAAGACCGTCAGGGCCCCGGCGAGTATCATGGAGAGTTCGAATTTGGCAATCAGCAGGGGCAGAAAAGGGGCCAGAAAACTGGAAAAGACATCGTGAACAAGATGTCCACAAGAAATGATAGCTACCTTTCTGGTCTGAAAGCCTGGTTGCCCATCCTGCAACGGCTTCCACCTCCTTCTTTTAGAACCAGGACAAGGCCATGTGAATTGACAATTCCCTTTAGCATGGCCAGGGAACTTGGACAAGCCTCAATCAAAGATCTTGGCGGGTTTTCAGATAACGGGAGCATCCTTTGGAGAATAGGGGGGATTCTTTACTGTCTACAGGCGAGTTGCGGATATCTGACAAACACAATGGAGGCATCTTTTCCGTGGATTTCTTTTGTCCTGTCGATGGCCTCTTCAACCGTGGCGGTGTGTTCAAAACCGAGATGCCGTATCAGTTCCGGGCTCTCAGCACCCGCAACAAAGACCCCGGCGGTATGGCGTAGCCTCTTTAGGGGATAGGTGGTCATTATCCCGTGCATGGGGTGAAACCCGTAACAGAACCGGTATTTATAGATGTATTCGGGCCTGTGGGCAAAATCTTCCTCAAACAGATCCGCTATCTCAAAAGGGTCTTTGTGGTTGGGAAGGATATTATCCCAGATCTCTCTGTGTGTGGGGTGGTGATCATGGTTCCATTGGTCCGGGCAGGGGCTTACCAGGATGACAGAGCAGCCCGGTTTACCCATGGCCTCTATCACACCCCCAAAGTATCCAAGACCCGTTGAGATAAGCGTGAGAATGGGATTCATGACCGAAAAGGCGGCATAGGGGCTCCAGTTGGGTATCCCGTAAAGGACGATGTCGGCCTTTTGCTCTACGATCTCACGTCTGGGTTTGAGTTGAGACTTCATGAGCTCCAGGGCGGCCTGGCGTGTCTCAAATACCCCTCCGGCCCATACCTTGTGGACCTGAAGGGGATTTGCCAGGGCCGTCTCTATCTTAAAGATCCGTTCCTCCCCGATCCTATCCTCGATCAGGTTCCCCATTTCGTTGAGGATTTCATGCATCCGGTTTTTCTCCATCGACATTGACATGCTATCCGGGGCGTGATGCCACCTGATGGATCTGTATGAGCCGAGCCCCACGCAGACAGATTTCCACCCCCCATTAAACCCCCTCCATACCACCGTGTTGATATATATGGTGAGATCGGAATCGGATACCAGTTTGTTGATTTCCACCTCATACCCGGATTCGGTCGTTCCCATATAGCTCAGGTTGTCATGGTCCTCGGCATCATGACAGATGAGCCGGTATCCAAAATCCCTGACCAGGTCTTCTCCCAGGATCCTGGCCAATTCATGGCGAGTGAATTTGCGGTGGAGCCCGTTGGCACAAAGCAGTGTGATATCGGATTTCCTTACCCCTCCATTTTCGAGCTCCTGGATCACAAGCCTTATGGCCGGCTCCCAGATCGGGGCAAAACATGGGACGGTGGGGTCATCAAAGGCAATCGTTACCCTCCAACCGGGTTTGACGGTCTCCCGGAGGGGGGGGCGGCCCAATGGTCTTTCTAATGCCTTGCGGATCGCCTCCTCGTTGTTATCCACAGGGGAAAGTGTCGTAGAGAGCCCTGGAGGGGCGCTTTTAACGTTATCCGGGAGTCTTACCGCTATCACCTGATCACCGAAGACTATCTGATCTTCCACCGGAGACCTCCTGCTGGGATTGGAAAATGTTTGGTCACTTTTTAACGATTCACCGCAGAGCCCCAGAGATCGCAGAGAAATTTGGGATTTTTCAAAACCATCGTGCCTTCAGCACTCGACTCACCAACAAACCCCGCCCTGCAGGGCGTGGTTCCGTGAACTCTGTGCCTCGAATGAGCGGAGCGAATGGGCGGTGAGGCAACAGAATAATATGTCTCCGTATTTAA
>CAZXCQ010000338.1:0-5916 GCA_964639275.1 uncultured Desulfobacteraceae bacterium | reverse complement strand
GTTTGTAATTTGGAAACCGGGGCCCCGCCGATAGGTGGGGAGTCCGCAGGACAATAAGTCAAGGACCAGCCGATTTTTGATCTCTTCACGATGTCTGTCTACGACAAAGAATATGATGTGATCGTGGTTGGGGCCGGCCATGCCGGCTGTGAGGCCGCACTGGCAGCGGCCAGGATGGGCCACCCGACGCTTCTTCTCACCATAAATCTTGATCATATCGCGGCCATGAGTTGTAACCCGGCCATTGGCGGGCTGGCCAAGGGGCACCTGGTCAAAGAGATCGATGCCCTGGGGGGGGAGATGGCCAAAAACGCCGACCAGACCGGGATACAGTTCAGGCGTCTCAATACCCGCAAGGGCCTGGCAGTCCAGGGTTCCCGGTCTCAGAACGATCGGGATCTTTACCGAAAGCGCATGAAGTCGGTGTTGGAAAACCAGCCCCATCTGGATATCCGCCAGGCCATGACCGACAGGCTGCTGGTCAAGGATGGCAGGGTCTATGGGGTTGAGACGGGGATTCATGAACAATTCCGTTCAAAGACGGTGATTCTGACCACCGGGACCTTTATGAGGGGGCTGATTCATATCGGTCTTGACCATTTCCCGGCCGGCCGTATGGGGGACCCCCCATCCCAACGGCTCTCTTTGCAGCTTGAAAAACTGGGTTTCAACCTGGGACGATTAAAGACCGGAACCACCCCCCGTCTAAACGGGAGGGCCATCGATTATGAGGGGCTGGCGGTCCAGTGGGGGGACAAAAATCCAAGGCCCTTTTCCTTTTCGACCACGAAGATCCCCTTGCCGCAAGTGCCATGCCATATCACCCATACCACCAGCAGGACGCACGAGTTTATCAGACAGGGACTGGACCGATCCCCCCTCTACAGCGGGATCATCAAGGGGATTGGTACCAGATATTGTCCCTCCATTGAGGATAAGGTGGTCCGTTTTACCGAAAAGGAGAGGCACCAGATATTTCTAGAGCCAGAGGGTCTGGATACGGCCGAGGTCTATCCCAATGGGCTGGCCACCAGTCTGCCCGTTGATGTCCAGATCCGGATGGTCCGGTCGGTCCCCGGTCTGGAAAGGGCGGATATCGTGAGACCCGGATACGCCATTGAATACGACTACATCAACCCGCTTCAGCTCAAACCCACCCAGGAAACCAAGCTGGTCAAAGGCCTGTTCCATGCCGGTCAGATCAATGGGACCTCGGGCTACGAAGAGGCCGCGGCCCAGGGCCTCATGGCCGGGATCAATGCGGTGTTAAAGATCCGCGGGGAGGAGCCGTTGATTCTCAAGAGATCAGAGGCCTATACCGGGGTACTGATTGATGACCTGGTTACCAAGGGGACCAACGAGCCCTATCGCATGTTTACCTCAAGGGCCGAGTATCGCCTTCTGCTCAGGGAAGACAATGCCGATTTTAGACTCAGGGATCTGGGACATCGTTTGGGGCTTGTCGCTGATGATGTGTATCGAGAATTCTGCAAGAAGAGAGATAAGGTCGAGAAGCTGCTTGGCCGGTTGCGGGAGTTCACCTTGAGGCCAGAGGCCTGGGTGCTGGACAGATTGAAGGGGTTGAATTCAGCCCCCATCAAGAATCCCACCTCCCTGGAGCAGCTTCTCAGGAGAAACGAGATATTTTTTGACCACCTCCATCTCTTTGATAAAGGTCTTTTGGAGGTAGAGGATCAGGTGGCCTTTGAGGTGGAGACGAGGGTCAAGTATGAGGGATATATCGGCCGTCAGGAGCGTCAGGTGCAAAAGCTCAAACGGATAGAAGAGACCACGCTCCCCGAGGATACGGACTATCAGACGATCCACGGGCTCTCGACAGAGATCAGGGAGAAGCTAAACAGGGTCAGGCCCATCTCGCTTGGGCAGGCATCCAGGGTCTCCGGCGTCACCCCTGCCGCGATTATGGCGATTCAGGTCCACCTGGCAAAACTCAAGGCCTACGCCCCTTCTGAGAGTACTTCGTAGATCTTGTGAACGCCGGTGATGTTCCGCAGCTCAAAGAGGCCCAGATATCTCACATGATATTGGTCGCTGCCGGAGATATCGTGGTGGACTGCCTCGGTAATCAGGATACGATCCCTGGCTGGAAACCCCTCTTTTGAGACGCCCCCTTCGACCTCGATCAGGTCTTTTCCCTTGAGGCCTTCCACCCGGAAGGGGATGTTGACATTGGTGCCATGGCGGTCGCCGTCGGGCCGGACCCGAACCGCCCCAAAATGAATGCCAAATCTCAAATGGATCTGGGGGCCGTCAACCACCCTCAAATTGTAGTTGCCGGTCCCTTTCAGGATGCGGATTGCGGCATCCACTGCCTGTCTGGAATTGGGAAAGGTCACCAGGAAGCCATCGCCCGTGCTTTTGGAGAAATCTGATTTGCGGTCTTTGAAGATGGGGAAGGCGATCCCTTCAAGGGCATTCTTTAGTTGGTAGGTGGCTTCATCCCCGAATAGGTCCATTATTCTTGACGATTCACAGACATCGAGTACCATGACGGCCTCGGGGATCTCCCTGCCGCCTGCCGGTTGTTTCAGGATCTCCACCCGCTCGGCCACATCCCTGAATCCCTTATCCGCCATGAGTATCTTGTTAAACAGGGTACGGGCCTGGTGTTTCAAACCCGCTGCCTCGCAGGCCCCTCCCAATTCATACATCTGGGACTTTACCCGATCATCCGAGCAGGGGAGTGCCGCAAATTTCTGGACGTGCATCTC
Organism: uncultured Desulfobacteraceae bacterium; assembly: GCA_964639275.1. Taxonomy (GTDB): domain Bacteria; phylum Desulfobacterota; class DSM-4660; order Desulfatiglandales; family Desulfatiglandaceae; genus CAZXCQ01. The sequence continues at coordinate 3,184 of CAZXCQ010000338.1, read as the reverse complement.
CGCCGAATCAAGGTCCCTGGACTTGAGCAGGTGAAGGGCAATCCGGTATCGCGAATCAATTTCATATTGACCGCCCGATTGGATTACCTCCCCCAGCAGGCCGATGGCCCGATCCGTATTCCTGCCCTCGTCCATATACAACTGGGCCAATTCAAACCGAACCCGATTCAGATTATCCCCTTCGACCTCCCCGCCAGATATCATGTTCTCATAGACCTCAATGCGGCGGTCAGAAAGCCGCTGTCGCAAGGCCTTTACCTTCTCCGGGATCTCAGGGTTGACCTTTTCAAAGGTCGCCAGGCGGTCAATGAGAATAACGGCCTCCTGGATGTTTCCTTGGGCCAGCTCGATGGTGATTGCGTTGTCGATCACCCTGGAGAGGGCGACCTCGTAGGCCCTGTTCTTGGCATTGATTTTGAGCAGTTGCTCGCAGCTCCGGATGGCCTCCGCGCACCGCTTGTTCTTGAGATGATCGCTTACAGCGGCCTTGAGCCTTTGCTCAGCCCTCTGCCGATCCTCGATCAGGGCACCGTAAAACTTGCGATATCTGATGCGATTCCGTGAATCAAGGGATACGGCCTTCTTGATGCATGTTTCCGCCTGAGTAAACTCCATTTGGGCCTGAAGAACCTTTCCCAGAAATATCTGGAGGTGCGGATGATCCGGTCTTTGTTTGATCTCTTCTTGGAGAATCTCCATGGCCTTATCATTTTCGTTTGAGAGGTGATAGAGGTGAATGAGGGTAAAGAGAAACCGATCTTTGGCCTTGCCGGTACTTCGCATGGCCTCGTAACTGGAGATAATGCTCTGGAGCTGGTTTGATTCGGTGTAGATCTCAAAAAACGCCTGGTACAGGGCATCGTTCAGGGGATCCATATCAACGAGGTCGAGCAGGCCGGCAGCGGCCTCGTTAAAATGCCGGGGGCAATGGACTGCCATGTCCAGATATTCTTTTGCCGCGGCCGTATAGTCCCCTCTCCGGACATAAATCCTGGCTGAAAGGCCGTACTTTTTGGAAAAAAGAGGCCCAAGGACCTTGAGCTGTTCAAATATCTTGAGGGCATCATCGTCCCTTCCACGCAGATAGTATATCTCGCCCAGGATCTCATGGTGTCGCATGTAGCGGGTGCCAAGTTTCTGGGACTGGACGGCCACGTCCCGTTGGGGGGTCAATTCATAGATCCTTTCGCACAGGGAAAGGGCCCGGTCATAGTCTTGTCTGTTGAAACAGGCATAGGAAAGATCGTTGAGGGCCTTGATATTTTCCGGGTCTTCCCTGAGTTCCATCTCTGCGTATTCGATTACCTTATCCCAGTCGCGCTCTTTATAGGCCTTTTTGCGACCATCAGAAAATTTAGACACGTCCAAAAACTCCTAATGCGGCTAAACCTCAGCCGAACGTATCAATTTAACTATTTTCAAAACTGGCACCCCGGCATGGCAATGGGGGTTCCGAATCCCCATTGCCATGCTTTCAAACGCCTAGAGTGTTACAGCCGAACAAGTTTTATGGTTTCCTAAAAACCCATCAATGCCACTTTTCCTTCATTCCCGCCCAAAGGGGGGAGACCAAATGAGGAAATCACCGGTCATTGAGAGCCTTCTTTTAGGGGAAGAAGACCTTCTTCATCCTCAAGCGCTGAGGATATCTTCCGCTGGGTTCTCAACTCCTCGATCTTGTTCAAAGGCCTTTCAAGCTGTCTGACCCGGGTTGTTGTTAGCACCTCATATTCCTTCTGGGCATCCCCTATCCGTTTGCCCAACACCTCCAGCCTCTTCAAAAATGCATGCCACTGCTTCTTAAAGCCACCCAGCAAAGAGAGAATCTCGTTGGATGTCCGCTCCAGGGCAAAATTATCCACGGCCTGGCGAATCACTGCCAGCACGGCAAAAAGGGTTATGGGGGAGCAGAGGACCACCTTATTCCTGATCCCATTGTCCAGAATGGAGCTATCGTGCCTTTGTATAAAGGCATACACCTCTTCATTAGGTATGAATAATACAACATAGTCAAGGGTGTTTTGCTCCGGATTGATATATTCGCGGGTGGTGACCTCCTTGATCCTGGCCTTGACATCTCTCAGGAAGTTATTCCGAAACTTTGACCTTTCAATCTCTGATTCCGCCTCCAAAAACCGCATGTAGTTGTCGAGAGGAAACTTGACATCCATATTTAGCCTCAGGTCCCGGGGGAGAAAAAAGGTAAAGTCCGGGCGCGTGCCCACACCTTCGACCGATTTCTGCTTGAGGTAATTCACATTCTCGATAAACCCGACCATTCTGAGGACATCTTCGGCCATCCTTTCTCCCCATTGCCCTCTGACCTTGGTGCTTGCCAGGGCTTCCCGGAGAGAATGGGTCGTCTGCATCAGGGCCCTGGTCTGTTCACCCGCGGCCTTTAGCTGACTCGCAAGTTCTCCGAACTTTTCCACCCTGTCCTTTTCAAGTCTCTGGACAAGCCCGGATACATTTTCAAGCTCTGTGGCCATCTTTTTTAGTTGTGCATCGATAAGCCCCTTTTTTGCATCCAGTTCCCTCGCGCTTACCTCCCTTTCCAAATCCAGCTTTGATTTGGCCAGCTCCAGGAACTGTTCTGTTGATTTGCTCAGGGCATCCAGCGAAAGGCTTCCAAAGTTGGCCTTCATGTCCCCTATGATCGTCTCGATATTCGCCTTACGCTGCGCCTCATTTTCCTGGAACAGCTCATAAGCAAGCTCTTTGGCTGTCTTTGACTGAATAATCCTCAGCACAAAGGCAACCACCAACCCCAGAACAAATCCCACAAAAAGGGCAAGGGATAGCGAAACCCAGTCCATGACCTCTTCTCTTAAGTCTTAAGGGTCCTCATTCGACCCAAGCTCCAGTATTGACTCATATTCGAATAGTCTTGCCTTGAATTGTCAAGTAAAAATAGGCGCCGGCCGGATCTATTCATGCCTGATAAAAAAGGGGTGTCTGGCTTGACACGGTTTCGGCCATTGCCTATAGTTGGCCCTCCCAGACAGACAAGGGCCTCGAGTAACACTTTAGCCCTTTGAAATCCGGGCAATGAGGATTCCGAACCCCCCCAATGCCCTCACGAAGTACAAATCTTGAAAAAACCGTATCAATTTAGCTTTCTTTAAAATTGGCACTGGGACAAGGGGTATGGGGGTTCCGTTTTGAAGGGTGTATCGCTGTTTGA
>CAZXCQ010000337.1:0-5940 GCA_964639275.1 uncultured Desulfobacteraceae bacterium | reverse complement strand
AAAAAGCTCAATTTATCTCTTCCTAAGGGCGATACTTGCGAAATTTGGGATTATTCAAATGGCAATCGACATACTTCCAGTCAAACGGTTTGCCCTTCAGCCACGTCGCCTTGTGAATGCCGTTCATCCTAGCAGAGGAACCCCTCTCTGGCAGAAATGAGTGGAAGTTTTTAATGGGCTGCATTACAAATCTCTCTATCCCTGCGGCAGAAACAGAGGAACGTAACATGGACACCCCCAGGCCTGACACGGTTCCTGCGCATTCCCTGGGCATATTCTCATTGGCTATGATCAATGTGGCGGCCATTGCTAGCCTGCGTGACCTGCCCCAAATGGCCAAATACGGGGCCGGATCGGTATTTTTCTACCTGCTGGCGGGCCTTGTCTTTTTTATTCCTGTCTCCCTTGTGGCCGCAGAGTTAGCTACCGGATGGCCCCAGAAGGGTGGCGTCTATGTCTGGGTAAAGGAGTCCCTCGGGGCCTCTCACGGCTTTGCGGCCGTCTTCATCCAATGGTTTCAAAATCTCTGCTGGTATCCGGTAGTTCTCACATTTGCAGCCGCATCCCTGGCATTTGCCGTTGATCCTTCGGTCGGGGCAACCAAACTGGCTGATAACAAGGTCTACATCGTCACGGTCATTCTGTGCACGTATTGGGGCGCCACCTTCTGGAACTTTCGCGGACTGAGGGCATCGGCCAAGCTGAGCGTGATCGGCGCCTTTTCCGGGGTGATCGTTCCGGGTACGGCCCTCGTGGCGTTGGCCTGTGCTTATGTCCTGGCGGGAAACCCTTCCCACCTGGGCCTTGCTGCCTCGGATTTCTTTCCAGACATGGCAAGGCCAGGCAATATTACCTTTGCAGCCAGTGTGCTCTTGGCCTTTGCAGGGATGGAGATGACGGCGGTCCATGTTCGAGAGACACGGAATCCTGGCCGTACCTACCCATTAGCCATTGCCGTTGCCGCCGGGACCATCTTTCTCGCATTTATTCTGGGGGCCCTCTCCATTGCCGTCGCCCTGGGCCCCTCTCAATATACGCTGCAGACTGGCGTCACCAAGGCATTGGATACACTGCTCGCCGGTTTTGGCATCCCCTATCTGGGGCACCTTCTTGCCTTGATGATGGCATTTGGCGTGATCGGGAGCGTCAACTCCTGGATTATCGGCCCCAGCAAGGGGCTCATGGCCGCGGCGGAAGACGGGATGCTGCCCGAATGGTTCTGCAAAACAAACCGCCACGGCGTTCCCAAACGGATACTGATCATTCAGGCCGGGATCGTCTCCCTTCTCTGCCTCACATTCACCCTCCAGCCGACAGTGGCAAGTGCCTATTTCATGTTGAGCGACTTGACCATCCAGCTGTATCTCATGATGTACATGGCCATGTTTGCCTCGGCTCTCCGACTTCGTTATACACAGCCGGAAGTTTTCAGATCTTTTCGAGTGCCTTTGGGAAACACGGGTATGTGGTTCGTGGCAGGGCTTGGCATCCTCGGGGCCATAGGCTGCGTTTTCATCGGTTTTTTCCCGCCAGCTCAGCTGGCGAGTCAGCATATTCACCCCGCCGTGTTCGTATCCTTTTTGGGAATGGGGATCCTCGCAGTCATCTCCCTGCCCTACTTGATTCAAATCCTGCTCAGGAAGGTGGGACGCGGGGAATACTTTTCCAGGGAACCTATTCCTTGACCTCATTGAAAAGAAACTGGTAAGAATAGGTCCACACGGGCGATTAGTACTGTTGGGTAGATCGGCGGTCGGCTGAATCAATGGAAGACTTCTGAAACAGTCTGTTGGTCGGATAGTCTTCCATGAAGGATTAGACTTCTTCCGCATCATTCCCCTCAAGACGGCTTGAATTTAACGATGAAGGCTATTCACAGGGTCGTCCGGAAAAATGGTGCGGGTGCAATCTCAGGAGCAAGGGAGGATTGACAATGCACAGTACAATTGCAGAGGCGACGGGCATGAAGTTCGAGCCCGTGGCTATCTTGTTTGACGATGAAAGGCCCGAAAAGGCAAGGCAGTTCAAAGAGGGCAAATGGGGATGTGTTATGTTCATGCTGGGTGCCGCAGCAAAGGGGGCCACAGCTGTATTTGATCGGGAAACCTTTGGCTGCCATGGAGGCGGGGTCGGCCTTGGTTTTGGAAATCAGTACGACCATTTTCCAGGAGGTACGGACTGTTTCAGCTATTTTCTCTCTGTGGGAAACGCTTCATGGGAGAAAGGTCAGCAAGTGTCCAAGGAATTGGAACCGTTTCTTAATGCGGAAATGTATGACAATTTTGTACAGGGTGAACGTTATATTCAGTGCCCAGAGCTGGTGGAGGATTTCATTGAAAACCTGCCCATTACAGATATTCCTCACGCATATGTGGTATTCAAGCCTTTGAAGAAGGTGATTTTGGGGCAAGAGGTGCCTGAGGTCATCGTCTTTTTCGGGGATATGGACCAGATTTCAGCCTTGAGCATTCTTGCCAATTACGGCCGTAAGGGAAATGAAAATGTGATTTTTCCGTTTGCCGCAGGATGTCAGAATATCGGGATCTATCCCTTTCGGGAGTCAAAATCAGAACACCCCCGGGCTGTTCTCGGGCTAAACGACCTCTCCGCCAGGGTGGCGCTGAAGCGAATACTGAAAGATGACGTCATGACCTTTGCAGCGCCATTCCGCCTTTTTGAGGAAATGGAGAAAAACATCTCCGAGAGTTTTTTGGGGAGGGCAACCTGGAAGCAGTTGATGGCGCTCAAGCAGAAGCCATAGTGCCCACCCCCTCGATTTCGATGTCGAGGTGGCATTGAACAAGGCAGGGCTATTCAGATCTATTTCCGAGGCCTGCCTGATGCCCTGCAAGGCAATCGCTGATATTGGTCAGAAAAGGCCACCGGCATAGCTCCAGTTAAACGGTTGGCAGTCACCTGACCACTATGGTAGATTGGTGACAAAATCGGTTTATGCTTGAGCCATGCCTTGTTAGATATAGGCTTTGCAGGTTTGTTGATATCAGCCCAGATCTCTGCTGATCTGCCGAGAAATCGTAAATTGGAGGATTTTGTACCACCGCCATTATCGAATGATAAGCAACTTGCGGAAATCTGATCTATAACTAATCCAATAGAACGTCTGTGGTGTGAAATACTAAGCTTGCACGTTTAGATCCTTAGGTCATGGCAGATAAAAGATCAAGAGCTCATGCCGGAGAACATAAGCAGAAGATCATTTCTTAAGAGAATTGCTTCCCTTGCTGCAGTAGCGGGCTTCTTTCCTGGGAGCCTGCTCTCCGCAGGGTGTTCCCAGGATTCTGCGGACGGCAAATATGAGCCCTTCGGTTATCTCTTTCCGCTCACAAAAGGCCCATTAATGGACAACGGAGCCACGCCTTGGTATGCCACGCTTTTCCTTGGGACACCAGGTCAGACCATGACTGTCATGATGGATACGGGGACCGCGAACACTTGGGTCACATCGTCTCTGTGCTCGACTGAAGCTTGCTCCACGAAAGAATACAGATACGATCCGGCTCTATCATTGACTCACAGTAAGGTGCCTGGAGCAACCTGGCAACACAACGATCTCGGTGCCTGGGGTGAGTTTGAGTCACTATCGGGGAGGGACTACGTGAGCTTCAGTGATCCGGTTAGGGGAAATGTTGATCTCTGGGCCAAATTCCTATCGGCGATCTTAAAAGACGCATCGGGCTCTACAAATTGGAAAGACCTAGACATGTGTGGTGGGGTAGGGTTTCCGGTGATTTTCGATCCACCGAATGACCCAAACAAAGCGGAAAGTCTTCTTCCTCTGATGCTCAATCAAGGTCTCATCTCCGATGAGCTGGTGTCATTTTGGATAGATGGCGACAACGGTGGATGTATTGTCGGAGGGACAGAACCATCGAGATACGATGCCAAAACCATAAACGAACTTCCGCTCACTTCGGTTGCGGATAATCTGAATCTTTGGACAATTGAACTTGAACAGATAAGGAGGGACTCCGCTCCTCTCCTTGACCAGTCGGTCAATTTGGCATTGGACACCGGTTCTTCACGCTTTAAAGGAAGCCCTGTACTCATAGAATACCTGATCGACCAGATTACAACGAAGCCTGATGGCGAAAAACTGCCCGCTACCTTCTCCGCCCCTTCTCTCTTAAAGGAATTTCCCTGTCTTACATTGGAGATCAACGGCCATAGATACGTGCTTCAGCCCGAGGACTACATATGGCAAATCGAAAACAGCGACCTGTTCAGTCTCCAACTCCATCCTCTTGAGTTGGGAGACGAGAACACCATCCTGGTCGGGTCCGTGTTTCTGGATCAGGTCTATTCAGTCTTCCAATATGTAGCTGATCCGATGGCTCCATACGGTTATAAGGGTAACAAGTTATACCTTTATAACAAGCCATAGAACATGAAATACAAGAGTAAAAACACAAAGCTCACAAGACCGTCGAGTGTATCATTTGATTGAGTCCATCCATTTCATATCCCTTGCTACTTTAGCATCGAAGGGCTGAGGCGAAGAGCAGTTATGTCAATTCTTCGGTGGTACTGAATCCTTGAGATTTCCAGATGGTAGTTCCTGTAGCATACGTAGCTTAGCCGACTTTATCATTACTCCACCGGTGCTCAGTTTGATCAGAAAAAGCCTCGCAATAGCTCCAATCAAACATTTTGCAGTCGCGCAGACCCTGTGGTAAGCTGATCTTAGAATCGCCTTATATTTGAGTCGCGCCTTTTTCAAGTACAATTTTTCCAGTATTGAGTTCGGCCCGAATTTCTGCTGATCTCCTACGAGCAGCAACTGGACTAATATTTCAAAAAGCATGTCTTTAGATGCATATCTGTGAGACTGATTTGGCTTGTGCGTTTCCCTCTGGCTCCGTCTTGCTGTTGGATTGATTGGAGTTTTTTTCTGGCATGTTGCGATAATTCTAGTACCCCAACCAAAGATTGGTATGCCTCCCGTGTGGTATGGGTAGAGCCCGATGATAGCGGTAAGACAGTGCTGGGGGCTATCGAGAAAGCAAAGTATTCTGTCGACATATCGATCTATGAACTTCGCGGCCCCCGAATTCCTGAGGCGCTAAAGACCGCTAAGGCCAAGGGGGTGGCCATCCGTATCATATACAACGGTCAGTTTTTTGCCGGGTCGAATCCAAGCGATCAGCGCTATGACCAGCAGTATGCAGTCACTGATGAGCTAAAATCTGCACCAGGCGATGGCTCAGTCTTCTTCCATTGGTCATCTAATAACTTCAATATAACGCATCAGAAGACAATCCTGATCGACGCTAGTATGCAGGGAAGAGCACTGGAGGCCATGAACTGTGTGACTCCGCGACGGCCTACTCTACCGTCCGTGGGTTTTCCATCCGGTGTGAGGCGTCCAGTATTTCCATCCCGACTATGTCTCCGCTCCTGTCGAAATCAAGGATAATTCCGGGTTTTTCTTCATCGCTTTCCACAATCGGGGCATTGCTGAAAACAATGCGGAGGACATCCACCTCTGGGTCATAGGTTATTTTCATTCCTCCCTCCTCACGGTTTCCGCTCAATAGCCAGTTGAGGTGTTACCAGGTTAAACCAAGAAACTGGGTGACATTTTATGATAAATGTTCAAGAGAGAAAAGATTTCCTGCCTTGACATAGTCATCGATCTGCCAGCTAAATTATCAATATTCGAGAGCCTTCAATCCCCCTGGTGACCATCAAATCACCGTTCTCTTATGGCCCGTTATTAGGACAATGCCAGACTCAATTTAATGGCTTTGTCAACTTCATCCATTGTCTCTTTGCCAAGTGTGCCGAGCCGCTTTTCCAGCCTTTCCTTTGAAACCGTAAGTATCTGGCTCGTTTTTATGATCGAAGGGCGGTCCAGTCCACCCTCTGGAGGGTCGATTGCAACGTTCATGGGATAAAGCCTCACGGAGCTTGTAATTGCAG
>CAZXCQ010000336.1:0-5941 GCA_964639275.1 uncultured Desulfobacteraceae bacterium | reverse complement strand
GCCCCGGCCAGGGCAGAGTACCAGGGCAAGACATACACCATTGCCAGGAATCCCACCAAGGAGGAGTATGCCGATATGCTCTTTGGATGGCAGGTGGAGCAGGGTGTCACCTCCAATTCGGTCATCTATGTCAAGGACGGGGTAACCGTAGGGATAGGAACGGGTGAACAGGACAGGGTCGGTGTGGCCGAGATCGGCATTTTTAAAGCCTATATCAAATATGCCGATGCACTGTGCTTCAGGAGACACGGCATCCCTTACAAGGAGCTGGAACTGGCGGTCGAGAAGGGGCAAAGGGATCGGGCGCTTTTGGAGGAGATCGACCGGGAGACAAGCGAGGCAAAGGGCGGGCTCATGGGCTCCTGTATGGTCTCCGATGCCTTTTTTCCATTCAGGGATGGGGTGGATGTGGCCCTCAGGGAAGGGGTGCGGGCCATTGTGCAGCCCGGGGGATCGCTCCGGGATTTTGAGGCCATCGAGGCCTGTAACGAGGCCAGCCCGCCGGTGACCATGGTCTTTACGGCTCAGCGGGCCTTTAAGCACTAAACAGGTTCAGTTGCTTGTGGGGTCTTTTCTTGGGTTTCCACGCCCCCCGGTCAAGGGGTCTTACTAGGTCCTGGGGGATTTCGCCAAGAAAAGGAGACGCCTCCATCTTGAGAGGACGTCCGTTGAGCACCCGCCGATTTACATGGGAGAGGATGAGCCGTGAGCGGGCCCGGGTCATTCCCACATAGAACAGCCGCCTCTCTTCCTCTTTGTCATAGTTTCCGAACAGGGAGCAGGGCATAAGCCGATCCTCGCATCCCACGATAAAGACCACCGGCCATTCGAGCCCCTTGGCTGCATGGAGTGTCATCAGGGCCACACGATCACCCCGCAGGGCCGCATGATCGATCCCCCTCTCCAGGGTGAGGGAGTCCAGGAAGGTCTTTACATCTCCTTTGAGATCCCCTGCCAACGACCTCAGACGGCTCAGGGTCTCCAAAGATTTATCTGATTCAATGGCAAAACCATGATATTCCACGGCCCGATCCAGCAGGTCCAGAATAGACCCCTCCCAATCAAAACAGGCGATTGTCTGAGGCTTTGCCACCCCAAAATCTGAAAGGATTTCATCATATTTCCTCTGGTAGTATGGATTCCCTGGATAGCAGAGCACCTGCAAAAACCGCCAGAGGATATTTGCGGGATACCTTCCAATCAGTGGGGTTTCGCCCGATCGCACAAAGGGAATCCCCGCCCTGTCAAAGGCCTCTGCCAGGACGTCCCCAAGGCCTCTTAGACGGTAGAGCACCCCGATATCGCCAAATCCGAGAGAGAGTTCTCCCTCATGGGAGGCTACCCGCCCGCTGTCCAGGGAGAAGTATGACGTGCCCCCCATGGCCCTTTCAACCTGCTCGACGATCATCTCCGCCTCTTCTTTTTCGGTCCGGGAGAGGGCAAGGGATATGGGACCATCTCCTTCGATTTCGCATTCAAGGGGCGTCTCCTTGCCCAGGAGGGCTGCTGAGCCATTGAGTATCGATCTTGTGGAGCGATAGTTCCGGGTGAGGGTTATTTCCTCTGCCACCGGGAAGTCGGCAGCAAACCGATGAAAATTCCTGACATCGGCCCCACGGAAGCCATAGATGGCCTGATCAGGGTCTCCAATGACACAGATATCCCCTTTTGCGCTCTTGTACAGGGCCTTGAGGAGTTCAACCTGGATCTTGTTGGTGTCCTGATACTCATCCACAAAGATCCACTTGAATCCCTGATAATACCCGGCATAGAGATCAGGGTGATTCCGAAGAAGCCTCAGGGTCTCCACTTCAAGGTCCTCGAGATCCAGCATGCCCAGTTCTCTCAATCTGCGCCGGTATTCCTGACAGAGCGGGAGGAATTGACTGTCAGGAGGTCCTTGTGCTGGCCCCAATACCGAGTCGGTCTTAAATCTGGTAAGGTGCCTAAAAAATCCTCCGAGCGACCTCTTGCTGATCCCATGGGCGCTGAGGATCTCTCGGACAAGATCCTCTGAATCCCATTCCGAGCAAAGGGTAAAATCGGCAGGAAGGTCTGTCACCGGGGCATATCTTCTGAGGGTCTCCATGCAAAACCCGTGAAAAGTGGCCACAGTGACCTGGCCGATCGTACCTGCAGATCCAGGAGTTTGAGAGGGGCGAGCGGGTCCTATGGCCTCAAGGAGCGAGGTGATCCGCTTTTCCATTTCCCTTGCGGCCTTCCTGGTGAAAGTGAGTGCCAGGATCTGCCCCGGCTCTGCCATACCCGTTTGGATCAGATGGGCGATCCGATGGGTGAGTGTCATGGTCTTGCCCGTGCCAGGACCGGCGATGATCAGGAGATTCCCCCCCATATGAGAGACCGCTGATCTTTGAAGCGGGTTGAGTGGATCAAGGATCGGGTCTTTGAATGCCGGGGGCCGCTGGGATATGGCTCCCTTTTCCGGGACCTTCCTTTGCTGACGACCGGCCCCTTCTTGTTGGAGGGATTTTGCCGGGAAGGGTCCAAACAAGGCGGTTTGTCCTGCCAGAAACGCCTTCTCTGAATCATGGAAGAGCCGGATTATCCCGAACTGTCCGTCATATCCCTCTTCTCGGATCACCTGGCCCCTGCGCATTCTATCAACCGCCTCCGAGAGGAGGGGGCCTCCCGCACCCCTGATTTCGTCCAATGGGCTATCAAGGAGGATCTTTAGCTCAGGCCCAAGCCCCAGAAGAAGTCTTTCGTAGAAGGACTGGACCTTTTTTGAGGCGGGACCCGTGTTCAATAGCTCTGAGAGGACTTCAGCCAGGGGAATCAGACTAAAAAAGTCCTTTGAGAGCCTGTGGTGTTTGCGATTTGAGAGTTCGTAGACCCTGTGCAGCACTCCGATTGTCAGGGGTCTTCCACATTTTGGGCAGACCCCATTGTGATCGGCGGTCTCTGAGGGTTGAAACCTTGTCTGGCATTTGCGGTGACCGTCAAGGTGGTACTTGCCCTCCTCCGGGAAGAATTCAATGGTTCCTAAAAACCCATGGCCCGTGGTCATGGCCTGGATCATCCCGTCATAATCAAGGGCTGTGTCAAAGATATTGGCCTCCCGACCGATTCTCGCGGGGGAGTGGGCATCAGAGTTGGAGACCAGGACAAGGCCGTCCAGTGCCGAAACAAGCCGGTTCATAGGGGGATCGGAGGATAGACCGGTCTCCAGTGCATGGATGTGGCCAGTAAGATCTTCAAAACATTCCTCCATACCATCAAACCCCGACTTGGATCCAAAGAGAGAAAACCAGGGGGTCCAGATATGAGCTGGGATCAGAAAGGCCTTCTCGCTTACATCAAGGGCGATCTCCAATAGATCCCTTGAGTCAAGCCCCAGGATCGGTCTGCCGTCGGAGGCGATATTGCCGATTCGATCCAGCCTCTGGTTAAATCTGAGGACGGAAGCCATGCTGGGCATCAGGATCAGGTGATGGACCTTTCGGGTCTTTCCGTTTTTTTTGTATATACAGCTTATTTCTCCCGAGAGAAGGAATCGGATGGGTGCAAGGCAGGTTGGGGGCACCTCTGAGTCTACCTTCTTTTGAAGATCGGCCCTCAACCGGTAAAGCCCATCCCCTGCCGGTATGAGCCTGTCTTGCAGTTCTGATATCCAGCCAGGATGAGTAAAATCCCCTGTGCCGATGACCGCCACCCCCTTTTTTTGCGCCCAAAGGGCAAGGTGCTCGGGATCCAGATCCCTGGAGGTGGCCCTGGAGAAGTGGGAATGGATATGAAGATCTGCAATAAATCTCATAGACACTAAGAAACAATATCAAGAGATGTATGTCAACCCTGGGCAGCGCGCCAATTACAGATTTATGAAAGACAGAATAACACGAAGGCTACAGACCCCGTCTGGCCCCACAGGAATAAGGTCCCCATGGCACGGGATGAGGGTGGGGGCCAAAAAAAAGGAGGGCTGCGAGCCCTCCTTATCCCGGTCGTATCTCATTGGGTCTAGAACAGCCCCGTCACCTTTCCGGTCGCGGTGTCCACATCCACCCTCCTGAAGGCGGGGTTGGAACTGGTGCCCGGCATCAAGCTGATTGTCCCGGCGCAGGGGCAGAGGAACTTTGCCCCTGAATAGATCAACACATCACGTATTGGCAGGCTCCAGCCTTTTGGCACGCCCTTTACGGCCGGATCATGCGTGAGGCTGAGATGGGTCTTTACCATCATGGTGGCGTAGTCGTCATATTTTGAGTCACCCTCAAGCATCTTGGCCTTTGCCTCTGCATCGGGGGTCCATGCAACACCATCGGCGCCATAGACCTCTTTCGCAATCAGCTCCACCCGGTCGCGGAGTTTGATCTCAAAAGGATAGAGGAAGTTGAACTCTGATTCTCCCTTGCAGGCTTCCATGACCGCGTCCGCGAGTTCTAAGGCCCCATCGCCCCCGTTCGCCCAGTGAGTCGACTCGGCGCAGCGTGCCCCAGCTTCTTCGGCGGCCTTTCTGACCATTTGGACCTCTGCATCGGTATCTGTATGGAAACGGTTGATGCAGACCACGGGGTTGATACCAGACCGCCTGACAATGCCGATGTTGTGCGTCAGGTTAGATATACCCTTCTCAAGGAGCTCCAGATTCTCCTTTGTATATGCGTCGTCAAGGGGCAGACCTGCCACGACTTTTGGGCCGCCACCATGCATCTTCAGTGCGCGAACCGTGCTGGTGATGACGGAAACGTGTGGTTTCAGGCCGCTGTATCGGCATTTGACGTTCCAGAACTTTTCAAAGCCGATGTCGCAACCGAAACCACTCTCGGTTACATGATAATCAAAGAGTTTGAGACCGACGCGGTCGGCAATAATGGAGGACTGTCCCACAGCGATATTGGCAAAGGGGCCAGCGTGTACCATACATGGCTGGTACTCGGCCGTACAACATAATGTGGGATTGATTGTGTTGCGCATCCAGGCGGTCATGGCGCCCCCAACCTCAAGATTACCAGTTGTCACCACGTTCCCGCGTTTGTCGAAGGCCAGGGTGATATTGTCTAATCTTTCGCGCAGGTCAGCGAGATCTCTTACAATGGAAAGAATCGCCATCAGCTCGGATGAAACAGCGATACCAAATTTTGATTGCATGGTGAAACCATCCATACGGCCGCCAAGTCCAATGACGATATTTCTCAGGCTCTGGGCGCACAGATCCATGATCCACCCCATTTCAACGCGGGTTGGGTCGATGTCCATGCGGGGCATCCCGGTAAGCCGGGCCAGTTGCTCATCGTTATAATTACGTTCATGCTGCATCCTGGCTGTGAGCGCCACCATGGCCAGGTTATGGGCATTCATGATGTCATTGATATCTCCTGTAAGGCCCGTGGAAAATTCGGTGAGCGGAATGATCGTTGCATTGCCACCGCCGCCTGCGCTGCCCTTAATATTCATGGTAGGCCCACCGGAAGGTTGACGGATACAGCCGCCCACGTTCTTTCCCCGCTTACCCAAGCCCTCCAGGAGGCCCATCGTGGTGGTGGTTTTTCCTTCTCCTAATGGGGTCGGCGTAATGGCCGTTACCTCGATGTATTTGCCATCAGGTTTATCACCCAGGCGGTTCATGATTTTGAGAAAATCAAGTTTGGACAACCTGCCCATAGGGAGTATTTCTTCTTTCTCGAGACCCAGTTTATCTCTCCATTGCTCCGGCGAAGGCATATTTTCTTCCGCTGCCTCGGAGATCTGCCAGTCGGCCATTTCTACCGCATTGTAAGCCATCTATCCGACCCTCCTTCTCTTGATTTTTTCGGTGAGGGAAAGTTACCTCTTTCCCCTTTGCAGGCAGTAAGCAAAACCATCTACCTTTTTAAAGTAGAGGTGTCTATCATAAAAAAAAGGGGGCGTCAAGCCTTATCACAATGTCCTGGAATTCCGATATAAGGATTAAAAAAATGTGAATTTTTTCAAAAAAAATTGC
>CAZXCQ010000335.1:0-5985 GCA_964639275.1 uncultured Desulfobacteraceae bacterium | reverse complement strand
CAAAAAGGGAACATATTGCCAAAATCGGTGACAGAACTTTTGAGACAACACACTACTGTGAGTAAAAAGCGACTAATTAATCAAGCGGGAACAGTTTCAAATGCTGATTTAGAGGGGATAAAGCGAGCTATTTCTATACACCTTGACCTGTAAGGCAGAACATCAGCTTTCACACAGGCCCTCACCGGCTTCGCCGGATCGGGCTGGTGAAGCTGGTCGTTCGCATCAAAAAAAGAAAATGGAGAACTGATGTGATGGATCCTGAGAAAATAATGGATGGTTTGTCAAAAGAATTAAATTTTGCATTGAAAGCAATGTCCAAAGCAAAGGATGTTGATGAAAAAGAGGCTTATAGCCGAATTGTAAAGAATTTATGCGAGTCTTTGGGTGTGTTTTTAAATCTGGCAAGCGAAATGATGCCCATTGATTTTGACGATGATTTAGAAGAAGACATTCCTTTTTGAGGGTGCATGAGCCCAGCTGCAATGCCGTAAACAAATCGCCTGCTGCAAACCCTGCGGTGCAGCTGCCAGCCAAGGCCGGGCGATCTTGATTTTGAAAATGAAATACTGAGAAAGCGACCATACTTAAAAAAGGTCATAGAAAATCCGCTTAAAACAGTCAATATCAGCCTAATCCAACGCACATCGAATCGGGTAGCCGCGGGTTTTTCTCCCCCAGCCCGCATACCACCCCCGTAAAACGGGATCTGCGACCGGCGTGCGGGTTCCCGCTTTAGGCAGCGGGAGTCACAGAGTCGATCCTGCCGGCGGGACTAATGAATCCGCCACAAAGCACGGTGGACTAGAAATACAATTAGAAATTCCGGGGCATCGCACATTTGTGTGGGTGGCCACAACATGTTGTGGAGTCGGATTGGCAGGGAGAATACCATCTGCATTCCTTTAGACCACCGAATCCATTAAACCACGAGGTCGATTAAGTGCGCCATAGAAGCCCTTGATCCCTTACTCAGCGTAAAGTCCATGAATTTACAAGATGTTAGCCAATAACCACAAAATATAGGGGTTACCCACACAAATGTGCGATGCGGCAGTTAAGGATATCTTCAAGGAGCGTTATAGCAACCTGCTGCTCCTGCTTGGCTACGAAAAAGACGATTTCTGGTGAGTTTCAGACGTGAGGAACCCATGATGATTCGCGTTATCGATTATGTGGGAAATGGAGGCGGTGGGGTGCGTTTTGTTATGGAAATGCTAAAAGCGATGAAGAAAAGGCGCTCTAGCGTGGAGATTGAATTGATCAGCTATGGTAACGCCCTGAAGCTCTATCGATCATTGGCTGAATCTGAAGGGATCGAATTTAAGATAACCGCAATGATGCCATGGGCGGGTTGGCGCGAAAGGCGATCGAAAGTTTTTGGTATCCGGGGAACTCTCCAACTCTTCCGTGCGCTTGGTCTTGCCGGCGCATGGTATTACGATGTTCCGGAAACCGTTGTTTCCGGCGTTGACATCGTTTGGTTTCCGTGGGTGCACGGCCATCGGATGTTAGGACCTCTTACACCTTCGGTGATAGGCTCTTTTCACGACGTCATAATCTTTCAGTTTGATGACATCGTTCCAAATAACATAAGAGCTGATGAGAAGAAAAGCTTGCAGCACTGGATGGCTTCCAATGCGCAGATGGTCGTTAGTTCTCATTATACAGCGACGGTTGCGGCCCAGATGTTTGGGGTTGAGACAAAGAGATTTTCCATGATTCCCCTTTCTGGAGACCATGCGCAAGTTGATACAGACGCTTCCCTTCCTTCGGATTGGCAATGGATTAATGAACCTTTTCTGTTTTATCCGGCTAACACCTCCCCCCATAAAAACCATGAGGTGTTGCTGAAAGGCGTTTCGGCATGGGGAGCCAAATATCCATTGGTCCTTACTGGAAGTGGTACGAATTTGTTGGGTTGGGGTTGGGGTTGGGGTCGGGGTCGGAGGCGAGGGTCGAAGCTTTGGCACCTTGCGAATTCCAAGGGCTTTAAGATAGGTAAATCGCTGATCCCTTTGGGTTATGTGACAAATGGGGTTTATTACGCAATTCTGAAGCGGGTGCGGGCACTGGTTATACCGACTCTGGCTGAAGGTGGCGGCAGTTTTCCTGTTATGGAGGCGATGCGGTGCGGGATTCCCGTGCTTGCTTCCGATATTCCCGTTTTGCGCGAGCAGATACGGAGGACAGGCGGAGAGGTTTTATGGTTCAATCCGTTTGATTCGATGGATTTAGCGGCCAAATTGACTGAATTTGAAAATAATCACCAGAGATACAAGGCGCAAGCGATTGAGCAATCTGTGACATTACCCTGTCGTTCTTGGGAAGCGGTATTAGATGAATATTGGAAGTTGTTTGAGAAAGCGGTGGGGAGGAATATATGTCATTGATAACCCAGGGCATGCGCATGGAAATAAAAATACCGGTTTACCGCCCTTGGCTGGCGGGAAACGAAAGAAAATATGTTTTGGAATGTCTGGACTCCTCCTGGATTTCCTCTAAGGGAAGTTTTATTCCAAAGTTCGAGCATAGTTTTGCGGAGTATATGGGGGTGCGACATGCCGCGAGCGTCTGTAACGGAACAGTGGCTTTGCATACGGCCTTGGTTGCCTTGGAGGTGGGCCAGGGGGACGAGGTGATAGTGCCCACCTTATCTTACATCGCATCGGTAAATGCCATTGCCTATGCGGGGGCCACTCCGGTTTTTGTGGATGCGGACCCTCATACCTGGCAGATGGACCCGGAAGACGTCCGGCGAAATATTACCACGAAAACCAAAGCCATTATGGCCGTTCATTTATACGGACAGACCTGCGACCTAGAAAGGTTGACATCCATTGCCAAAAAACAGAGGGTTTATCTTATAGAGGACTGTGCTGAATCGCTGGGATCAGAATATCAAAATAAAAAGGCGGGCAGCTTTGGAGATGTGGCCACCTTCAGCTTTTTCGGCAATAAAACGCTGACTACCGGGGAAGGGGGAATGGTTGTTACCAATGACAAGGCCCTGTACGACAGGGTGGTTCATTTTAGAGGACAAGGGCTGGTCAAACACCGCGAGTATTGGCATGATGCAATCGGATACAATTACCGGATGACAAATATTTGTGCGGCTATAGGACTGGCCCAGTTGGAGCGGGTGCACGAAATTATGACTAAAAAACGATGGGTTGCCGAACGCTACAAGCAATTGCTGCACGGCCTGCCGGTGCAATACCACGACCAGCAAGAGGGTACTTTGCATTCATACTGCATGTTTTCCATCTTGGTTCCCAGCGCCAGGCAAAGGGAACCGCTGCGCGACTATTTGAGGAAAGCGGGGATTGAAACCCGGCCGCTTTTTTACCCGGTCCATACCATGCCTATGTATGTCCAGAAGTTCCAAAAATATCCGGTGGCCGAAGATTTAAGCCGCAGGGGGATAAGCCTGCCAAGCTATCCCGAGTTGAACGACCAGGACCTAATATTTATCACCAGGTCGATTGAAGAGTGGTTAAAGGCAAATGCCTAAGCTGACGGCTATCGAAATAAAAACGCTTGCAATAGAACAATCCGGCGAGCTTTCCGATTTGCTTCTTTCAGCGCCGCCTGAATATTCTAAATATTTTATGCCTTTTACTTTTGACCGCGATACAGTGACTACAGTATTGTCCAGTGCCCGCGCGGACAGGTATTTCGGAATTTTTATTAACGGCAAAATGGCGGGGTTCTTTATGCTGCGGGGCTTCGATCAGGGGTATGCAATTCCTGCTTACGGAGTATGGATAGCACCACGTTTTGCCGGCAAGGGTCTGGCGGAACTTACACTGAAACAGGCGATCGCAGTCTGCCGTATCAGCGGTATTGATGCTTTGATGCTGAAGTGTCACCCAAAAAATATTATCGCCAGGCGCTTATACGAGCGAAACGGTTTTGTTGCGGTGGGAAAGGATGAAAAAAACGGAAATATTATTTATCATAAAAACTTGCCAAGATCTTGTAATTCGCAGGGTTAGGTGCCCATCATGGCACGGCAGAAATATCAAATAGGGGTCAAATTTACGATTGACTGTTGCTGACGATCTTTATGAGATGGCAATTGATGGTCTCTATAGCGACTGAAGAGGATACTTCAATGAGCCAAGGAATGTTGCTATCTATTTTACGAGGCGTCTAAGGGGTGAGACGTTAAAGGCGGCAGGTGACGTTTTCGGAATAAGCAAAAACAGCACAGTTAGCAGCATCCTTGATAGAGTCAAATATGAGATGAGCAGGGATAAGGGCATGAAGCTACGAGTTGAAAAAGCAGTCCAGACCCTGAGCACGGTCAACCGTAGATTAGACCCCATTTTCTATCCATGTATACGACAATATTCCACAAAGTTGGTCGCTACAGCGGGACTGGACGCGAAGTGAAGATGGATGTAAGAGCCCAACACCCCCTCCCTGAGAAAGCCCTCATCTGTATCACCAGAAGGCCTTCCTTCCACTATGGAATAGATGGCTTCGGGCCCTGCCTTCCTTTCCTGAAGATGTGAGTAATGGAATTCATGGCCCCTTACCCGTGTGCCTGCCGATCCTAAAATAGAATCTTTTTTTGTCCGGATCTCACGATAACCAAGAGATCTCAACTGCGAGTCCATCTTTGTCGAAAAGGGAAAGATATCTGCCATAGGGTAAGCGTTCCCCTGTGGATCCAGGATCTCTGTGGTAAGGTACATAAAACCGCCGCATTCCGCATAAACAGGACCTCCTCCCATGGCAAACTCACGGATAGACTCCAGCAGACCCTGGTTTGCCGAAAGCTTCTGGCAGTGAAGCTCAGGGTAACCCCCTCCCAGGTACAGCCCCTTGATTCCCTCAGGCAGCTCTTTTGAACGGATCGGTGAAAAGGACACGAGTTCCGCACCGGCCTCACACAGGAGTCTCAGGTTTTCAGGATAGTAAAAACAGAAGGCTTCATCCTTCGCAATCCCTACTCTCACCCGTGATGATCGATCCAGGACTTTCTCGAAAGGGAGCCCTTTGTTTCTCTCTGAAATGGATAGGATCTGACTCAAGTCCAGATTGTCTTCCACCCATTGTCCCAGGAATTCCATCTGGCGATGACCGATACTGAAATCCTCATCCGTGACCAGCCCCAGGTGACGTGAAGGCACCTGGAGCTTATCTTCCCTCGGCAGGCACCCATAAACCGGCAGATCAAGTCTTGATTGAAGGGCCTCCTTGAGCATCTCTCCATGACGTTCGCTTGCGACTCGATTAAAAATGACCCCCTGGACCTTCAATCCCCTGTCAAAACGTGAATATCCGAGCGCGACCGCAGCCGCAGACCTGGCCATGGAACGGGCATCGATGACGAGGAATACAGGGAGTTCCAGCCACTTGGCCATCTGTGCCGTAGACCCTGATTCATCATCCCCTGAAACGCCGTCAAAGAGACCCATGACCCCTTCCACGACAGCCGCATCGGCATCCATTGTATAACGGTTGAATATCTCCTGGTTCTGAGAAAGATCCAACATCCAGCTGTCCAGATTGTGGGAATCCCTTCCCGTAATCCTGCTGTGATGCCCCGGGTCGATAAAATCAGGACCTACCTTAAAGGGCTGAACAGAAAATCCTCTTCGGGTCAGGGCAGACATAATCCCCAGGGATACGGTTGTCTTGCCGCAACCACTATGCGTCCCTGCAATACAAAAGGCGGAAAGCCTGTTCCTGTCTCCCGTTGATTTGCTTTTTTCCACTGCTCTCTTTGGGTTAAGGTTCAAGACAAATTACCGGTTTATCCGGAGGCAGATGGGGGTTTTCCGTCAGCCTCCTAGAGGCAGGAAGGTGAGGTGAAGAACTTGCTTTTTCGGGGCTGAACTATAGTAAATCCAGTGTTGTGTGTCAAGGATTAAAGCCGCACACCATATAGTG
This sequence comes from uncultured Desulfobacteraceae bacterium, assembly GCA_964639275.1. Taxonomy (GTDB): domain Bacteria; phylum Desulfobacterota; class DSM-4660; order Desulfatiglandales; family Desulfatiglandaceae; genus CAZXCQ01. The sequence continues at coordinate 81 of CAZXCQ010000335.1, read as the reverse complement.
GAAGGGCCTATTTCTGAAAAACGAAATAGATGGGGACGCCTATGCTTTTATGCTTCACTTTGGGGATTTGATATGATAGGG
>CAZXCQ010000334.1:0-6000 GCA_964639275.1 uncultured Desulfobacteraceae bacterium | reverse complement strand
ACGATATAGTTAAACCGGGGGGAGAGGGGGGCCTCAAAATCATAAAAGAGATACCAGCCGGCCGCCAGAACAATGATCACCACGAAAATTGTCACCCACAAGGCCGGCCTTCGGTATGCTGGTTTTTTCCTTCGCCTTGTCAGCAATCAACAGCACTCGAATGATTAACGATTGACGATTCGAGGGTCAAAAAGTTTTTACCCGGTCACACCTTTGGCTTGGCAAACTGTCTGTTAAGAAATGCCTTACCCTTGCTCTTTTCACGAAACCCCTCTTCCCAGATCAGGAGGATCGGGCTTGCCACAAAGATCGATGAATAGGTCCCCACGACGATGCCAACCATCATTGCAAAGGCAAAATCGTGGATGACTCCACCACCCAGGGCAAAAAGGGCCACAACAACGACCAAAGTGGTTGAGGAAGTCAGGATAGTCCGACTAAGGGTCTCATTGATGCTGGCGTTCATGGTCTCTTCAAACGGGCGTTTCCTAAAACGCCTCAGGTTCTCCCGAATCCTGTCAAAGACGATGATGGTATCGTTCAGCGAATATCCCACGATGGTCAGAAAGGCGGCAATGATGGATAGAGATATCTCCCTATCGGTCAACGCAAATGCCCCTAGTGTGATCGTAACATCATGAATTAACGCAATAATTGCACCAAGTGCATACTTCAATTTCAAGAAAAAGCATAGCCCAAGGGTCACAAGCAGGGCGATGATTATGAGCCAGGTAACACCTGCACCAAAACTGGAGGAGACATAGACCACCACCGCAAGCGATAAGGCCATGACAATGCTCATAAACCACTTGAGCTCAAACCGGCCGGAGATATAAATCGCCATAAATAGGATGGCATAAAAGATGGCAAAGAGGGCCTTTTGGGTCAGATCCTTTCCCACCTTTGGCCCTACCATCTCGACCCTTCTCATCTCCACACCATTTCCAAACTGAGAGGCCATGGCCTTTTCAATCTTCTCGCTTAGACCGGCAAGCTGGACATCGGTCTCTCTGATCCGGATCAGGTATTCATACTGTCCCTTCTCCCCAAATTCCTGGACGATGCTTTTCTCAAGCTGAACCGGCTCCAGGGCCCTCTTGATCTCAGAGGGGCTCCGTTTTTGTGATAGTTTGACCTGCACCAAGACGCCGCCTGAAAAATCGACACCCAAATTGGGACCGCCCCGCCATATCAGGAGAAAAATCGTTGCGATGATTAGAAAGGCGGATAAGCCAAATGCGATTTTTCGCTTTCCAATAAAATCAATATTGATTCCAGGCTTGATAAATTGCATATGATGGCTCCAAATGAACAATCAGCATTCAGTGGTAACTTCTCAAAAACCCGGTGGGGTTAACAGACCTCTCATACACTGAGCCTCTTTATCTTCCGCTCCACATAAAGGTAGTCAAAGACAATCCGGGTTACAAAGATGGCCGTGAATAGACTGGCCACAATCCCAATGCTTAAAGTCACTGCAAACCCCCTGACCGGCCCGGTCCCAAACTGAAACAACACAAGGGCAGCGATCAAAGTGGTGACATTGGCATCAAGGATCGTCACAAGCGCCTTGCTATAGCCTCCCTCGATAGAGGCCCTGACCGTCTTTCCCAACCTGTTTTCCTCCCGGATGCGCTCAAAGATCAAGACATTGGCGTCAACAGACATACCAATGGTCAGGATGATACCTGCGATTCCCGGCAGCGTCAGGGTGGCACTAAAAAACGCAAGCCCTGCCATGATAAAGAGGATATTGAGAAAGAGGGCCAGGTCGGCGATGGCACCCGAGAGCCCATAATAGACCACCATAAAAATGACCACGACCAGCCCACCGATGAGCATGGATTTGAACCCCTTCTCTATGGAGTCCTTTCCCAGAGAGGGACCCACCGTGCGCTCTTCTATAATCTTTACAGGCGCCGGGAGCGCTCCTGCCCTCAGGACGATCGCCAAATCCCTGGCCTCATCCATGGTGTAGCGCCCGGTGATCTGTGCCCGCCCTCCCGGGATCTTGTCCTGTATCACGGGGGCCGAATTCACCTTGTTATCGAGGACGATGGCAAGCCTCTTCTTTATATTCTGCCCTGTTATCTGCTCAAAAATCCTTGCGCCCCTTGCATCAAATGAAAGAGACACATAAGGTTCATTATACCGTTGATCGATCTGGACCCTGGCATCTGTCAGGTATTGTCCTGTAAGAACGGTCCTCTTTTTTAGCAGATACGGGATTTTTTTCTGCTGGCCGGTCTTCGGATCGACAGTAATCTGGTACAAGATTTCGTCTCCCGGGGGAATATCCCCCTTCAAGGCCGCTTCAATGCTATGCTCATCGTCAACCAGCTTGAATTCCAAGAGTGCGGTCTTGCCGATCAGGGCAACCGCCCGTTTGGGGTCCTTCACCCCTGGCAGTTGGACCAAAATCCGATTATCCTGTTGTGGTCGGATATCCGGCTCGCTGACTCCAAATTGATCTATCCGGTTTCTGATGGTCTCCAAGGCCTGGTCCCCGGCCATCTTCATGATATGGGTCTTTGCCTTGGAACCCAGGACCAGGTCAAACGCTGGCCGGCCCTCGGTGTCAGATACTGTCTCCACCTTAAAATCAGGGAAATTAGCCGCCACCATGTCCACAAAGACATCCTTGTCCTCAGGCCTCATCAGTGTGAGAGAAATCCCTTTGGTGCCGAGCCGTTTTAGCTCCAGATATCTGAGCTTCTTCCTCCGCAGCTCGTGTTTTAATTCATCCACCACCCTCTCCAGATGGCTCTCCACGGCCTTCTGGGCCTCCACCTCCAAGACAAGGTGCATTCCGCCTTGCAGGTCAAGTCCGAGATGAATCTTGTCTTTGGGGAGAAGACTTGACCACCAAACGGGGAGACCGCCCGAAAGGGAGGGGATCAGATATATCAGTGCGAGCAAAACAGCAATTAGGGCGATCGCAGCACGCCAGCGTAAACTCTTGAACACTTGCTACTCCATGATAGTCGACAACATTAATGGATTACCGGCCAAACCCATCCGGCCAGTATCGTCTTGGCCTGTGGGTTATCCCCTGCCGCTTACCCCCGAAATCGAACCCCTTGAGACCTTTACCCTCACCTTTGGGGCAATCTCCATCGTTACCGTGTCATCCGTAATACCGGTTATCACACCATGAAGACCGCCAGAGCTAACAACCCGGTCACCCTTTTTCAGCTCCGCAAGGAGCTGTTTGTGCGCCTTGGCCTTTTTCTGTTGTGGCCTGATAAGCAAGAAATAGAAAATGCCAAACATCAGTATCAAGGGCAGGAATGCACCAAAGCCACCTGCGCCGCCTTCGCCCCCGCCGGCGCCCCCGCCCCCCATTGCATAAGCCAAGAAATTCATTTTAGGACCTCCTGTAAGTTTGCGTGAATATCCCTAACCCGGTTAAACCGGAAGCTCAAAGATCGTAACACCTTAGCCGTTTGAAAGCCGAACAATGGGGATTCCGAACCCCCATTCCCCTGTCTCAGTTCCAATATTGATGAAAGCTAAATTGACACCAAAGCTCTGTCTTGACAGCCCATCCTTTTTGACAACAGGCAATTGAAAATGTCATGGCAAAAAGGTCTCAGATAAACCGTTATCCCTCTCTCTGATTTCATAGAAGTGACTACGATAATTGTCAAACCTGTCTTCCTCAATAGCGTGCCGTACATCTTCCATCAGGTGAATATAATAGTAGATGTTATGGATCGTATTTAGACGATAGGCCAGGAGTTCCCTTGCCATAAACAGATGTCTTAAATAGGCCCTGGAAAAATGGCGGCAGGTGTAACACCGGCAGCCCCTTTCAACGGGGCTTTCATCATCCACATATCGGCCGTTCTTGATATTCATCCTGCCCGTTGCGGTAAAAAGGGTTCCATTTCTTGCATTCCGGGTCGGCATGACACAATCAAACATATCGACCCCGTGCCCGACCCCCTCTAGCAAATCCTCCGGTCTCCCCACCCCCATCAGGTATAGAGGCTTATCCTCCCGGACGAAATCCCTTGTCTCCCTGATAACCCGGTCTCTGGTCTCTCGATCCTCCCCGACCGAGAGCCCTCCTATGGCATAGCCGTCAAGATCCATTTCGGTCAGATCTCTGGCGCTCATCTCCCTCAAGTCACTGTACATGCCGCCCTGAATGATCCCAAAGAGTGCCTGGGCCTCGTTTTTCTTTTTCTCAACACACCGCCGTGCCCAAAGACTTGTCAACTTCACAGAGTTGAGGACATAGTCATAGTCAGAGGGATACGGCGCACATTCGTCAAGGGCCATAATGATATCGGCACCCAGAGACTCCTGGATCTCTATCGCCTCTTCCGGGCCGATAAAATGCCTTGATCCATCGAGGTGCGACTGAAATGTCACCCCCTCTTGGGAGATCCTCCTCAGTGCCGCGAGGCTGTATACCTGGAATCCCCCGCTATCGGTCAAGATCGGTCTTGACCAGTTCATAAATCGATGAAGTCCCCCCAGTCGCCCGATGACCCTGTGACCCGGACGGAGGAAGAGGTGATAGGTATTGGCCAGGATGATCTTGACACCCGCATCCTCCAGATCCTCGGGAGAGAGGGCCTTTACCGATCCCTGTGTTCCCACTGGCATAAAGGCCGGGGTGTCAAAACTTCCATGTGGGGTCCTGATTTCCCCCACCCTTGCCTGACTGGTGGAGCACCTATGGAGAACCCTGAATTCCAAAGAGCCTTAACCCAACGCCAAATTCCCGATTCACCGCATTTACAAGATCAGCATGGCATCGCCATAGCTGTAAAACCTGTACCCTTTCTCAATGGCCACCCCATAGGCCTCTTTTATCAATCCAAGACCCGCAAAGGCCGAGACCAGAAAAAGGAGCGAACTCCTCGGCAGATGGAAGTTTGTTATCAGGGCGTCCACCACCCGAAATGAAAACCCAGGCACGACCAGCAGGTCGGTCTCCCCTTCGCCCACTTTTATGTCACCTTCTGGGCCGGCTGCGGTCTCCAGGGCCCTGACCACGGTGGTCCCCACTGCAACCACCCTTCCACCCCTCTCTTTGGTCGCTTTTATGGCCTCTGCGGTCTCTTGGTCGATAGAGTAGGATTCTTTTCCGACCCGATGTCTCCTGATATCCCTTGTCCGGACCGGCTGGAAGGTCCCATATCCCACATGGAGGGTCAGACAGACGAGGGGAATCCCTGCGGCCTTCAGCCTCTCGATCAGGTCCTCGGTAAAATGGAGCCCGGCCGTCGGTGCCGCCACCGCCCCATTCCTCCTGGAAAAGATGGTCTGATACCGGTCTCTGTCTAGCTCCAGAAAGGGGCTGTCCTTGTCTCGCGCAATGTAGGGAGGCAAGGGCATCTGCCCTTCGGTTTCAATCAGGGAATCGATGGACCGATCCCCCGTAAACTCGATCCTGACGAGCCCGCTATCGCCAAGATCTCTCACCCGGCCCGAAAGACCCCCACCAAAAAACAAAAGGGCACCCTTCTTTGGTCGCTTGGCCGATTTCAAGAGACACCAGCGCGTCTCAGGGTTCGCTCCGCTTGAACCCCTTTGTTCCAGCACCAATATCTCAACCCTGCCCCCGGTTTCTTTCCGACCAAAAAGTCTGGCCTGGACCACCCGGGTGTCATTTGCGACCAAGAGATCCCCTGGCCTCAGCAGCCCGGGAAGATCCAAAAACATGCTATCGGAAAAGGACCTGCTTTGACGATCCAACACAAACAGCCGGGAGGCATCTCGTCTCGGAGCCGGGACCTGGGCAATGGCGCCTTGAGGCAATTCGTAATTGTATCGCTCAATTTCAAACATCCAGATATTAAACTGCTACTTTTAGACAACGCGCCTTTTAAAGTCAAACAGTTTTATTCTCTTCTCCCCCATCCCAGGAAGTTAACTGCATACCTTCAGCATACCCTCGCCTGAGACCTGTGTCAACCAAAGCAGGTCTTGACTGGAATTCCGATATAAGGATTAAACGAGAAACAGTGTTGCCGAAAGAAAACC
>CAZXCQ010000333.1:0-6018 GCA_964639275.1 uncultured Desulfobacteraceae bacterium | reverse complement strand
GGTCTGTGGGTGGGTCACTTTCTGAAGGTCATTACGCACCAGTGGGTGGATGAACGCGGGGTGGGGGTGCTCGCCCCCTACTCGGTCAGGCAGGCCGAGTTCGAGACCATGGACGCCCATCGACGGGCAGCCTTGATACGATTGACAAACAAGTTATAAAATTGCCTTGAGATCTTATATGACGTCGCGCCTCGGGCACGGCTCCCAAAAAGGAGGTTTATTATGGAATGGGAAGAGAAAAAGGAGGTAAAAAAGGAAAAGATCTATAACCTTTTCAGGTGTGGCTACCTGGAAGTAAGGGAGTGGCTGAAGGAGACTGACATTGTGCTTATTCCATTGGGGAGTACAGAACAGCACGGGAGGCATTGTCCCGTATGCACCGATAGTATCGCAACGGAGCTTCCCTGCCAGATTGCGGCAGAAAAGGCGAATGTGCCCTATTTTCAACTGATACCGATCGGGTATTCCCCTCAGCACCTTCATCCACCCGGCATAGGGTCCGGGACGGTTACCTTTAGTGCGGCCACCTATCAGAATATCCTCTATGAGATCGGTCGGTCTCTTATTCACAACGGGTTTAATAAGCTGATATTTGCCACCGGTCATACCTCCAACATGAAGGCGGTGGACCCTGCCTTGAGGGCGCTGCGATATGAGACGGGGGCCTTTGTGTGTTGCTACCGCAATGACGCCGAGGCCGTTCCCGGTCTTTTTAAGGGCACAGATATCCTGGAAAACCCCCCCGAGGAGGCACCGGGGTGGCATGGGAGCGAGGTTGAAACCGCCGAATGTCTCTACTTTGAACGATTGTACGGAAAACAGCTCGTCCACCTGGACCGGACGGATAAGGACTGGACCCATCCGCCCAAGTGGATTTCCGATGTCAGTGACAAGTTCACCAAGGCAAATGGATCGCCCTATCTGACGATGAACGGCCTTGATGTGGCCTGGGTCCCCATGGATCACCAGGAATACAGCGACACCGGCCTGATCGGCAGGCCGGGTAACCCCTTTACCGCATCCGCTGAAAAGGGCAAACGGATCATCTACAAGAAGGCCGAGATCATGGCCGAGTTTATCGAGGAAGTTAAGAAGATCAAGGTGGAGGTAAGAAACCGGGATTACTGGAACAGGACCTTCAGACCCATGTAGGGGTCTGGATCGATCAAGACTCCATAATCGAGAACGCCGGCCAAAAGGCGCATGATGAACCGGGAACGTGACAAGGCCATTGCCATCATTGCCACACTCGACACAAAGGGACCTGAGGCCGCCTTTGTAAAGTCGCAAATCGAGAATGCTGGCTATGGCACGGTGATCCTGGACACGGGGATTTTTGACCGAAGAGACCCGGCCGCCCCTCGCCCTGATTTCCTGGCTGATGAGATCGCCAGGGAGGGGGGAGAGCAAAGGGCGGAACTGGTGTCCAGGAGCGCCGAGAAGGGTACCCGTAACCGGGGGATCCGGGCCATGTCCAGGGGATCGGCCCGTATCTTAAGACGGATCTATGAGGAGGGCCGGATCCGCGGGGTAATCGGCCTTGGCGGCGCCCAGGGGACCGAGATCTGCACCTTTGCCATGCGGGCCCTGCCCCTGGGTGTCCCAAAGGTGATGGTCTCAACAGTAGCCTCCGGTCAGACACCCTTTGGCATCTATACCGGCACCAGGGATCTCACCATCATGCATTCGGTCGCCGATATCCTGGGTCTCAATTCCCTCACAAGGCGGGTGCTGGCCAATGCCGCGGGCGCGGTGGTGGGTATGGCCGAAGTCGAACTGGTGGAGGGAGAAAGACCCCGCCCAAAGGTGGGGATCACCATCTATGGACAGACCACCCCTGCGGGAATGGCCATCAAGGCCCTGCTGGAGGAAAAGGGCTTCGAGGTATTCGCCTTTCACTGCAACGGCACAGGCGGTAAGGCCATGGAGGAACAGGCCGTGGAGGGGGTTTTGGAGGCCTTGTTTGACCTGAGCACCCATGAGCTGACTGATGAGCTCTTTGGAGGAATCCATGCAGGGGATTCCGACCGTCTTGTGGCAGGGGGTCTGAAGGGCGTACCACGCCTCGTGATCCCGGGGGGACTCGACGTCATTACCCTGCGCGAGCCGGAAACGATACCCGAGGCGTATCGAACCCAGCCTTCTGTCCCCCATAACCCCCATATCACCCTGGTCCGGGTCAATGCGGCGCAGATGACCCGGCTAGCAAAGGTGATGGCCGAACGTCTGAATCAGGCCAACGCCCCCGTGACCGTGGCCATCCCAAGAGGCGGGTTCTCTTTTTATAACAGGGATGGGCTTCATTTCCGCGATACAGAGGCGGACCAGGCCTTTGTTGACACCCTTCGGGCCAGGCTCAAACCGGAGATTCCATTGTATGAATTTGATCACCATATAAACGACCCGCCGTTTGTGCCAGAGATTGTGTCTGTCTTTGAGGACCTGTTACTGAGGGGCGAGAGGAAAGGGGGAAGCACCGCGTCGTGAAATATACCCTCGATCACCATGTCCGGCAGGACCCGAGAATCCTGACTGTTTACACGACTGCCTGTCGTCTCTGTAATAGGAAGAACCGGCATCATCATAGCTTTTATCATGTCTTGCGGGATCTCCACCGGGCCCTGTCGATAGCGGCTGAAGAAGAGGGGGTGGACTACAGCACCCTCATCCCCAGCGTCCTGTTACACGATATAGGGTTTTCCGACCCAGGCTTTAAACGGCTGGGACACGATGTGGCCGGCGCCCGCCTGGCAGAGGAATTGCTGGGAGACTTCGGTTATGAACAGGCGCATACCGAGGCTATCTGTCACTGCATCCGGGCTCACAAGGGGAAGGCCGAACTGCCGCAGACCCTGGAGGCCAAGATACTCTATGATGCCGATGTCCTTGAAAAGGCGGGCCTGGTCTATCTCATCATGGGGGGCAAGATAGTCTGCGAATTCGGAGAGACCATCTCCGATTTTCTCAATAGAGAATGCACGGATCGTGCAACAGAGGTCAAAAGGGGTTTTTACACCCGCAAGGCCAGGGAACTGGATGGCGGGAGGCTGGAACAGGTCCGATCGCTGCTCGATAGCATAAAAAATGAAATTACAGACGGCCGCCCCGATTTCGGTATCCGCGAACAGGATCTCTGGATGGAGTCACCCCCCTGATTTTTCAAATGAGGAGGCGAATTAACGGCAGAAGTATAACCTTTTTTCAGGCAACTGTCATCCTTTCCACGAAAATATGGCCTCAGATCTGCCTTTCCCATCTCTGAATGCCCTCCCCTCATCAATCCGATTTCCAGGTAAATTGAAGGGCTACCACACCATGCGTCCACTTTACCTTTGACACACAAGGAGAAATCCCCTATGCTCCAGCCCCAAAAAAGGAGTTCTTATCATATCATAGTCTCTATCACCATACATAAAAAAGTCCTTGACAAAGCTTATAAGAGATGTAAATTTATCGATAAATTGGTTTTATATGTCAACCAATCGAAGAGGTAACCATGGATTTGAAATCAAAGCCCCATTTCTCTTACCTGAGAGTGGGGTTTTCTTTTTCATGTCGGTGGGAGACAAGAGGGCTTTTCATTCAGGGGGGCGGCATTTAGACTTCATCACCCAAGGCAAGATAAGAAAATAAATATAATCAACAACGTCTTCTTTACGAATATTATGGTTTTATGGTTGGCTTTATCTTGTCTTACAAGTAAAAAAGGTTACTCGCTTGTCTTTAATTTCGCAACCAATTAGATTAAATTCTTGGGTTTTTGTTGAGCGGGGTTTTTTGTTAGGCAATATGATGTGCTTAATTTGCTCTTGACACGTGAGATAAGAAAGGAATGGTTCATATTCAGAATTACAGAAAGCAAGTTATTATTATCTGTCGAGCGGCCTAAACGCCACGAGCAGCACGTGGTTGGGTATATATTTTGCGGCAAGCGGGCTTGTAATATATTGATCTTAATGCATCAGAAAAATGATATTCTTAGCCCGCTTTTATTACCGAGGAGGGGTCTAGAAGACATGAGGCTCGCACTCGGCAAATCGTATTACGCTTAAATTGAAAGGAGGTTTCTATGAGATCAGGAGGATGGTTTGGTGAAATGGCTAAGTCACTTCGGGATGGCCTTTTCGCTGATCGTGTCATCTTGGCTTTGGCTAAGGTTCAGCAGAATAATAGGGCCATCCCTGAGGAAAATAAGGAACTATTTGAGAAGACGTCAATCTTTCTGAGTGACGCTATCTCAGGTTACGAATGGATGGAGAAGCCATCTTTCAACAGTGTCTCAGCTAACCACGCGAGTTTGTTCGGCCAGGCTCTTCGGGCGATGAAAATATTGTCAGCATCCTCTGATTTCATTGCGTATCTCACAGAATTAAAGGAAACCGCAGATGAACTTGCCGCAGGGAAGCGCCCAGAAAACCGCCGACTCAAAAAGCTTCGAGCTTTTTTTGTTAGCCATTCAACCGCCGAGATGCAACATTCTGGTGAGTTGTCTAAAATGTGGAAAAATCGAGGTGAGATGGCTTGGGGAATCTTGGGCAAGTAATCGGACTCAAATTCGAAGCGGCGAAAGAGCGATGCCACGCTCTGGAAGCCGAGCTTGCAAAGCTTGACACAAGGCTATGGGCTTCGCCCCAAGGCTGCAAAGCCCTTCTCAACTTCCTGTCCCGCGCAAACAAGACACTCCTCGAATTCTTCAATTTTGAACTTAAGAATTCAGATCTGAACGTGCTGTCTCCCTACGAGCAAGAACTAAGGATTCATCGTGCTTGCTCTCTTGTGCCATTCCTGTTTGAGTACCTTGGTATCCTCTCAGGAGCTGAGATTAACCAAACAAGCGCAGAGATCGCACTGCCACTGCGAAGATTCGTAAGGGAACTGCTACCGGAGGCGGAGGTTCTTCTCAGGGCTGCCTACAAACTTAATTACACCATAATCGAGATCGCTGAAGACATCCGAAGCATTTTTTCTGAGACTTCATTTTTATCAGCGACTGACGACTTGCCAAAATTGCTGTATATAATCGATGTGCCCCCCATTGAGGCGAATGACGCACTATTGAATTCAATTCTTGCTCACGAGGCAGCCCACGGGCTTTACAAGCAGGACGGTCTCGCAGATAGGATACTTCCGAAAGTAAAAATACCAATATCACTGATCAAATCGTGGGCTAACAAGATAGTCTCTGAACAGAGAAGCACGGATGTCAAAAAGGGCGAGACAATCCGGTTTCCATTTGAGGAAATTGAAGTTCGGAGAATGCTTACCGAGAGCGCGACCGGCACCGTAGAAAACTGGGTCGCTGAGTTGTGTTGCGATGCACTCGCTGTTACGATCCTCGGACCTGCTTATTTCTTTGGTTTTATACACTTTTTCTCAACTGTTGCAATGCTTGATGGTTCGTCAGATTCTCATCCACCACCAAGGTTGCGAATTCGTTTGATGTGCAGGCACCTCCAGAAAACTTATGACTTTAAGGACCACGCCAAGCTTTCGGAACTCCTTGAACTATGGACAACCAAGGCGGAGGAGAGGTCCGATAAATCAATATCGACCAGCTTGACCTCAGCACTTGCTCTTAAGGCCATTTCCGATAAAGTGATAAATCTCATATCCAGAGTAGCTATTGAATCCATTCAGAGAGGGATTCAATATTCCCACGCGAAATTTCTTGCAAACATTGATACTATGGTTCCGCTGTTTATCGAAAACGTTCCGGCAGCTGAGTTACGCAAAAACCTTGATGAGGATTGCAAAATTCCGAGTATTTCCGATATACTAAATGCAGGTTGGTACATCAAACTTGGTTGCTTCGACGCATTCCGAAGCAGCCTTCCTGAAAAAATCAGTGGCGACAGATTTAGTAGCGAGCGCCACCTACATAGATTGCTTCTCAAATGCATGGAACTCGCGGAGATCAAGAGGCGATGGAATGAAGTAAAAACTAAACAGATTGGAGGTTAATATGGGTAGTGTAAAATATCTTGTGTGAATTTGAAAGTGGTAGAAAAAAGGGCGCTT
>CAZXCQ010000332.1:0-6051 GCA_964639275.1 uncultured Desulfobacteraceae bacterium | reverse complement strand
GAAGAAAAAAAGACCCCCATGCCACACCTTTGCCCCTGTTTTTTGAGATGTTACGAGAGGATTAGCAGCAATCGTCTTGAATCTGCTTGAACATAAGGCCCCGGGGAAGTATAAACGGAAGAGAATGGGTGTGGTTTTTAGAAAAACAAGGACCAGTTTTTATGGAGATGTTGGCCATGACCAGCGTGATCTTAACCTATTTCATTTTCTCGCTTATCCTTATCATATATGGCGCACAGGTCTGACCCTTCCTGGAGGGCCTCGGGTATCTTAAGGCCTCTGTCAATACCCTGGTTCCGGTGATATTGATCCTGCCGGTCAGAGGTTATCTCTATCACAAAACCCACAAAGGGATAAAGGATCTTGGTCGGCATAGGCAAGATGTCTATTCGCTGCCATGGCGGGAGTTCACCGCCGACCTGATCTGTTGGCTTATAGCAGGGGGTCTGATCGCAGCACTCTACCTGGTATATTTCAGCGCCCCCGGCCTGACTGCCATCAAGATAGTCCTTGGCTGCCTTTGCTTTGGCATCTTCGGGGGCATGCTGAGTTATCTGGCTACTGAAAAAAGGATCATAGACCTCCTCAAGACATCCGGGGTCAAAGAGGTGACCACCGCTCCCCAAAAAGTCCTGTCTGTAAGCCGTAAGATGCTTTTCTTTATGGTGACCGCAATACTTTTTATGGTGCTGGCTATCCTCCTGATGGTCTATGTGGACATCGATTTCCTCCTCACCCATATGGATCAGATGGGACCTGACGTATTCTGGGGGGTATTCAAGGAAATCCTCTTTGCCTTTACCGTCCTGCTCTTGCTGAGCCTCGTCATCTCGGGGCGATTTTCTCACAATCTCAGGAGCATCCTTGATATTCAGCTGGGGGCCATGGAGCGTATCAGTCAAGGCGAATACGACACGCAGGTCCCGGTCGTCAGTAATGACGAGTTCGGACTGATAGCGGCCAAGACAAATGAAATGACCAAGGGACTGAGGGAAAGAGACCTATGCCAGTTGAGCTTTGGCAAATATGTCACACCCGAAGTCAGCGAAAAGATCCTGAAGGGAGAGGTCTCGCCTGAAGGAGAATTGAGCGAGGTGACCATCCTCTTCTGTGATCTTCGTGGCTATACCCCCTTTGTGGAACAAAAGGACCCGAAGGATGTGGTAAAATTCCTCAACGCCTATTTTTCCGAAATGGAACAGGCCATAAGGCAACATAACGGGATCGTGCTGCAGTATATCGGTGATGAAATTGAGGCCGTCTTTGGAGCACCGGTGCCCGAACCCAGGCATCCTGACATGGCGGTCCTGGCCGCCCTGGATATGAGAAGGCGGCTTGAAGGCCTCAATAGGGGGCGGAAACAAATGGGGCATGATCCCATAAGACATGGAATAGGCATACACACCGGAACCGCCCTGGCCGGTAGCGTGGGGAGCCCGGAACGTCTGGTCTACGCAATGGTGGGCGATGCCGTAAACCTCGCATCCAGGATACAGAGTCTCAATAAGCAGTTTGAAACAGACATCCTTATCAGTCATGCCACAAAACAATCCCTGAAGACCCGGGACTTTCATCTTGTATCCCTGGGCAAAACCGCCATAAGGGGAAAGACCGAAAAGGTTGAAATATACAGCGTCCAGTAAACCCCTCCCATCCCATCGACACACCTGAGCAATCTGATTTAAAGCGCCACCACGAGGTAACGTTTCAATAAACATCGGGAAGGTGTGGGATGGGGTCTTTTTTTCCTCCACATGCCACACCACAATCCATTAACGACCGCAGGTTTTTGAGAAGTTACATTACAACATTGTAATGCTTTAGAAAGGTTCTGGTAAGGGTGAGGTGTTATTTTCCACGCCAAAGGTCAGAGAATAAACACTTTACACCATCAGAAAAGAAAGGAGACGTCATGGAGATTCAAACAGCACTAAGACATCAAAGGGAAGTGGGAATGGAGCCCATGCATACCGGGCCTCAGTTTACCAGCATTCAAACCATCAATGACTCGGTGCAACAGGCATCTGCCTGGGTGAGACCCCTGGAGCAGGAAATGGGCCGGGTGATCGTCGGTCAGAGACACCTAATCGAGCGACTCCTTGTGGGGCTTCTCTCAAATGGTCATATCCTGCTTGAAGGGGTGCCGGGCCTTGCAAAGACATTGGCCCTGAAGACCCTGGCCGCTGCCATCCAAACCGGTTTTCGGAGAATCCAGTTTACACCCGATATGTTGCCGGCCGATATCATCGGCACAGAGATCTACAACCCGCAGGATGTGTCATTTGTTGTCAAACATGGCCCGGTCTTTACCAATCTGATCCTTGCTGACGAAATCAACCGGGCCCCGGCCAAGGTCCAGAGCGCGTTGCTCGAGGCCATGCAGGAACGGCAGGTAACCATCGGGGAAAAGACCTATCCCCTGCCCTCTCCATTCCTGGTGATGGCCACCCAAAACCCCATCGAGCAGGAAGGCACCTACCCCCTGCCCGAGGCCCAGATAGACCGTTTTATGCTCAAGGTGGTCATAACCTACCCTTCGGCATCGGAAGAGCGGATCATCCTTGACGCCGTTGACACCACAGGGCCCCCGGTTAAGGTAAACCCGGTCGTAAAGGTAGAAGACATCATCTGGGCACGTCAGGTGGTAAATACCATCTATATGGATGAAAAGGTCAAGAACTACATCGTCTCTCTCGTCTATGCGACCCGCGATCCTGAGTCCTATAACCTTGACCTCAGGCCGTATATCCAGAACGCCTCTTCTCCCAGGGCCACCATCAACCTAAAGATGGCCAGCAAATCCATGGCCTTCCTGCGGGGTCGCGGCTATGTCACGCCAGAGGACGTAAAATCCATTGCCATGGATGTGCTCAGACACCGTATCGGGATCACCTACGAGGCAGAGGCCGAGGCGTTGAGGAGCGAGGATATTGTTCGAAAGATCATGGACACAATCCCGGTCCCATAACCCGCTATAATCATCCCGGCCGGTGGATGTAACATAAATAAATAGAATGCTGGAGAAAGCGAGGAACAAGAGACATGGATGCCCTCATAAGCAGTGAAATTCTTGAAAAGGTCCGACAGGTAGAAATCAAAACCAACCGTCTGGTGGATGATACCCTCTCCGGCCACTACCACTCGGTATTCAAAGGGTGTGGTATGGACTTTGAAGAGGTGCGCGAGTATGTGCCCGGTGATGACGTCCGGACCATTGATTGGAACGTGACCGCGCGTACGGGCCGCACCTTTGTAAAAAAGTTCACCGAGGAACGTGAGCTGACCATTATGCTCATTATCGACATCAGTGCCTCGGGCGAGTTTGGTTCTGCTGCCCAGAGCAAACGCGAGATGATGGCAGAACTCGGGAGCGTGCTGGCATTTTCTGCGGTGCGCAACAACGACAAGGTGGGGTTGATCCTCTTTACCGACGATGCGGAACTCTACATACCGCCGGGGAAAGGGAGGTCCCATATCCTGCGGGTGATCCGTGAGATCCTCTTTTTCCAGCCTGAAGGAAAGAATACGGACCTCGTCAAGGCCCTGGATTTTACAAACCAGGTGATTCGGCGCCGCGCTGTTACCTTCCTGATCTCTGACTTTTGTCTACCCGGCGACTTTGAAGACTCCCTTGACGGGTTGCGGCCAAAGCTCCAGATAACCAACCGGCACCACGATCTGGTCGCCGTTTCGGTAAACGACCCGAGGGAGTGGGAATTGCCAGATATCGGTCTCCTCACCATCGAGGACTCCGAGACGGGCGAGCAGGTCGAGCTGGATACAAGACGCGCCGACATCAGGGAAGGCTTTTCGCAGCTCGCCTTCAAGCGCCGTCACGAACTCCAGAGGGCCGTCCGTTCAGCCGGCGTGGATCTCCTGGAGCTCTCTACGGACAAGCCCTATCTACCCGTATTGCTCACTTTCTTTAGTTCGCGGGAAAGGAGAAGACACTGATGAAACGTCTAGTCAAGATCGCCATAGTCGCCGCGGCCGGATTACCCCTTCTTTTTTGGGCAAACGTGGCCGTGGCCGCAAAGGATAACCCAGCACCGCCCCTCAACGCGTTTCAAAACAAAATTGGCCAGGTGGCCGGGGTACCTCAGGGGGTTCAGGCATCACCTCCCACAGGAACCGGAGCGACGCCCCCACCGGCCATAGAAAACGATATCCGGGATATACAGGGGCCTATCAGCATACCTTATCCCTGGTTGTGGGCGTGCTATGCCGGAGCGGGATGTCTCTTGTTGTTGATTGCCTGGGCCGTCTGGCGGTGGATACGAAATGGCAGGGCATTCAGGACAAAAAGTCCCCACGAGATCGCATTTGAGCGGTTGGAAAAGGCCAGGGCCCTGATGCGTCCTGAAAAGGCAAACGAGTTTTCCGTGGCGGTTTCCGGTGCGATTCGGACCTACATCGAGGACCGCTTTCATCTGGAAATTACCCGTCACACCACAGAGGAGTTTATGCGTCGTCTGGCCACTGACAGACCCGCGACATTAAGCGAGTATAGCGAAGTGCTGGAGGACTTCCTGGGCCACTGCGACCTGGCAAAATTCGCCCGTTATAACCTCTCTGTGGATCAGATGAAGGCAATGCACCGGAGCGCGTGGGAATTTGTTGAAAAGACCATACCCTGCCCGGAAGGTGAGACCAGCGTTGAGAACTCAGCGGCCGATTGGGAAGACCTCGGTGCCAAAGGGGATTTCAAAGACCGGTCGCTCCTCCGGAGACTCTGGGCGAAGGATCACGGGTTGATCCCAAAGAAAACAATAATCCCTGTCGGCTTGAGTGACGGCAGCGCCCTGGTGACAGGAGGTGGATCATGATTCAATTCAATCATCCCGAACTCTTATGGCTGCTGGCCCTGGTGCCGCTCCTGGCCTTTGTGCGAGGGAAAAGGGGCCTGGCATGTGCGGTGCGCTATTCAACGGCACAGACGGCCAAGGGCCTGGCCGGGGCGCGCAAATCAAGGGCCGGCAAGTGGCTGGGCACCTTGCGCGCTCTCGCCCTGGGTCTGTTGATCCTTGCCCTTGCACAACCCCAGATCGTCCATGGCACCACTGAGGTGGAGGCAAGCGGGATAGACATCTTGCTGGCAGTGGATGTCTCGGGGTCCATGGAGGCGCTTGACTTTACGATCAACGGTAACCCGACAAACCGCATCGATGTGGTCAAGAAGGTGGTAGCAAGATTTATTGACGAACGTCCCAATGACCGTATCGGCCTGATCGCATTTTCTGCACAGCCATACCTGGTCAGCCCATTGACACTTGATCATCACTGGCTACAGCAGAGACTGGAAACCATAAACACGGGGATGCTGGAAGACGGCACAGCCATTGGGTCGGCCATCGCCTCTGGCGTCAACCGGCTGAGAGACCAAAAGGCCAAATCCAAGATCGCTATCCTCTTGACCGACGGGATGAACAATGCGGGTAAGGTCTCACCCCTTACGGCTGCCGAGGCCGCGGAGGCCTTGGGAATCAAGGTCTATACCATCGGCGCCGGCTCACGGGGCGAAGTCCCGGTACCGGTCACCGACCAGTTTGGGAATCAGAAGATGGTTATGGCCAGGGTCGATATCGATGAGGATACCCTGGAAAAGGTCGCCCGGATGACAGGGGCCCAGTACTACCGCGCCACCGATACACACTCTCTCGGGAAGATCTACGATGAGATCAACAAGTTGGAAAAGACCACCCGGAAGATAAAGAAGTTTGAGCATCGCAACGAGATGTTTTCCTGGCTCGTGATCCCGGCACTCCTCTTCCTGGGAATTGAACTGACACTGGCCCACACCCGTTTTCGTCGGTTGCCGTGAATCCGGGCCCATAACCTTTGGCAGTTTTGCAACACGTAACCCGGAATAGAGAAAAGGAAAGGATAGTAAAATGCAATTCGCACACCCAATATGGTTAGCTGTCGGCGGGATCGCCTGCGTCGTCCTGGCCTATGGATTCTATCGTTCGCAGAAAAGGAGCACCGCAGCGTTGCATTGTTTTGCCTCGGGGCACCTGCTGGAGAGGTTGACGCAAAGTGTCTCGCCGGCTC
>CAZXCQ010000331.1:0-6157 GCA_964639275.1 uncultured Desulfobacteraceae bacterium | reverse complement strand
CGGAAGGTGCCCATTTGCAGCCGAAAGCACTGGATAGCCTTCACCAAATCACCCAAAGGGAGAATCATCATCGACCGTGGGGCGCAAGTCGCCATCATGAACCACGGCAAGAGTCTGCTGCCATCGGGCATTGTGGATGTGGAGGGCAGGTTCAGCCTGGGCAATTCGGTGCTGTTGACAAATGAATCAGGTGAGGACATCGCCGTGGGGATGGTCAATTACCATTCCGGTGATATCAAGAAGATCATGGGCGCAAAGAGTACCGAAATAGAGTCAAGATTGGGCTTTAGACATGAAGATGAAGTGATCCACCGGGACAACCTCGTCCTGACAGAACAGATGGAGGAGGGGGAGGGGATATGTCTCTGACAAATATGATTGAAGACATGGCCAAAGGGGCAAGAGACGCCTCCAGGGAGTTGAGAAGAGTGGGGAGGACAAAGAAAGACACTGCCCTCTTTTTAATGGCGGAAAAACTTATAGAAAGGGGGGAGGAGATCATAGAGGAGAATCGAAGGGACCTCTCCGATGCAAAAGGGGCAGGGTTACCTCCGGCCATGATGGATCGTCTGAGACTGGATGAAAAGGTCATAGAAGAAATGGCCGAAGGCCTGAGGGAAGTTGCCAACCTGCCAGACCCCGTGGGCCAGGTCACCGGTATGTGGAAGAGGCCCAATGGTCTCCTTGTGGGGCGGGTGCGGATACCGCTTGGCGTCATCGGATTTATTTATGAGTCACGCCCCAACGTGACTATCGATGCCGCCGGTCTGTGCCTTAAGTCGGGTAATGCCGTAATCCTCAAGGGCGGATCAGAGGCAATCCATTCAAATATTGTCCTTGGGGAAATTCTCCGGCAATCGCTTGAGGAGACCGGTCTTCCCCCAAAGGCCATCCAGGTGGTACCCACCACCAATAGGGGGGCTGTGAAGACCCTGATCAGCCTGGACGAGTACATCGATGTCATTATTCCCAGGGGCGGGGAAGACCTCATACGTCTTGTGACATCCCATTCTCGAATTCCCGTATTGAGACACTACAAGGGGGTGTGTCATATCTATGTGGATGAATTCGCGGATCTTCAAATGGCAGAAGAGGTATGTCTCAATGCCAAGGTCCAGAGGCCAGGGGTGTGCAATGCCATGGAGACGCTCCTGGTTCACCAGGCGGTTGCCCGCAACTTCCTTCCCGCCATGTCAAGACGTCTGGAGGAAGCAGGCGTCGAGATCAGGGGGTGTCCCAAGACCGTGGAACTGGTCCCGGGTGCAAGACGGGCGCAAGACTCGGACTGGCCGGCCGAATTCTTGGACCTTATCCTCGCAGTCAGGGTCGTCTCAGGCATGGATGAGGCCCTCGACCATCTGGAAAGATATGGCTCGAACCATACCGAGGCCATCATTACCAACGACTATACCAGGGCCAACCGTTTTTTGTCTGAAGTCGATTCTTCGGTGGTCCTCGTCAATGCCTCCACCCGGTTCAATGATGGGAACCAGTTGGGGCTTGGGGCAGAAATCGGGATCAACACCTCGAAGCTCCATGCCTTTGGCCCAATGGGACTGGAGGAGTTGACAACCACGAAGTTTATTGTCTACGGACAGGGACAGACCAGGGGCTAAGGGGGTTATCTTGAGACTGGGTATTTTGGGCGGGACCTTTGACCCGATTCACCTGGGCCACCTGCGCACGGCAGAAGAAATTGGCCAGGACCTCGACCTCAAAAAGGTGTACTTGATCCCCTCTGCCTCACCGCCTCACAGGACCCACGAACCGCTCGCCTCCTTCCAACACCGGCTAAACATGGCTCAGCTGGCGGCGGGAGACTCCCGGCTCCTTGAGGCCCTTGACGTGGAAAACAGACGACCCGGCCTCTCATATTCCATTGAGACACTCAAAGAGTTCCGTAAGACCTTTAGTCCGGGGACTGAGCTCTTTTTTGTCTTGGGCACGGACGCCTTTCTTGAAATCAAGACATGGAAAGACTACCGGGGTCTCTTTGACTACGCCCACTTTGTCATCATTCAAAGGGCGGGGTTTCAACCGGACGGCTTTGAGGCGCTTGTCCAGGACCTGGGCATTGATGTTGGAAAAACCGATCGGCCTCACGTCTTCACTGGCCCCTCAGGCAACAGGATAACACTAATGAAGACCACGCTGATGGGTATATCTTCGACACGCATCAGGAGGTTAGTCGCTGAGGGAAAATCGATCCGCTTCCTGGTGCCGGAACCCGTAAGGAATTATATCACAAAAAACAGACTCTACAAGAATCATGCAAGCGATCGATAAAGCAAGATTTTGCCTGAGGCTTATCATGGAGAGAAAGGCCATTGATCCGATCCTGCTGGAGGTGGGAAAGCTGTCCTCCGTCACAGACTACTTTGTGATTGCCAGCGGAAACTCATCCAGGCAGGTCCAGGCCATCTCGGGCCATGTCCAGCAGAAGATGCGGGATGCAGGCTTTAGGGCTTACGGGATAGAAGGGGGCCGGGAAGGGCACTGGGTGCTACTGGATTACGGTGACGTCGTCATCCATCTCTTTTATCAACCGGTCAGGGAATTCTATGACCTGGAAGGCCTCTGGTATGAGGCACCAAGGCTCAGCATAGAGGATCATGAGAAGGGGGGAGCATAGACTATGAAGACAAAGGTCCTTTTCCAAAAGGAGATGGTGTTTCTGATAATTGCCCTGTCTCTATTGGTTTGCCCACTCAATTTTTTTGCCGCCCGGGCCTTTGCCCTTTCGATTGAGGACGAAAAAGCCATGGGGCAAGAGCTCCTGGCCCAGGTACGGGGCAATTTCGAGTTACTCGATGACCCCTTTGCCGAGGGGTTCATCAATTATCTGGGCCAGTATCTGATCTTGCCGGTAGAGACAAAAAGCTTCCCTTTTCACTTCTATATCATCAAGGGAAACAACATTAATGCATTTGCGGGTCCAGGGGGACACATCTTTGTCTTTTCGGGTCTAATAGAGGTCATGGACACGGTGGACGAGCTGGCAGCGGTGATGTGCCATGAAATCGGCCATATCTCTGCGAGACACCTGGCCAATCGGATAGAACAGGCCAAAAAGATCGGACTCGCCCAACTGGCGGGGGCCCTAGCCGCAGTCCTCGTCGGTGGTGAGGCAGGGGGAGCCCTCATGGTCGGGTCTGTGGCCGCAGGGATTCAGGCGCAGCTCCATTATAGCCGGGAGGACGAGCGTCAGGCCGATCAATTGAGCTTCAAGTATATGCGTCCGGCAGGTCTTGACCCTGCCGGGATGATCGGCGCACTCAAAAAGATCGAAAAGGGGAGCTGGTTTGGTACTGACAAGATCCCCGCGTACCTCCTGAGCCACCCCACCGGCCCCGAAAGGATGGCCAACCTCGATGCCATGCTGGCCAGCTACACCCCCGGCCCCCCTAAGGACGAAGCCAAGCAACTCAGACGTCTTTTCCCAATTTTTAAGACCGTAGTAACGGCAAGGTGCATGACGCCCGAGGATGCAGAAAGCGTATTTCTGAGACAACTGGGAAAGACCCCTGATTCTTTTCTGCCCCATTATGGCCTTGGCATCGTCTATATGAGGGATTCGGAATACAGAAAGGCAATCCGGGAGCTAAAACAGGCACAGGAAGGGAGACCCGAATTTATCCCAATATTGAGGACCCTTGGGGAGGCCTACCAGATGAGCGGGCAAGACAAAGAGGCCCTCGTTGTCCTTCAAAAGGCCCTCAAGCTTGATGAAGAGGACAAGGCCACCCAGTATCTACTTGGGATATCTTATGAGAACATGGGAGAGTACCCGGAGGCCATCCGCCTATTTGAGAGACTGGTCGCTTTGGGGCCTGTGAAAGATGAGGTCTATTATCACCTGGGCATTTCATACGGGAGGCAAAAAAACCTGGCACTTGCCCACTACTATTTTGGCCTCTACTTTAACAGACTGGGGCAGACCCAAAAGGCGAGGTTTCATTTCGAAAAGGCTAGGGAATTATCGGGCAATAACCCCGCCCTCAGGAAAAAGATTCAAAAGGAGATAGACGCGCTTGGACGGGCATAAGAACCTCGATTACCTTCATGTCCGGCGGGGGAAAGGAAAACCTGCCAAGATCTTTCGGATCGACCCATCTGACCTCCGGGCATTGTAATGCCCTCGCCTCGCCCCCAAGACGGGTACATCTAAAGACATGGAGTGAGATTATCTTGGTGGGGTATTCATGATGAACCGTTATCAAGGGCTCTTCTGCCCTGACCATGAGACCCAGTTCCTCCTCCATCTCCCTGACCAGGCAATCTTTTAGGCCTTCATCCCTTTCCCTCTTACCCCCCGGGAATTCCCACAACCCTTCCAGGTGGCTCCCTTTGGGCCGTTTTGCGATCAGGACCCTTCCCTTGTCCCAGACCAGCCCTGCCGCAACGTCAAAATGGGGCTTTCTACTCTGTGCGTTCACTCTGAACCCCCTTGAACCGCAACCTCAAGTATGCCTCTGAGGCCTCCTCTTGGTCTGGCGACAGTTCAAGGATCTTTTTATAGGTCTTTAGGGCTGCCCCGCGCTGGTTACGCTTCTCTTGGAGCCTTGCCAGATTGAGCAACAGGTCAATGTCTTTTGGCCTGAGTTTATGCATCTCCTCAAGCTGCTCGACCGCCAGGTCCTCTTTGCCGGTCTTGAGGTACGCCACCGTAAGGTACTCCCTGAGGGCGATCTGTTTGGGATTTTCTTGAACCCCCTTTTCCATAATCGGTATCATCTGCTCATAATCGTTCTGGTTCTTTAGATACTCAAAGATATAATCGTAGAGGTCCAGCTCCTTTGGTTTGATTTCGACGAGGATCTGTGCCTGTCTGAAGGCCATCTTGGAATCCCTCTGCCTCAAGTAGATATCAAACAGGATCTCCCTGACCGCTGCCTCCTTTGGGTGCAATTTGATGTAATTTGCCAGATAGGCCAAAGATTCATTTAGGTTCCCATCCTCATATTCGAGAATACCCATATTGTATACGACCGTCTCGTTATTTGGGTCCAGAGAAAGGATCCGCTTGTAAACCCCTTTTAGCTTTTCCCTATTGCCGAGCCTTTCAAAGACCTTGGCCAACAACAAAAGGGCATCGAGGGAGCTTGGTTTTTCCTTTAGGGTTTCGGTCAGGTATCTTTCCGCCTCCCCGGCTCTCCCCTCGGCGATCAGCCTCCTGGCCAGCTTCATACGGCCTTCCAGATCCTCTGATCTCAATGCCACCGCCTTTTTTAGATACTCCTCTGCCTTTTTCCTTTGACCCGTCTTTTCATAGAGAAAAGAGAGATTATAATAGAGATCCGCATCCGCCTTCTCCCTTTCTGCGACGGCCAGATAATTGGAAATGGCCCTCTCCAGTTGACCTGTCTTTGAGTAGAGATATCCAAGACGTTGGTAGATCGGCGGCCTGTCCTTTTCACGTATCTGTTTGACCAAGGCCTCATATTCCTTGGCGGCCTCCCCCAGTTTTCCTTCCTTCTCCAGGAGCTCTGCGAGTTGTAGCCGCGCCTCAAGGTCCGTGGGTTCCAGCATGACAAGCCGTTCCAGGACCGAAATCATGCCATCCTTTGCCTGGGTGGCGGTATAGATCTCCAGGAGTTCGACAAGGGTCTTTTTGTCTTGTCTTGTTCGGGCCATCTGTTCAAGCATCTCTATGGCCTTGTCCAGACGACCGATAGATTTGTATTCATGAAGGAGCCTCCTTTCCAGCTCCATATTCTTGGGAAACATCTCAAGTGCGCGTCTGAGGACGGCTATCCTCTGTTCCTCGTTAATGGTCCTGCTGGCCTTGTTCAGCCAGTCATCTGCCCGGGGTCCTACTTCCCAGATCATATACCCCAGATCCTGGTTGTGATATTTTATCTGAATCCTAAACCGGTAATGATCAAAGACCTTTTCGTCTGGCAGCAGGGTCGAGACGGCCATTTCTTTATATCTGAGGGCATTCACGTCCAAATGCTCCGACACCAATCGAAAACCGAGATTAAAGAGGATACCCGTCGAGACCTTGAGAATCTTGACCCTGCGAACGCCGATGTCAAGAAAGAGGCTTGTAGATAACCTGAGGATTTTGATCTTATCCTTTGGATGAAGGGCGAGGGTTTCTCCTGAAAAGACCTCGTGGGATTTTCCGTTTACAGAAACGACGATATAGTTAAAC
>CAZXCQ010000330.1:0-6197 GCA_964639275.1 uncultured Desulfobacteraceae bacterium | reverse complement strand
TCTTTATGCCCCGGCCTTTTTCGTCTTTGGTGTCCACGATATCGAGTCTTCTGACAAAGATCTCGGGTCTGTCCCTTCGATAGACATAGTTGACCACGTATATGTTGAGCCCGGGTTTTACAGAGAACTTGAACTTGGTCACAAACTCCGACCTGGGAAGCTTGGTCCCGAATTCGGTTTCGGCCACCGGTTTTAGGGTGGCCGTGGCGGTATGAACCCCCACCGGCATCTTGAACGACCAGTCTCCTTCGGCCACATAGAACTGCCACCCCTTTCCGCTCTCCCAGGCCGAGGGCCTTTGACTCCTCCCCTGGGTGCTCCACAGATACATAAAACGGAGCCCCCATTCCTCCTGTCCCTGGCGGTATGTCACAAAATAGTAATCGCTTGCCGGCGGAAGGATATAGGATTCCAGTTCAGAGGCCGTGCCCCCGCTCTCCTTGATCACCAGATCAAAGTTCTTGATGACAAAACTGAGCTCTCTTAGGGCCTCGGGGCTCTTGACGCGGCTCTGCATGACCTGTCCGGTTCGGTCCCGGAGAGATCCTGCCTCCCTCTCCTTTCTGCGATCATATATCATGCCGTCGGATTTCACCTGCCAGGAGAGATTGAGATCGTCGCACATGGGCTGGGTCAAAAAGATGACATCGGCCAGGTTGACAGCCTCCAGCGATTGGGTCGTTTGCCCTGCGGCACTCACCAGGATCTCCCTGAAAAAGGCGTATCCCGACTCTGTCAGATCCGGTTTCCATGAGAACTGGGGCATCTCCAGCTTTGCGGGTTCTATCTTTCCGGGGTCTTTGGAGGGTCTGGCGATTTCCCATGCCCTGACCTTGCAGACAAAGAGGGACGGGTCGTCGGTCCAAATCTCCCCAAAGAGGTAAAAGTCGGCCTTTAGGTGGGTCACCAGCCGATCTCTTAGCCGGGGATCTTTATCAAAAACCTCTGCGCTGATGATGGATTTTTTTGAGAGTTCCTCAAGCTTGAGAAGGTCAAATTGGACGCCATGGCCAAAGGCCAGCCTCACCCGGTTGGTAAGATAGAGGGAGCCCGCGGTGATATCCCCCTTCTGGTCGGTAAAATCAAAGACAGCCACCTTGATGACCGGTTTTCTCTCCTGATCAAAGTGACTGGTGGCGACTTCCTTTAGAAGGGAGGAAACAAATCCATCAAAACTGTCGCCATGGCGAGGGGGGGCGTCCTGCCTTTTTGCGGTCTGACAGCCGAAAATGAGTATCAGGAAAAAGATGTATGGCAATACCCTGAGTGATCGATTCATTTATTCTCCCTTAAAGTTTAGGCATTTTAAACACTACTTATACTCCTTTTCCGCCATTTCCATCTCGATCGATTTGTACCTGATATATTCCTCCTTATATAAATAGGGCTCTTTGATGATGACCTTTCGAACATATCGCTTCCCAAAGAGGGACTTCTCGGCCTGCCATACCACCTGGTCCACCACGCCGCCGTTTTTTCCGATCAAGGTCCCTTTCTTCAGGATGTATCCCCTGCCCGCCTTATCGCGAACCATGGCCCAGGCGCGGTCTTTGGCCTTGATAATGGCCGTCAAGGTCAGTTGTGAGAGGTCGAGTTTTTGCAAATCGGTCCTGGCTCTTCTGAGGGCCTTGAGTTTTTCTGCGGCGGCAAGCTTTCTTTTTCTCGCCCTTTCCTGTTCCTCTTCCAGTTTGCGCTGCTTTTCCGCCTCCAGCCTGCTCAGGGCCTTCTGGGCCTTGACCAGATAGGAAAGAAAGGGGTCCGGTTTATCCTTGGGATCATAAGGAGGAGGGGGAAGTGGCGTCCTGGATGCAGCGCCACAGCGGATATGAGCCGGCTCAACCCCAAAGAGGAAGACAAAGAGAAGTAGCCCCACAAAGGTTGTTCGGCGATTGGTTCTCATGTCCCTACTTGCCCTTCTTTTTCTCCTCGCCGGCCTTTCTTTCCTCCTCGCTCTTAAAGCGGTATGTGACGGCCGTGCATTTTGTCACCAGGGTGGTTGACATCTCTTTTTGAGGTCTCATGGAGATCCCACAGATATTGACGATCCGGTCCATACGCCCCACCTTGTCAAAAAAGGCGGCCACATCATGGTACTTCCCGCTCAATTCGATACTGACCGGGATCTCCATATAGAAATCCTGCGGTCTTTCACCCTGCGGGCTAAAAAGCGGAAATTCGAGCCGGGATTCCTTCCCCAGGGCGGTGATATTCCTTAGGAGGCTGGGTATCTCCCGCCTGTCTGGCAAGAGCTTTTCGGCCTCCTTCAATTGGGCCGTGGCCTGCTGGTGCTCGGCCTCCAATTTGGCCAGGTTTTTTGCCCTTGCCTTTGCTGCCATAACCCGTCTTTCAAGATTTGAGATCTCTTCGTTTGTCTGTGCGATCGCAGTGGTCTTTGGGAGATAGAAGAGGGAGAAGAAGGCGCCGGCCAGCAGGACAAGGGTCAGGACAAAGATCAGTATCCTCTGCGACATCTTGAGCCTCTCGGCCTTTTCCGCGACAGAGCTGACTGCATTTCGCCAGTTGATGCCCTTGATCGGCGTCATTTAGCGCCTCCTACTGGGGGGCCCCTTGGTTTGCGGCTCGGGTTTCTCCTCCTTGAAGGAAGAGGTCTTGCAGGTCAGGACAAAATCGGCGACATCCGCCTTATATTCTTTTAGGTGGTTAAGCCGGGTGCTCTTGAGGTCAACCGACTTTATGAGATCTGTCTTTTCCAGATTGGTCATAAAAAGTGCCACAGTGTTGTTATCCATGGCCGAGCCCTCCAGGGTCAAGAGACCGTTGTTTTCGTCAAGAGAGCGAAGCCACAATTTGTCCCTCGGGACCGCCATGGCGATTTGGTCAAGAAGCTGGACCGGCCCGGTCTTCTTCTCTTCAAGCCCTTGGATTACGAGCAGCTTGGAACGGGCTTCCTCTGTCTTTTTTCTGAGCTCGTTTATCTTTCCGGTGATCTTGAAATATTTGGAGAGTTCCTTCCGGAGCTGGTCCTCCTGTGACCTGGAGGCGGCCAGCTGACTGCTTAGACTCAAGGTAAAGTATGCCATCAGCGTGAAAAGAAAAATGATCGACAGGAAAAAGATACTGACCTGTTTGCGTATATCCGCCCTTTTTCGGGTTGCCCTGAAAGGCAACAGATTGATCTTGATCATTTGTCTCCAATGCTTCTTAAGGCCAGACCAAGGGCAACACCCGCCTGGGGCGCCATATGGTCCAGGTAGTTGGGGTCAAAGCGGTCTCTTTGCACCACGATATTCCTAAAGGGGTTGAACTCCTCAACCGGTATTCCTAACTCCGACGCCAGATGTTTTTGAAAGCCGGGGATCCTGCATGAGCCTCCG
Organism: uncultured Desulfobacteraceae bacterium; assembly: GCA_964639275.1. Classification (GTDB taxonomy): domain Bacteria; phylum Desulfobacterota; class DSM-4660; order Desulfatiglandales; family Desulfatiglandaceae; genus CAZXCQ01. Next base: position 2,862 of record CAZXCQ010000330.1, on the reverse strand, counting down.
GTAACCATAATTTTCTCCAGCTTCTCATCGCGATAGGTGCTGCCCACAAAGGCGAGGGCTCGTCCGATCTCACGGACCCAGGATGAAACTTCGAGTGTAAAGATCCTCTTGAGACCGTCCCTTTTGTCGCCCAACTCCAGCCCACCCAGCTTGATGTTTTCGGCCTCTTCAAAGCCCACACCAAATTCGGACATTATCGCCTCTGTGATATAATTCCCCCCGTATGACGAGTGTCTGGAAAATATGGAAACCCCATTTTTGACGGCATTTATTCCCAATTTCTGTGCCCCAACGTCGATGATGGCAAAATGGCCTTTGGCGTCCAGGGCATTTAACTCTACGGCATTTTGAAGGGCAAATGCATCAACATCCAATACCTGAAGGTTGAGACCCGCCGATTGCACCAAATTGACGTAGTCAACAACGATGTCCTTTCTTGCTGCCACCAGCATGATGCTCGTCTGCCCTGTTTCCCCTTCTTTGCCCTCAAGGGGTACTGGCTCTACGGATTGGTCTTCAGGAAACTCCTCTTCAATAGAAAGGATATCAAAATCGAGGTTCACCTCATTGATGTCAAAAGGTATATGTTTTTCGGCCTCTTCCCTGATCCTTGCCTCTATCTCCTTTGCATCCCTTTGGCCAAACGCCAGCCTTTTGGCTATCACCGAGTACCCGGAAAGAGAGGTTGCCACGTTGCTGTTTTTTACCTTCAGGTTTCCAAAGAGGCCCTTTATTGCAGAGGATATTGGCTCCATCTTTTTTATGACCCCTTCGACAATCGCTCCCTGGGGCAGCCCGATTACTCCAAAATTCCTGAGGAGCCTTCCCCGCTTGTCAAGATCCAGCTCCACCAGCTTGACGGAGTGGGCGCCAATATCCAGTCCAACCAATTGGCTTTTTTTGGCAGAGGCCATAGATGATACTTTCAGAGTTCTGGGAAAACCTTGTGTTTCTCGGAGAGGTCAAATCCAAGCGCCAGTATGATCTTTCGCTTGGTCTCCATCCGACAGCTCATTCCCTTTTCAACCCTGTCGATGGTCAGGGGTGAAAGTCCTGTCTTTCTGGCAAGCTCTGCTTTGCTTATCAGGAGCGCCTCTCTGGTCTTTCTTAAATTATTCCGGCCCAATTTGCCCTCCACCTCCTGGTTGACGAACTCCAGCAATCTGCTTCAACAAGACCTTCCCTGGACACCAGGGATTACCCGTGGCAAAAAAAATGCCTTTTGGCATCCACAGCCAAAAGGCATGATCGAACCTGGCAGTCGGCAACCCGGCGATCATGGCTCTTGGGCTTTAGATCCGTGGTTTTGCGTCGCCGCCTTTCGGCGGGTTTGCCCCTACTTACTGCAACTAATCCTGGAACTACTCTGAGATACATGAATGATGCGCCTGCAAAAAGACCTTTTTACAGGCGGTTACGAATTTGGGAATCACGTCCCAGCGTAACACTTTGGCCCTTTGAAACAAGGGGAATGGGAACTCCGAACCCCCATTGCCGTGTCCCAATGGTAACCTTGATGAATTCGCAAAACCCAGTATCTCACGCAAAGCCGCAAAGTTAAGTTAGTGATATTAAATGATATGTTTTTCGCGTTCTTGGCGTCTCTGCGAGAAAACGCAGCTTTATTGATAGGTTTTTACGCAAATATCAACTATAAAAAAGTATATCACAGGCTGACCTGATTTTCAACCATTTATTATAAAATGATTAAAATTAATATAATTTATACACATATAGTGCCAAGACGGTCTCGCTGCCACAACCTGTTGTGGCTAGCGGGTATCGCAAAAGAAGACCGTTCCGGTTGATGTTATGGGGTGGCAGAAATTCCTTTACAAATCCGGGTACGAAGGATTAAATTCCGGACAAATCATTTTCAGGAGGTTTTTTTTGGGTATTCTGTTCTCTAGGAAAAAAACAAAAAAAAAGGGTGCTTTCCGTGAATATACGGAGGCAGCGGCCATTGCAATCGTACTTGCCCTCTTTATCCGGACCTTTGTGGTTCAGGCCTTTAAGATCCCTTCCGGGTCCATGGAGCCGACGCTCCTGGTTGGAGACCACATCCTGGTCAACAAATTTCTCTACGGTATCAAGCTCCCCTATACGAATTCGACCTTGATCCCCATCAGCAGACCGGAGAGGGGCGATGTAATTGTCTTTATCTATCCCGTGGACAAGAGTAAAGATTTCATAAAGCGGGTAATCGGTCTTCCTGGTGACACCATAGAGATCATCGGGCAAAAGATCTACATAAACGGGAAGAAATATGAGGACAAAAACGGCTTTTACTCAAACCGGAAAAGCGGCTTTGGTCCGCATGTGGGAAAAGACAATTTTGGCCCGGTTACCGTTCCAGATGGGCATCTCTTTGTCATGGGGGATAATCGTAACCACAGCTATGACAGCAGGTTCTGGGGGTTTGTACCCATAAGCTCGGTAAAGGGAAAGGCCTTTATCATCTACTGGTCATGGCCGCACTGGGAACGATTTTTGGATATAATCAGATAAAAACACTTTAGCCCTTTGAAACGAGGGGAATGGGAATTCCGAACTCCCATTCCCCTGTCTCTGTTCCAATTTTGAGGTAATCGTAAAATGCCGTCACCGGGTTGAAACTTGTGCCGGACCAGATCCGGTAACGGGGTCCAGGGGTTTTAAGAGTGCTTGAGAACACTGGATTCCGGCCGGAGTTTATTCCCTATTGGATACGGGGCCGGAATGACGGAAAGAGAGCATTTTGACTTTTTATGAAACCGTCAATTTTGAAAAGACGTAACACTTTAGCCGTTTGAAACCCGGGGTATGGAGATTCCGTTTTTCGGGCGTATAACTCGCCCGTAAGAGAGCGTAAAGAAATCACCT
>CAZXCQ010000329.1:0-6227 GCA_964639275.1 uncultured Desulfobacteraceae bacterium | reverse complement strand
CTTGCGATTGAGGTGCGGCCGAAGATGACCCGAAGATGGGATGCGAAAATGTGAACTTATTTCTGCGCAAGCCCTAAGCACCGATTTGGGCCAGCTTACGTAGGCAACGGGGACGCGGTTAGGCGAAGGGGAAGATGTAGAGGTGGTTAGTGCTGAAGGAAGGTCCAGGTAAAGGGGTTTACAAAGGTGATTAGGCTGGTCTATAAGGGTAAAAATTTTTATTTGGAGGACCAAATGGACGTAATAAAACAACTGGCAGAATTGGCACGGTCACGGCCGGAACAACTCAAAAAGGAGAAGGGAAAGGGGACCAAGATCATTGGCTATACTGGGAGATTTGTTCCCGAAGAGTTGATCTATGCAGCAGGGGCAATACCCTATCTGATCTGCAGGGGAGGGGAACCCGAACCCCCTGAGGCGGTCTTGCCCTATGCACTCCGCTACATGAGCCCTTTTGGAAGGGCCCAAATCGGATATCACCTCCTGGGCATGGACCCTGTGGTACCCCTACTGGACCTGATTGTGGCCCAGTGCGGCGATTGCCATATGGAGAGGGTAGCAGACCTGTTTGAGTATTTTAGACTTCCCACCGCAAGAATTGGGGTGCCATCTGATTGGGAAAAAGAACTCTCTGCCCGGTATTATTACAGAGGCCTGGCTCGACTCAAGGAACGATTGGAGGAAATTACCGGTAATCGCATATCTGATCAGAGACTGCGGGAATCCACCGACTCAGTCAACACGATAAGAGGTCTTTTGAGGAAGATCAATCTCCTGAGGCGGGAACAGCCGCCACCCATCGGGGGCTATGATTTTATTCGACTCAACCACCATTCATTTTATTGCGACCCGGACAACCTGATAGAGAGATTGACCGAGCTATACGAAGAGTTGAAGCGGGGCCCAAGGCCTTTCTCCAAAGAAGCGCCAAGGGTACTTCTGGCGGGTCATGTAATGGGTGTGGGCGATTATGTCGTCCCCAGACTGATCGAAGACCTGGGAGGCGTCATCGTCTCCGAGTTCCTGGATGAGGGAATGAGACAATATCTTTTCGATGTGAAGATCCGGGGGGACCTCGTGGAAAACCTTGGTAAAACCTATTACAAAGAGGGTATACCCCCATCCATATTTCAACCGGCCTGGGAGAAGAGGGTTTCGGTTATCAAAGGGCTTATTGAAGACTTCACTATCGACGGCGTGATATGGTACCAGCTGTCTTTTGAGGAGATATACAATATGGAATGCTCCATTGTTTCAAAGTCAATGGAGGAGATAAAGGTCCCCTTTCTAAAACTCGAATGCTCATACGAATACTCAAGAGAGGCCATGGGGCCCCTGACCACCAGGGTCGAGAGCTTTATCGAATCAATCAGAGCAAGAAAGGGGGTCTAAAATGGGAAACGACATATATGAGAGGTCTTTGAGATTGACCGGTTTTGAGGAGACTGAAATTGGAGACTATTTGCCCAAGTGGCAAACGGCCTCGGGGATCCTGGGGCTCACCGAGGAAGATATCGGATTTGCCATAGAAGAGTGGATTCCCACCCATTTTGACGTGAACTTAGAGGGTGTTAGGAAACTGTTGGGTTGCCTCATCAGGGAGGTCGTTGACCTGACCAACGCCAACAAATACAAAGAGCGGGGGACAAAGATCGTATACGGGATCATGCCGGCAATTACCCATTACTACTATGCTTTTAAATTGACTGCACCCGACGATATCTATGTCTCATTTCCAGACTACTTCTTGACGGTGGTAATGAACGGGCTATTTCACAAGCTCAATCCATTCCTGGAAGAGGCTGAGAGGTCGGGAATCCCGTACGGGTGCCGTCACTGTGCCCTGAACAAGACAAGATATGCAGCACGCAGATTAGGCATTATTCCCCCTCCTGATGTGAACTGGATATGGGGGTTTGTCTGCGATGAGGGGCCCAAGACCGACGAATTCATCCGGCTCTACCATGATCCCACCTGGAAGACATATATAACCCGAATACCTCACGACCAGCCTCTTGGTACTGTAGAAGACGAGGTCGATGACAGGGTGGAATATCTGGCGGCCCAAATGAAGGACGGATTTGAATTTGTCCAAGAGACGACCGGTATCAGGGTTCCGGAAGATAAGATCTCGGAAGTGACCGAGATTTGGCAGCGCTACTATAACAAACTGGCAGAGTTGTATCGATTGCAGGCCTCCGACCCCCAGCCCTTGAGCGGAGAGATTGGTGGCCTTTTTTTTATGCCCCTGACAGCGCCTTTCAATACCGGCTTTGAGCGCATGGAGGAAGCCTTGGATATTACACTCAAAGAGGTGAAGGAAAGAGTCGCCAATAAGGAAGGGATGCTGCCCAAAGGGGCCCCCAAACTGATGGCCTTTATTATGCCCGTTACGCTCCCGTGGATACCCAAGATGTTTGAGGAAAACGGAGTGGGCCTGACCTATGGTGATATCTATGTGCCTTCCAAAAAACAGTTGGTGCCGCCCCGGTTTGACGACCCTTACCTAGCAGCGGCCGAGACCTGGCTCAAGAGGTCATCCACCATCAACACGGGTTATCGGGCTCAACTCATATGCGAAAAGCTTGAGACATACGGGATTGACGGGATGGTCCTTGGCTTTTTTGATTTTGATCGCTGGATAGGAAGTGATCACAGACTATTGGCCAGGATGGTGGAAGAACGCACAGACCGGCCGGTATTCTATATTGAAGGGGATATCTGGGACGACAGGGACTACAGCCCTGAGGCCCTGAGAACAAGGATTGAGAGTATATGCGAAATCGTCAAGATGCGAAAGGCTTAGGTGCGCCATGTTTGCCGGGGTTGACATAGGGTCGGTTACATCAAAGGCGGCAATCATTGATGAACAGGCAGAGATTGTCGCCTTCTCTTTTACAGACACCACATATGATCGGCACCAGAGCGGTTCTGATGCCCTTGGCCTGGCACTGGAGAAGGCGGGGAAATCAATGGGTGCCCTGCGATATGTTGTTTCCACAGGATATGGTCGAAGATCATTTGAATCATCAAACAAGACCCTCCCTGAGATCGTCTGTCATGCAAGGGGAACAAAATTCCTGTTTCCCTCCGCCAGGACGGTTATCGACATCGGGGGACAGGACAGCAAGGTCATCGAACTGGACGAAACCGGAAATGTGAGTAAGTTCGAGATGAACGATAAATGTGCTGCCGGCACAGGCAGGTTTCTGGAGGTATTGACCGAAAGGATTCTAAACCTCTCCCTCGATGAACTCGGCCCCCTTTCTCTGAGGTGCAAGAGTCCTTGTACCCTCAGCAGCATATGCACCGTGTTTGCAGAATCAGAGATAATATCGTATCTGTCCGAAAAAAGGGCCAAGGAAGACATCGCCTGGGGGATGAACAAGGCCATAGCCAAAAGGGTTATCCATATGGGTCGTGCGGGGCTTATTTCATATAAGGAGCCGATTGTCTTCTCAGGAGGGGTGGCCAAAAATATGGGGGTGGCCAAGGCCATCGAAGAAGAACTGGGCAAGAAGGTGTTGATTCCGATCGAACCACAGATAACCGCGGCCCTGGGGGCAGCCCTTTTTGCTGCGGAGTCTGTTGAATAGACCCACGGTAGCTCTATTTGTAACATCGTAACACTTCAGCCGTTTAAAACCAGGCAATGGGGATTCCGAACCCCCATCGCCTGGCCCGAGTGTCACTCTTGGAAATAGCTAAATTGATACGTAACATCTCAAAAAACAGGGGGAAAGGTGTGGCGAAAACCCCGTCCTGGGGGCGTGCAGAAAAGCCTGTGTTATGGGGAAACAGATCATTTGCCAGAGAGTGATGGCGTACTGGATGGGGAGCATTACCGGTTTGTTACAAGTTCTGTTTACCTGACATAACGGGGTGCGAGGATGAGAGCTTTTCTTCAGTTCCGGGCCTCCCGGTCTGGTCATTTCAAGGAGTTATGGCTGTGTGATGCCTACCCCCTCCCTGTTCCCAGTCCTCTAGGCAGGAGGAGAAAAAAGACTAAATGCTCCTCCGAACTACGGGTATACAAACAGGGCATGTCATTTTAGCCGAGGACCGGGCCAGGGGGTCCCCCAACCATAACTCCCTGAAATGACGAAGACCTCCCGGCAGTCACTTCAGAAAAGCCCTCATCCTCGCCAAAGTACATCTATTCATGTCAAGGAAGGATTAACAAACCGGCAATGCTCCCACTGGGTAATCGACAACACAAATCGCAGAAAGAGAGGACCGATATGAAGATGGATCATTTTGGGTATACAGGGAGTGTGCTTCGAGTCGATCTGGAAAAGGGGATTATTACCACGGAAAGGCCTGACGAGTCCTATTACGGTCTCTATCTGGGAGGACGCGGGATCATCCTGCACACCCTGCTTACAGAGGTACCGTCTCGGTCACTTCCCCTGGGGCCTGAGAACAAGCTGGTTTTTGCAGCCGGGCTCTTGACAGGGCACAAACTGGTCGGGACCGGGAGGGCAAGCGTCGGGGCCAAATCTCCACTGAGTGGTGGTTACGGTGAAGCAGAGGCCGGCGGGTTCTGGGGTGCGGAATTGAAAAGGGCGGGTTTTGACGCGATCATCATCGAGGGAATCCCAAAAGCCCCGGTTTATCTCTGGATCGATAACGACAATGTGGAGATCAGAGATGCCGAAAGGGTCTGGGGAGCGGAGACAGGTCCAACCACCAATTGGTTCCGTGAGGAAACCGGGCAGAAGAGGTGCAGGACTGCGGTCATCGGCCCTGCCGGCGAAAGACAGGTCAACTACGCCAACATTATCGTTGATGACCGGAGGGCCTTTGGCAGGACCGGAATGGGGGCCGTAATGGGTTCCAAAAGGCTCAAGGGGATAGTGGTGAAAGGAGACAGCCCTCCATTGCCGGCAGACAAAGACAAGATACTGGAATTGAATCTAAGGATGAAGGCCAGGTACAAGGACTCTCCCTTTTTTCGGTATGGGACAGGAGGGGGGATGAAGGCATTTGAGGCCGTGGGTAATTTGCCGGTCCGTAATCATTCAGGCGGGAATTTCCCCGGTGTTGAGAAAATCGATGCACCGGCCCTGCTCGAGCAATTTGGTGCCGGGATGGTTGGCTGCTTTAACTGCCCCATCAAATGCAAGAAGGATATCAGGATTGAGGGGGGAGCGTGGCCAATAGATCCGCGTTACGGAGGTCCCGAATACGAGGCCCTGGCCTCCTTTGGCTCCAACCTGATGATCGATGATCTGAGGGCCATCTGCAAGGCCAATGAGATGTGCAACCGCTATGGTATTGATACCATATCAACCGGTGCCACCATTGCCTTTGCAATGGAGTGTTTTGAAAATGGCATACTAAGCGCCGCGGACATGGACGGGCTCCAGCTCCATTTTGGCAACGCGGAGGCCATGCTGGAGACCGTGGAAAAGATCGCCCTGCGCCAGGGAATCGGTGATCTGCTGGCAAATGGCACCCGAAAGGCTGCCGAGATCATGGGGAAGGGGGCCATGAAATTTGCCATGCACGTGAAAGGGGTGGAGATCCCCTATCACGAACCCAGATACAAACAGGGCCTTGGACTTCATTACAGCGTCCATGGTGCGGGCGCGGACCACAATACGGGTTTCATGGACGATGCGATTGCCAAGGTGGCCGAAGATTGGGGGAGCCTCGGTCAGGTTGACCTGATCCCTCCGTCAGAATTGAGCCCCCGTAAAGTCAGATACCTCTGTGAAATGGGGCTGTGGAAGGAGATGTGTAACCATCTGGGATTGTGCATCTTTGTGCCCTGGAGGATTTCCGAGGTCCAGGCGGCAGTCGAAGCAATAACCGGTTGGAAGGTAACGGCCTGGAGGCTTATGAAGGTGGTAGAGCGCGGTATCACGATGATGCGGATCTTTAATCTCAGAGAGGGGCTAACGCGGGAAGACGATAGGCTTCCTGATCGTTTTTACACCCCCCCTTCGGAAGGGCCGCTCAAGGAGATACGCGTTGATCCTGTCGCCCTGAGGGGAGCACAAGAGATCTATTATCAAATGAGGGGGTGGGATAGTTCCGGGGTGCCAACCCGGGGATGCCTGGTCGGGTTGAACCTGGAGTGGGCCATACCGCAGCTTGAGAAATGACCCGGACAACGTCGTGGGTCGCTGGTATGGGCTTTGTATTGGTTTATTCGATGTTTTGATAATTAATCGGAGAGAGTTATGGAAAAGAATATGGCTGTTTTGGGCACGGGTGCCATC
>CAZXCQ010000328.1:0-6278 GCA_964639275.1 uncultured Desulfobacteraceae bacterium | reverse complement strand
CCGTGTTCGAGGGATCGGACAGGGTACGCCTGCACGACTCGGAAGTGAGTCACATCAAGTTCCGGCATGCCATCCTGGCTACAGGCTCCCATCCCACGTCCTACAAGGAAACGGCGTTCAAAGACGGGGGACGGATCATGGACTCCTCCGGCGCCCTGGATCTGGCGGATATCCCGGAGACCCTCCTCATCCTGGGAGGGGGGTATGTGGCCCTTGAGATGGGAACGGTGTACGCCTCCCTGGGAAGCCGGGTAACCCTCGCAGTCCGGAGCGAAAGGCTCCTGAGAGGGGCAGACCCTGACCTGGCCGTTCCCCTTATACGGAGGATCGAGACGCTCTTTAAATCACTCCATTATCATACCGTTGCCTCTGAAATGAAAGAGACGGGCGACCGTGTGGAGGTGACCCTGGAAGGAGAGGTGGAGAAGACCCGGCAGACCTTTGACCGTGTCCTGGTGGCCATGGGCAGGCAGCCCAACTCCGGGGATATCGGCTTAGAAAAGACCGGGGTAAAGACCGACGCTCGGGGTTTTGTTGTGGTGGATGAACAACAGCGGACCTCCAATGCACGGATCTTCGCCATAGGGGACTTGACCGGCGGCGCCCTCCTGGCCCACAAGGCCTTTCGCCAGGGCAAGGTGGCCGCCGAGGTGATCGCCGGCCGGCCATCTGCATTTGATGTCCGGGCAATCCCGGCCGTGGTCTATACCGATCCCCAGGTGGCCTGGGCCGGTCTGACGGAGGAGCAGGCCAAAAAATCAAAACAGGGTGTAAAGATAGAACGGTTTCCCTGGAAGTTTTCGAGCCGGGCAACCACCATGGGGGCCAGCGAGGGGATCACCAAAATCATCGCCGATGCGGATACCGGGCGAATCCTCGGGGTGGGGATTGCAGGGCCTGATGCAGAGGGGATGATCTCAGAGGGGGTCCTGGCCGTTGAGATGGGCGCCCTAGCAGAGGACGTGGGATTGAGCATTCATCCCCATCCCACACTCTCCGAGACCCTGGGAGAGGCTGCCGCACTCTTCTTTGGAAGCGCCACCCACATCCTCAATAAGTGATTGGGTATCCCCCTGAATTTCGGCCCCCTTTCAAGGTTCATCCCGAATCAGGAAGCCGACGTAACGACCGTTCAGCGTTAGTGTGAGGCAGGGGGACATCCAGAAAATCATAAGCTTGAAGGCCTTCCTTTTGACATTTACCAAGCTTACGGGCCTTCCGCTTTTTGTTTAGCATTGGAGTTTTGTAGTTTTGTGGACCGGAATCTCCTCACAGGGTGCCTGGGCAAGAGCATAAGGTATCCCCTTTTACCAGCCTCATGGATTTCCCGGCAACAGCCGGCAGCATAGCTGCGCTGGCCGCCTAAAAAAGGTTGATTTAGTTTGAAAGTTTTGATGCGATGGTGGCAACGTGTTTTCCCTGAAAACGAGCTGCGGCCAGTTCATTATCACTCGGCATCCTTTCTCCTTGGCCTCCTGCAATGGTTGACGCCCCATAGGGTGATCCGCCAGTGATCTCATCTATCCGCATCTGCCCCTGAAAGGTGTAAGGGAGACCCACTACAACGAGCCCTTGATGAAGAAGAGTTATGTGGAAGCTCAAAATGGTGGATTCCTGACCCCCGTGCTGGGTTGCCGAGCTCGTGAAAACGCTACCGATCTTGCCGACCAACGCCCCCTTCACCCATAACTGGACGGTGGCATCGAGAAACTGCCGCATCTGTCCGCACATATTTCCGAAACGTGTGGGGGTGCCAAATATTATTGCATCGGCAGCTCCAAGCTCATCGACAGTACAGATAGGGACATGGGACATGGCATTCTGCGCATCAACGGCCCCCATTTTAACCAGAATTTCCTGGGACAGGGTTTCAGGCACACGTCTCAATTCCACCTCTGCGCCCCTGACTTCTCGCGCCCCTTCAGCAACGGCACCGGCCATACGATGAATATGGCCATACATAGAGTAATAGACGATCAATACCTTCATTTCTCTCCCCCTTTCACCTATGAATATGTTTATGAATGCACCATCCCGTTGTCTGCTAATGTCTCCTGCCTGTTTACGGGACCCATACTGAAATCATTTCCCACTTATCAAAATTTTTGATCCCCTGTTATGTTTCTGATAAAACACTGGGCCTTAGAATTCTCCGGGATGGGTAACCACCTGTTCATGCCACTTTCAATTTTGCTCAGATAGGGGTAATCATTTCCCCAAAATTTCAAATATCTCCGGGGACCTTCCTGTCCCAGGTTACTTGGGGCCTTCATGGCCTGGTCTCTATTCTGAAAGAAATGCATTGGTTCCTCCATTTAGATGATTCAGGTCCCTGACTTACAGGAGGAGATGCCTATAATTTTCATTTCCGACCGGATCAGGATCCATTCCGGAGGACCTTACTGTCCCAACAAGAACAGGTATTCGGTCATCAATATCCAGATGCTTTCCCACCCTCCATGATCAATGAAAGCGATGTCCTTCCCATCATCCATGTCCCTCCATACCGGTTTTTGTCATTTGCCATAAAATGATTTTTTAATTCTTATCCTGCCTATCCTTTTAGGCATTGTATATCGATTAAATCATGTATTTTCCCTGGCAAATTTATGTACATCAGAATGCCCTGCGGCTTGTTGTAGCGAAGCGGAAATCCCGCTTGCGGGTCCGCAGGGATGATCAGACTCCGCCTAAGGGAGGGGAAAAGACTGTATATAATCAGGGTCAACTCTACGATTGACTGTTGATGACGATCTCTATCAGATAGCAATTGATGATCTCTATAGGTCCAGGAGAGGATACTTCAATTTGGGAAGCGGGGAGCTGGGAATGTGAGCCGAGAAGAGGGGGGAACCGTATCCCAAATCCCGGCACAAGGGAAAATCGCTTCATCTGAATCAAGAACTCTGCTATAAAACCGAGTAAGTTGATATCAGGCTCCAAATCGGGAGGAATCGATTTAGACATTCGACGGCAAGGCCGGACCCTTTTGTCCAGGCGGGCTGACTATTAGGTTCACCCCTCACTTTAATACAACAAGATAGATAAGTCACAATGTCTGGAGTGGGGAATGGAGATATTTAAGAAGACAAAGACGATCCTGATGATGCTCTTGCTACTGACGGCAACCTTCGGCAATGCATCATGCTCTGAAATGCGTTCGGAATTTGAGCCCCACAAATGGCGATACCAGCCTTACAGCGATATGCCTCCCAGTTGGGAAAACGACATGGGACGTCCCGGGCCTGAATATGGGGGAGAAGATATGTTCAAAAACACATGGTAATCGGAGACCATCCCTTCCATAATTGGTGACATCGGCCATCTGAGGCGCACGGGTATGGATGCAGGTTGGACGGTGACGTTGGCTGAGATTTATTCACCCCATAACAAAGGAGAAAAAAATGCCTTATTTTCAAAGTCCAAAGGTGATATTCGGGAAAGGGGCCTTTAAGAGACTTGCGCTTGAGCTGGAAGGCAAGGGAGAGCGGGTTGGGTTGATCACCGACACAATCATGAGGGAAAAATGCGCCGAGTTAACAGAAGCGCTAACAACAGCGGGGTATACTGTTACTGTCTGGGACCAGGTGGAGCCTGATCCTACCCTGGATATTGCGCTAGCAGCCAGCCGGTTTCTCCTGGATTGTAATCCGCAGTGGGTCATCGGGTTCGGAGGAGGGTCTGCCATTGATACGGCCAAGGCTGCCTGGGTGCTTTATGAACGACCCGACTTGGCATCCGGTGATCTGACCAAATCGATCCTGCCAAAGGTCAGGTTGAACCTCCGCCAAAAGGCGCGGTTTGTGGCCGTCCCGACAACGAGCGGTACCGGGGCCGATGTAACATGGGTGGCAGTACTGACGGATCGGGCCATGAACCGCAAGATCGTCTTTGCCCATAACGACATCGTCCCTGATCTTTCCGTTCTGAACACAAATCTGACATTGGCCATGCCCAAGGAAGTGACCGCCAGCACCGGCCTCGACGTCATTGCGCACGGTGTGGACGGATACACCTCCAGACAGCAAAACGATTTCAGCGATGGCCTCTGCCTGCAATCTGTAAAAATGGCCATGGAATGGCTTCCTGTTGTCTGCCGTGACGGTTCCAACTTCCAGGCCAGAGAAAAGATGCAGAATGCCGCCACCATTGCCGGACTGGGTTTCGGCAACAGTAACACAGCCCTATCCCATGCCCTGGGTCATTCGGCCGGAGCGGTTTTCCATCTTTCCCATGGTCGGGCCGTCGGGATTGCCCTGCCCTATTCGCTGACCTACATTGCCACACATCCGGCGATCGAGGGCACCCCAGATCCGGTCCAACGCCTGGCCGCCCTCGCAGGCTTTGTGGGGATCAGGGCCCCTTCCCCGAGAGAGACGGTGGAGGCCTTCATTGATCGGATACGGTCGATTCAGAAAGAAATTGGTGAACCCATAAGCCTGAAGGAAGCCGGTATAACAGAAGACCGAATGAAGGCAGAGATCGAAACGCTGGTTCGAATAGCCGAGAAAGATCCCAACATGTATACGACCCCTTGTGAATGCAAAGGGGAAGTGCTCCGGAAGGTTTTTGAGGATATGTGGCGGGGAGGGAATCAGCCTAAAGACCATTATTGACCATAAGGAACGCGTACTGCGGACCTTAAAATATATTGACGACCATCTGAATGAACCTCTTACAGTAAAGGATCTGGCACAAGTCGCCTGCCTCTCCGAGTTTCACTTCCACCGATCTTTCCGGCATTATCTGGGGATAACCGTCTCCGGCTATATCCGTGGCGTCCGTTTGACAAAAGCGGCGGATATCCTGAAGCAATCCGATGTTCGCATCATCGACCTGGCCCTTTGCTCCGGATATGAAACCGGAGAGGCTTTTACCAAAGCCTTCAAAAAGGCCTTTGGAATCTCACCCTCCAGGTTCAGAAAACGGTCGCGTCACAACGCGTCGAAACGCTCTGAAAAAATGCCGGGGGCGTTCATACTGGTACCCCTGAACCCGTGAACGGCTACGCTTCTTTTTCCTGTGATAGGTAAATTTAGAGATCCACTCCCCTGGAATGCCTATTTCACGGAGAAATATCATGGAAAATCCTTATCTGCCAAAACCGGTTCTTATTGAAGATATTATAGTCAAAACCGAAGACAGGAGCCTCAAGACCTTCAAGTTAACCTTCATCCATCGGGAAGATGAAAAAAGCTTTTCCTATCTTCCCGGTCAGTTTGCGGAACTCTCCATCGCCGGCAAGGGAGAAATTCCCATAGGGATCGCTTCCTCACCTACTGAAAAGGGATTCCTAAGTTTTACTGTCAATCGGGTCGGAGTAGTCACCAAATACCTCCACTCAATCAACCACCACCCCTAAAAGGGGTAGCTTGAATGGTGACCCTAAAAGGGTCTTAGCCATCTCTCACAGAGCTCGCAGGGACACAGAGTTTTTGACCTAAAACCCTCAGGCGGTGATTCATCTCAAACTGCCATCCCGCTATTGCTACTACGGAAGATATGGACTTGATCTAATGCCTTCAGTTGCCACTCAGCGGTGTTACACCTCATATTCCTTTTGGCACCGTACTGGTTGAAAACTTGTCAGGTTTATTTCTCTGTGAGCACCGTGGACTCGGGCGATCCCGCATGGCGGGAGAGCCCCGCTAAGCGGGACAGGCTGGGCGAGGGCAAAACTATAATGCGGTATTCTATATCACTCACTTACCCGCATAGCAAAGCTGGGACCATCCCGTCCCACTGGAAGGTTTAAGGGGGCAATTAAGTTGAGCTCAACATGAAACATGATCATTGAGGAGCAGACAGGACTGACCGCCATCCTCAAAAAGCCGGCCATATCCGAGCCAGAAGAGGCCTTAACCCATGTGCGAAAGGCATGCCAGAAACGTTTCAAGGTGCAGTAGCTCCAGCCGTTGGGATTTAACAACACCTATGCCATCACCGTTCGCAAGGAAGACGCCCTCAGGCACCAGTGGCGCACCATCTCTGATCTCGAAGATGGCGCGTCTCGGCCTTGCGCCGGCCTCACTGCGGAGTTTACCGACTGCCGGCGAGTGCCGCGGGATGCGGGCAAGCGGCCCCGCGGATTCCATTTCACCAGATGAAAGGACTTGACAGCATCCCAGCGGGTGGCTATTTTTGCAAAACTGACTGGTCGGTATTGGAGGTTCCTATTGGTGGCGGCGAATTGTCTGTTGATTTTTTGTACGTTTTGTCAAAAGGCTAAGGGCTTGCGCAGAAATAACTTCACATTTTCGCATCCCATCTTCGGGTCA
>CAZXCQ010000327.1:0-6282 GCA_964639275.1 uncultured Desulfobacteraceae bacterium | reverse complement strand
GGATCCACGCTGGAGGTGGCCTCGTCCAGGATGAGCATCCTCGGGTTATGGGCCAGGGCCCTGGCAAAGGACAATAGCTGGCGCTCTCCGGCAGAGAGGGTGGCCCCCCCTTCCCCCAGTTCCTGTTGAAACCCGAGTGGCAGTCTCTGGATAAAGGAAATGGCATTGGCCGTTGCCGCGGCCGATTCCAGTTCCTCCCCATCCAGCCCCTCATCCCCCAGAGAGATGTTTTCGGCCAGGTTTCCCCCAAAGACAAACACATCCTGCATGCAAAGTCCGGTGCTCCTGTGGAGCTCTCTCTGCGACCAGTCCCGTAGGTCAACACCATCCAGGAGCACCGCCCCCTTATCCGGGTCGTAGAAGCGTTTGACGAGGTTTACGATGGTGGTCTTGCCGGAGCCGGTAGGCCCCACAATGGCCACTGTCTCCCCTGGTCTTATCTCAAAGGAGACAGAGTGGAGCACCGGGTGATCTTTCTCGTAGCCAAATGACACCTCTTTGAACTGTAGATGCCCCCTTACCCGGGACGGGGCAAAGGGATGCTCCGGCCCGGGCAAGCGTTCGTTGTGGTCCATAAACTCGAATATCCGCTCGGTGGAGGCCATGGCCAGTTGCATGATGTTGTATTTTTCCGAGATATCCCGAATGGGCTTAAAGAACATCTGGATGTAGCTGATAAAGGCAACAAGAGACCCCAGCGTAAGCTGTTCGCCGATTACCTTTCCTCCCCCATGCCAGATGAGAAGGGCAACGGCGAGAGAGGAGAATAGCTCCATGATCGGCATAAATACGGCAAAGACCCTGATCTGTTTCATCCCGGCCAGGTAGTTCTGGTGGTTGATTTGGGCAAATGAGTCCATCTGAAATCTCTCTCTGACAAAGAGCTGGATAACCCGCATGGCAGGAATCCTCTCCTGAAGAAAGGCATTTATCCTTGCCACCGTGGTCCGGAGTTCCCGAAAGGCCTCTCTCGCCATTGTGCTAAAGAGAAATGTGAGGCCGAATATCACCGGAATCAGGGTGAAACACACCAGGGCCAGCCGCCAGTTCAGGCATAGAAGCACGATCAGGATACCCATCAGAATAGAAAGGTCTTTGAAGACGGTGATAAAGACCGATTTTAGCATCTCATTGAGGTTTTCAACATCATTGGTGACCCGGGTGACAAGACGCCCCACCGGGTGCCGGTCAAAAAAACGCATGGCCTGGGACAGCATCCTGTCTAAAAGACTGAGGCGGATATCCTGCATCATGTTTTGACCCGTAAATTCAAAAAGATAGTGCTCTCCATAACCGAGCCCAAAGGAAAGGATGACGAGGAAGAGAAATATCGCTGCCATGAGGGTCACACCGCGGATGTCTTTTCCCCTGATCTTGAGGATCTCCTTTTTGGGGAGGGTGTTGAGCAGTCTGTAGGGGATCAATAATGTCCCATCCGCCATCTCGGGAAAGGCCTTTGCTTTCTGCTCCAGCGATGTCCCTGAGAGGAGATCGGGGCTTACCCGGTAGAATCTCTCCGGGGTGATGATCCCGAGGCCCTTATAGGAATGGAGATGGGCCGGATCAATCTCTTTTATGTCGAGGTTGGAGATGTAATATGATGATCCCTCACGACCCTTCTCCAGGAGATGACCATACCGGCTGATGAGGTCGTTGACCCTGGAGTCCGCCGGCCGATCTATGTCCACGCGATGCCATGTCGCCAGGATATACCGGTCGATGGCGATCTTGGATAGATAAGGGACCACCAGTTCAAACAGGGTGATCAGAATGGTAAAGCAAAGCGCCAGGGCAACGGTCTTCTTATAGGGGAGGGCGTAACGTGCCAACCGCTTCATCAATCTAAAGTTGTAAGGCTTTCCCAGTTTACCCTCTTCCTGATACCCATAGTCGCCAAACATCGCTACCTCGCCCCTATCTCCAGTTCCTGGACGATCAACTGTTCTTCATAAAGCGCGGCGTACAACCCACCGCTGCGAAGGAGTTCAAGGTGGGTCCCCTCTTCAACGAGTCTGCCTCGATCGAGGACCAGGATGCGGTCTGCCCTGATGATGGTGGAGACCCTGTGGGAGACGATCAGGTTGGTCTTATGGCGTCTCAGCTCCAGGATCTGGTTGAGGATCTTCTCTTCGGTGCGTGTGTCCACCATGGAGAGGGCGTCATCGAGGATCAGAATGGGCGGGGAGCCGACAATGGCCCTGGCGATCGTCAGCCGCTGTCTCTGGCCCCCTGATAGGGTCATCCCGCGCTCACCCAGACCTGTGTCCAGTCCATTATCAAGGGTCTTTATATCCTCAAGGATATGGGCGGTCCTGAGGGCCGCTTCCAGGTCGTCTTCGGAGATCGCTTCCCTGCCAAAAAGGACATTGTTCCGGATGGTATCGGAAAAGAGAAAGACCTCCTGGGTGACAAAACCGATATTTCCTCTCAATATCTTGAGGGGGATCTCTCGTATGTCCCGGTCGTCCACAAAAACCGACCCGGCCGATACATCCAGGAGGCGGGGGATGATGTTCAAAAGGGTGCTCTTGCCTGAGCCCACACGACCAACCAGGGCTATGGTCTCACCCGGGTCGATTTTAAAGTGGAGATCCCGCAGGGCGTTATCATTCTGCCCGGGGTATCTAAAACCGATGCCCCTGATCTCTATCTTTCCCCTTATCGGATGAGGATATACACGGCCGCTCGCATCCCTGATTTCGGGCACTTCACCCAGTATGCGGTTGATCCGGCGCATAGAGGCGGAGCCCCTCTGTACGAGATTGGTCACCCACCCCATGGCCATCATGGGCCAGGTCAGGAGGTTGAGATAGCTGATAAAGGCTACAAAATCGCCCGTGGTGATATCTCCCAGGATGGTCAAACGACCCCCCAGCCAGATCACAATGGCAAGACCCACATTGGTAAAGATTGCCATCATCGGGAAAAAGAGGGCCAGTGTCCTGGCAAGGCTCATATTTACAGAGATATACCGTTCTCCCTGCTCCCTGATCTTTTTGTATTCCCAAGACTCCCGATCATGCGCCTTTATTACCCTGATCCCCGAAAAGGCCTCCCTGACCTGCTCGGTAAGATCGGAAAAGGTCCTCTGGACCGTCTCAAAACCACTTCCCAACCGGCGTGTGAGAATCCTTGTAAATACCACGATTATGGGCGCGGGGATGAGCGAGATAAGGGTCAGCTTGACATCGATTGACATCATAAACCCGATGGCAGCCACCCCTAGCACGGTCCCATCGGTCATGGCAACAAGCCCCATGCCGGTGGCCATGCGGATGGCGTTTATGTCATTGATCGCCCTTGCCATCAGGTCACCGGTCTTTGTCCTCTGATAGAAAGAGAGGGAGAGAGTCTGCAGATGGGCATAGAGCCTGTTTCGAAGGCCTTGTTCAACCTTCCTGGAATGGCCCAATATGAGATGCCGCCAGATAAACCGAAACAGGGCAATGGTCAGGGCGATTCCCAGGATGGTTATGGCCTTTTGAAAGAGTATCTGAATAGTGGCGGTCTGCGCGGTCAAGAGATCGATGGCGCTCTTGATTACCAGGGGGATCAGGAGCTGGAGAAAGTCCACCAAAAGCAGGCTTAGAAGCCCGATGGCCAATGGCCAGCGGTTCTGGGCAAAATACTGTTTTAGAGGGAGGAAATTTTGGAAGGTTTCGGCAAAGGGTAGGGTGGGTGGCTTCATGGGAGAAGGAATACCGGATCAGGGCACGGAATGTCAATCCTTCGGCCATGTGGAATAAGAAATTGACCCCGACCCATCGATCCCCTATACTTCCCTTCCGGAATGATCAAGGAAAAACAATGAGCCGACCCGCCAGGGTGGATGATCGCGATGTCTGTTTCAGGGGGATCTGAGTGGCGCAAAGGGGGGGGATGACTGCGTGGAAAGGGCAATCTGTTCATTGGGCATGGGTCATCCTGGGGACCTGCTTTTTTGATCTCTTTATCAACTACTCGGTCCGTCTGGGTTATGGCATCGCGCTTCCGGAGATGATCAATGAGCTTGGGTTTAGCCGGGCTGCAGGGGGGTCTATCTTTAATGCATATTTTATTCCCTATGTGATCCTGACACCATTTGTCGGCTATCTCACGGACCGGCTTGGCGCCCGCGGGGTCATCACAACCTGTGCATTTATCCTTGGGGTGGGTGTCCTCCTGATGGGGAGGGCCGGGTCCTTTTGGATGGCATGTCTTTCATTTGCCATAGCCGGGATCGGTGCCACAGGGATGTGGGCACCCGTTATTACGCTGGTTCAGCGCTGGTTTGATCCGCACAGGAGAGGGCTGGCCCTGGGGATACTTTCAACCGGTTATGGTCTGGGTTTTGCCACCATGGGGGTCGCGTTTCCCTGGATCGTAAATCGGTTCAGCTGGCGCTATTCCTGGTATTTATTGGGGGCCGGCGCACTGGCAATGGTCCTGGCAAATGGCCTCTTGTTGCGAAGCGACCCTGCCCGGGCCGGGTATCTGCCATGGGGGGAACGAAAAGGTGCGGACACTCGCTCGCCAAGACAAGGAGTTGCCCGGAAGGTGGGGTTTATCCCCACTGTCCTCAAGGACAGGATATTCTGGCTTATAGGGTTTTCCTATCTCTGTATATCATACAGCCTGTATGGCATTACAACCTTTATGGTGGACTATGCCAGGTACCAGGTGGGGCTACCGCTTCAAAAGGCAACCCTCCTGGCCACAGTGCACGGAATATGCCAGGTTGCGGGTGTCTTGACAATCCTGCCCTTATCCGATTATCTGGGCAGAAGACGGACCATTATTGTTTCCAATGTCTTTATAACGGGTTGTCTGGCCGGGATCCTCTTGAGCGGAGATTCGTGGGTCTTGCTGTATGGGTTTGTGGGGGTCCTCGCGGTCTTTTATGGGGCCACGTTTCCCATATACGGCGCCTGTGCAGGGGATTTTTTTCCAAGAGAGGTGATGGGGACAGTGATCGGTGCCTGGACTCCCCTCTATGGTTTTGGCGCGGTATCGGTCCACTGGGTAAGCGGGATACTCAGAGACATGACGGGCCGGTATGACCATGCCTTTGCGATCGACATGGTGATGGCCGCGCTCGGGGTTCTCTTGATGTGTCTTGTAAGGCAAGAGCGAAGATAGCAGGATGTTTTGATGGCAACCGTTACCGGGAGAAAAAGGGCGGTTCGGTTTGAGATACCCGGCGGAAAGGCGAGACTAAAACGGTTGGGTGTGTTATCCTTTCTCAGGAGATTTTCGGTGCCTTTTCCCCTCTTGAACATCAGCAAAGGGGGGATTGCGGTAGCGACCGACGAGGAATTTCGCAGAGGCCAGAAGGTCAAGGTGCAACTTCTGGTCCCGGATGAGGCCCCGGTGGATCTCCTGGGACGGGTCTTGTGGCAAAATGAGTCGGAGAATGACTTCTCGACTACTGCAGGCATCGGATTTATGCCTTTTGGGGGTAGATTTGGGTGGAATTCCCGAAGATCGCTTGATGTCTTGAGACGGCTGGAGGAACGCTACCGGGATTGAGGAGGGCTATCTCCGGATCGCGGTAATCTTGCGGTGAAAGGGTCTTAACCTCTCCATTGAGTCCACCCTGAAAGGTGGTCCTTACGAGTTTTGGGGACAATGGAAGATGACTTTGAATAAGGAAGATTTTTTGGCCAAGGTCACTCTGTTTTCCAAAATGAAACCGAAAGACCTTGAGCGAATCGCAGCGCAGGCCCACTATCATGATTTTCAAGAGGGAGAGGTGATCATCAGAGAGGGGGACCAGGACAAGGGGCTTTTTGTGGTTGTTAGCGGCAGGGTCGAGGTCATTAAGGGCCTTGGGGGGAAAAACGAGAGGCATCTGACCACCTTTGGCCCGGGTGCCTACTTTGGTGAGATGGCCCTTATAGATAATCTAGCCAGGTCCGCAACTGTCATATCAAGAGAGCCCACCCAGGTCCTATGTCTCGAACGATGGGATTTGCTCCAGGAAATTGAGAAATCTCCACGAATGGCAATAGAACTGCTCCGGATGTTAAGCCAGCGTGTCCGGGCGACCGAAGAGATCATGTTCAGAGCCCTCAAGACCCTCCTGCCCATTTGTGCCGGCTGCAAAAAGATACGCGAAGACGACGGTTCATGGATCCCTATTGAGCACTACATCAGCAAGCATTCCGAAGCCGAATTCAGCCATGGGATCTGTCCGGAGTGTGCCAAAAGGCTTTATCCCGAACTCATGGTAGATCTTTAGCATCTTAATTAACCCATTAAACCTTCCCGCAGGACGGGATGGTCCCAGCTTTGCTATGCGGG
>CAZXCQ010000326.1:0-6291 GCA_964639275.1 uncultured Desulfobacteraceae bacterium | reverse complement strand
AGAAAAAAAGACCCCCATGCCACACCTTTGCCCCTGTTTTTTGAGATGTTACAGTGGGAGATAGGGGATGAAGAGATTTGAATACTACCAGCCGCAGGGTCTCAAAGAGGCATATGAGTTGATGGGGAGGCTTGGAGAAGCGGCCAGGTACATCGCCGGGGGCACAGACGTGATTGTGCGTATCAAACAGAGGGCCATAAGGCCCGAGGCCCTGGTTTCGTTGAGGGGGATCGATGAGCTCAAAGGGATTTTTCTTGATGGTGGACTGCGCCTGGGAGGTATGACCCTTTTTCGGGATATCGAGAGGCAACCGGCTATTTCAAGGGAGTATCCCGCTCTCACCCAGGCCGTCTCGGTCCTGGCAAATCCCCAGGTGAGAAACGTTGCTACGGTGGGTGGAAATCTCTGCAATTCTGCCCCGTCGGCCGATTGCGCCCCCCCGCTGATGGTCATGGAGGCGATGCTTTTGCTGGAAGGACCCCACGGGGTGCGATCGGTTGCTGTTGAAGAGTTTTTTACAGGACCCGGGCAGAACTCCCTGGAATCCGCAGAGATCTTGAAGGAGATCAAGATCCCTCAAAAGGCCCCCCATACGGGCATGGCCTTTTTGAAGATAGGCCGGTTGAGCCAGGATATTGCGGTCGTCAATGCCGCGGCCCTCCTTGTCATGGACAGGGAGACCTGCATAAAATGCAGGCTCTCTGTGGGGGCGGTTGCGCCTGTCCCGCTCCGGCTCAAGGGCGTGGAAAAACTGATCGAAGGTCAAGAGATCGTCCCGGATCTCCTGGAGGAGGTGGGCCGGCGTGTCGCTGATGAGGTCAACCCGATCACAGATATCCGTTCAACCCGGGACTACAGGAGACACGTCTCGGGGGTCCTGGTCAGACGGGCCATAGACGAGGCCCTCAAAAGTGCACAAGCCGAAGCGCGGTCTCCGGCCCGTATCGGCCTGTCCTCGGGCCGGGAGGCGCTCCGGCCTGGAAGCGGCCCCGCAGGGGATGCGGGGTCCAGCACCCGCAAGGTGATTCACTTTGTCCTCAATGGCCGTGAGGTCTCCACCGAGGTCTCCTCACACAAGATGGTCCTGGAGGTCCTGAGGGAGAACTTCCAGCTCAACGGGACAAAGGAGGGTTGCGGTCAGGGGGAATGCGGGGCATGCACGGTGCTGATCGACGGGGCAAATGTCAATTCATGCCTCTATCCGGCCTTTGAGCTTGAGGCCAAGACCGTCACGACCATCGAAGGGCTGGTGGGAGAGGCCAACCGGCTTGACCCGATCCAGGAGGCCTTTGTGGAAAATGGGGGGGTCCAGTGCGGATTTTGCACCCCCGGGATGATCATGTCTTCAAAGGCACTTCTGGATGAAAACCCTAGACCCGGTGATGAGGAAATCAGAAGAGGGATTTCAGGGAATCTATGTCGCTGTACCGGATATGTCCAGATTGTTGACTCAATCAGGAAGGCCGCCCGGGGGCTATCCAGGGGCTAGACAATGACACGGGGGATTCTTGTGACCGATCAAATGACCGGGTTTCGTTTTGTGGGCACGGAGGTCCCGAGGCCTGATGCGCCCGAGAAGGTGGCGGGAAAGGCCGTCTATATCCATGACCTTAGCCGGCCCAATATGCTCTACGGTAAGATCAAGTACAGCGACCATGCGCACGCAAAGATCTTACACATCGATACATCCAGGGCCGAGAGGCTCCCGGGGGTTCATGCCATCATCACGGGGTATAACTCACCGGAGATTCGATTTGGATTCATAAAGGATAACTATATCTTCAAGAAGGATAAGGTGAGGCAGTTCAGGGACGAGGTCGCTGCGGTTGCCGCCACAGACCCTGAAATCGCCGAAGAGGCCGTTGATCTGATCAGGGTGGAGTATGAAGAGCTGCCGGCCGTATTTGATCCTGAAGATGCCCTCAAAGAGGGCGCCCCCCTGATTCATGAAAAGGATCCCCGGGGCCGGTCCAGGGATGACAATCTGGTGCCGGTGCCCTGGCGGTTTGTCTCGGGCGACGTGGACAAGGCCAAGGCGGAGTCCCGTTACATTGTAGAAGATCACCTCAGGACACCGCTGGTGCACCAGACCTGTATGGGTACGGCAGGCTGCATTGCGGAGTTTGACCTCAACAACAACCTCCTTATCCATTCAAAGACACAGATACCTTTCCTCGCCCAAAACGATTTTAGCCAGGCCCTTGCGGCCATGGGCCTGAAGGGAAAAAACTCGAGGGTCATTGTTCCTGCACTCGGGGGGGCCTTTGGCACAGGTCTTGATACCCACGGATATGAATACATTGCCATACTCCTGGCCTACAAGACCGGCAGGCCGGTCAAGATCGTGCTGAGCCGCGAGGAGGAATTTACCACCCTCTCCCCCCGGCAGTCCACAAGGACCCATATTGTCCAGGGGTGCAACAAAGAGGGCCTTTTGACCTTCAGGGAGGTCAGAATGATACTGGACAATGGCGCCTACACCTCCTGGGGTGCCACCACACCAAGCGTCATGATGCTCCCCATCTCGTCTCTCTATCGGGTCCAGAACATCTTCTATGAGACAAAGATCGTATATACGAACAATACCTATTGCCAGGCCATGCGGGGATACGGAAATCCCCAGGCGACGTGGGCCATAGAGACCAGCATGGATCGGCTCGCCGAGGCAGCGGGGATCGATCCCTTTGAGTTCAGGATGATCAACAGCAATGTCCCCGATGAAGTGAGCCCCATGGGTCTCCAGATCTCCACATGCGGTCTTACGGATTGTCTCAAAACGGTTGCGGATAAGCTCGACTGGAAGGGAAAGCGGGGAAAGGGAAGGGGAAAGGCCCGGGGCGTCGGCATGGCCTCGCTATTCCATGTTGGAGGCTCCGGCAGGGTCTACCGCTCGGACGGCACGGGCATTGTGATGAAACTGGACGACTTTGGGAATGTCTCCGTGTTTACCGGGGGCGTTGAAATGGGACAGGGATTTAATGCGGCGCTGACGCTGGCCTCGGCAGAGGCCCTGGGGGTGACACCGGATCGGGTGAGCATCGTCTCAGGGGATACGGCGACGTGCCCCTGGGACGTTGGGACCCATGCCAGCCGGGGGGTCTTTACCTCCTGTAACGCGGCCATTATGGCCGCCGAAAAGGCCAGGAAAAAGATATTTGACCTGTCTTCCGAACACTTTATGGCCCGTGTGCACGCCAATGTGAAGAGACGCGCGGGAAAGGACCGTGACTTTGAGATCCCTGACCTCGACTATGAAAGGATATTTGACCCATCGGAGCTGGAACTCAAGGAGAACTACATCTTTCTGAAGGAAGAGCCTGATAACCCCTTGCTTCGGGTAAGGCTGGATGAGATCCTGAGGGCGGCACACCATAGGGAACAGGGCAGCATGGTCGTTACCGAGGCCTTTTATGATCCCCCTAACCAGATGATCGATCCCAGGACGGGGCAGGGGAACATCTCCGCCACCTACATCTTTGGCACCCAGGGGGTGGAGGTGGAGGTGGATCTAGGGACGGGAAAGGTGAAGATCTTGAAGTTTGTGGCGGCGCATGATGTGGGGAAGGTCATCAGCAAACAGACGATCACGGGGCAGATCTACGGCGGGATCGCCCAGGGCCTCGGGTATGCCCTATCCGAGGAATACAAGACCCAGAGGGGCAGAAATCTGAACCCCAATTTTCTGGATTACAAGATATTCTCGGCCCCTGACATGGACTTCCCCATACACATAGAATGCATTGAGACCCATGACAAGGAAGGCCCCTTTGGGGCCAAGGGTGTCGGTGAGCCGGGCCTGGTGCCGACTGCCCCTGCTATTGCCAACGCCATATACGATGCCATTGGGGTCAGGATAAGGGACCTGCCTATCACTCCCGACAAAATCCTCGCGGCCCTTAAAAGCAGGAATGCCGGATAACGGTTGTTTCAGATCTTCTCAAGGGTCGTATATCCCATATGTAAGAGCTTACGCCCAAAGTTCCTAAAGAGCACCTCCACCTTGTCATCACCCACAAACCTTGAGACCACCCCCGGGCCGAAGGCCGGGTGCCTGACCCTGTCGCCCGGGGAGAACCGCAGTGAACCCGGCCGATCCCCTTCCAGGATATCAGGACTTCTCCGCTTTCCATAGCCAGGAACAAACCCGCTCCCAATCCCTGCCGACTCAAAAGAAATCACATCACCGGGGAGGTCGCGAATAAAGGATGACAGGCCGTTTCTCTGACCTGCCATGTGCCATGAGGGAGACGATTCCTGACCCGGGTAAGTGATGATCAACTGGTCCTTGGCCCGGGTGGCGGCCACATACATGAGGCGGCGTTCTTCTTCCAGGACCGATGGGTTATCATATGCCATAAAGGGAGGGAACCTCCCGTCCACGACCCAGATGATAAAGACCACCGGCCATTCCAGTCCCTTGGCCGAATGGACCGTTGAGAGGGTGAGCGAATCGGTTCCTCCCTCGGAATTGAGATCAGCCGAGCTGGTGGGGGGCTCCAGGACGAGATCATCCAGAAAGCTCCTCAATTTCCTGTAACGGCTGGCCATGGAAATCAACTGCTCCAGCTCCCTTTGTCGCCTGGGATGATCATCAAACTTCTCCTTTAAGATTGGCAGATAATAGTCCAGGACCTCTTCTACCCCTTTCTTGGGTGTGACGTCCTTGGACGCCAGGTGAGAGACAAGTTTGGAGAGTCGTTTCAGACCTGTGTCATTCTTGGCAGCCCCGGGCCATTCCCCCACCCTCTGCGGCGCGATTTGGTTCTCATCCATCCATCGGATGATGGCCTGGCTCTTTCCCATGCCCACATTCTTGACAAGCCTCAGGATGCGGATCCAGCTGACGGCCTCGTCTCTATTGACCACAACCCTCAGATGCGCAAGGAAATCCTTTATGTGGGCCGACTCGAGAAACTTGAATCCGCCATATTTTACATAAGGGACCCCTTGGCGCGTCAGTTCCGCCTCCAGCTCAAAGGAGTGGTAGCCCGCCCTGAAGAGCACGGCAAAATCGGCAAGGGATAGCCCCCGCCCCAACTGCTTCTTGATACATTGAGATACAAAGATGGCCTGCTCCGGTTCTGTCCGGGTGTCCACCACCTTTGGCCGCTCCCCCCCAGAACGTCTGGTAAAAAGGCACTTTGTGTAGCTCTCACTGGCCAAATCCATCAGGGCGTTTGTAAATGTGAGGACGGGCTGGGTGGATCGATAGTTCTCTTCAAGCTTTATGATCTTGGCCTCGGGGAACTGGGTTGTAAAGTCAAACATGTTTCTGTAATTGGCACCCCTGAAGGAGTAAATGGACTGCGAGTCATCCCCCACCACCATGATATTTCTGTGTTCATGGGCGAGCCATCTGACAATATCGGCCTGAATGGTATTGGTATCCTGATACTCATCTACCATGACATAGCCGTATTGCCGGCCAAGGCCCTGCCGCACCCCTTTTTGTTCTGCCAGGAGCTGCCTCAGATTGAGGATAAGGTCATCGTAGTCCATCAACTGGTTGGCCTTTTTATAAGCCGTATAGAGCTTCTCCAGCCTGGCGATCTCAGAGACAAGGTGGAGGAATTGCCCGTATTCCTCAGCCATGAACTCGTCTATGGGTGTCTGGAGGTTTGCCGATTTGCTCAGGATGTTGGCCAGAGTGCTCCGCTTCGGGAACCGGGTGACCCCCTCGGGGAGATGGAGTTCCGGTACGAGTGAACGGATGACCTCTTCCATGTCGGATCGGTCCAGTATGGTGAATGTGTTTTTGAAACCCAGGAGCTCGGCATGGGCCCGGAGTACCCTCAAGGCCAGGGAATGAAAGGTCCCGCCGGACACAAACCGGCATCTTGCATCTGAAAGACCCGCGGCCCTCTCCAACATCTCCTGGGCCGCCTTTCGGGTAAAGGTAAGAAGCAGAATCGTCTCGGGCGCGACACCGGTCTCCACCAGGCGCGCCACACGGTAGACCAATGTCCTGGTCTTCCCGCTGCCCGCCCCTGCGATGACCAACAAAGGACCCTCAAGGGTCATGACGGCCTCGAGTTGTTTTGGGTTCAAGAAGTTTTCGTAATCGATCCCATTTGCCAAGATAAGGCCTCACTTCCTTGATTGCCTGTCCGGGGACCCTCCCTGCCGACGTCCCCACCGTGATTTCTTAACGCTCTCTAAATGGACTCAGACAGGGTTTCACCCCTTCAACACCGAACCCCCACTCCCCTGTTCAGGAGCCGATTTTGAAGGAAACTAAATTGTAAGCGTTCACAGGTTCCGGGTTCAACGTTCAGGGTTAGGGAAAAGGAC
>CAZXCQ010000325.1:0-6356 GCA_964639275.1 uncultured Desulfobacteraceae bacterium | reverse complement strand
ATGCCACACCTTTCCCCCTGTTCTTTGAGATGTTACAAAAAAGCTAAATTGATACTAATTTTTAAGAATCCGCAAATTGATACAAAATTACGAACCGCGCAATCAGGTTTCCCTCATTTGCGACACGGGAGCCCCGTATCGCGCTCAAAACGCCTTTTGGATGTGCGAAAATCCTGGTAAATCGCATCATCATAGCGATTGTGACACCCGAGGCAGGGGTTGACCGCGAGGATTTGTCTTACCTCCGTCCGGTCAAACGGCCGTGCGCCCTTTGCCGGGCCTGTCTGGGGTGACGCCTCGCCCAGGTTGACCAGGCCGTCCAGGGGAAAAGAGATGCCCAGCCGTGAAGAAACGCTGTCATAGGTAGGCCTCGATACCCATCCCTCACCCCGTTGAAGCAAGACACCCTCCCCGAGACCCAGGACCTTTGGATCGCCGTGACATTCGAGGCACCCCCTCGCTCTCTTTGAGGTCGTGTGGGGGTCAAAGGCAGAGACGGTCAAGGTCTTAAACGATTCCTCCTTGCGATACCGGCCCGATTTGTCAAAGATGGATGCAAATACCTGGCACGGTGAAATTGGATAAACCCGGGAGTGCCCATTTACCCCCAGGGCCGGACTTGAAAAACGCAGATAGGACCTTGTCTCCTGCCACTTTCCGGGTGTCTCGTCGCCGGTAAGCCAGTCTGTCTGGCGCTCGGATTTACGGTATGTCAGATGACACCCGTAACACTGGGGCATCCAGGCACTATGGCAGGCCTGACAGGACAGGCGCTCATGCCCCGGCAGGTTGTGGGATGGCCTTTTCATGGAGGCGATATCCATCTCGATAGGAATCCCGTCTGTCTTGCGAAAAAAAACAACCTGATTGCCATCCCCTTGCAGGTTGTATAGGGGTGTCCCTTTTTTGCTAAACCCCACAACCCCTCCGTCCACACCCGGGATCTTCCTGTTTAGAAAGACGAGACGGCTTGCGAGCTGGTCATCATCGGAGACCCTGAAGAGCCTCGGTGTGTGACAGGCCTCACAGGTGATATCCACCTGGTCCTTCATGTTATCATATTGCTTCCCATCTCCCATCAACCCTGTGGAGGTGTGGCAGTCAATACACCCCATCCCCGCTTTGCTGAAATGGATATCCGCCTGGATATCCAGGAAGAACCGGTTTCCGGATAGTCTCCTGCTGCTAAGCCTTCCTCGCTCGTGAGGTGTCCCATAGCCGGCAGATTCACATCTCCCAAAGTAGGAAAGCCCTATCCTGGCCGATCGGTTGTGGCATTTGACACAGTTCTCGGAGGGGATTCTCGTCGTCATTTTAGGGTGATTGGACATTCTGACCAGGTCGGCGGCCCCCTTATTTTCATCAAGTACGTGACAGTCACTGCACCCGCCCCCCCTTTTTCCCACTTCTCCCGGTCGATCGCCTCTTTGTTTCCACAGATGGCAACCCCCGCACATCTTCCGATAATGATCCACGGCAATGTTATTGGGCGGGCGCTCACCCATCAGGTCACTGACCCCGATCGCCTTTATGTCACCGCTATTCCCTCTTGCCCCCAGGAATTTCTCCTGGAGCGTCTTGAGAATCCCCCTGTTGGTGGCCATCACACTCTTTTTTACTCGGCCCACAATGTCCGGATGGCACCCCTCCTTGCCGCAGGTCCAAGCGGCAACGCGGAGGTCTCCCGGATTACGGACCATCTTGAAATGCCCTCTCTTTTTGTCAAAGGAATAGGGGTTTCCCAGGTGACAGGACTGACATCCGAATGCTGAGACAGGATGCGAAGGGTCAGGACCCTTTATCTGGGCATGACAATGGAGACACCCCTCGGAGACGGGCTCTGTGGGACCTTTTCTTTGATGCTCTTTGAAAAAGATGAAGACAATAAGGACAAAAAAGAGGGAGATCACCAGGAGTTTTCTCATCAAAGGCCAAGGTGTTACAGAAAAGGATTTGGGGGTCTTGATTCTCAGGAGCCGGGGAATGGGCCGCCTGCACGGATCAGGACGATGAGAGGATCTCGATCACCTCGCGGAGTTCCCTTGAGATGTATTCCAACGGTGGGCCCTCTCCGGCGCTTTCTCTGGCCTTTTGTTGTCTCAAGAGTCGCTTGGCGCCCTCTATGGTCATTCTCTCCTCATACAGGAGTCTTTTTATCTCGAGGAGGATTTCCAGATCCTTCTTCTGATAGGTCCGCTGATTCGAATCGGCCCTTTGTGGCTTGACCTGGGCGAACTCCATCTCCCAGTATCTCAGCACATAGGGTTCCACCCCAATGATGCGGCTGGCTTCTCCGATGCGAAAATATCGCCTGTCATCAGGAATCTGGACCATTGTCTCGGCCTTCTCTTAGTCTCCCCCCCGTTTCTTTTCTTATACTATCAATTATGAAATCATGCAACCGATTCACTTCCTCGCCATCGAGGGTCTTGTGTTCTGACCGGTAACACACCCTGAAGGCTATGGCCTTTTCAGAGGGATCGATGTTTTTTCCTTCATACAGATCAAACAGTTGGACCGATTCAACCAGCCCCCCACCCTCACGGCTTACAATTTCGGCTATCCTGGCGCTGTCAATCTCTCTGCGCACGATGACTGAAAGATCCCGGTAGGCGGCGGGATATTTGGGATACGGCTGAAATTTCCTGACGCCCTTAAGCGCCTGGAGGAGAAGCATGATATCCAGCTCAAAGAGATAGACATCCTTCCCTTCAATGTCGTATGCCTCCAATACGTCCAGGGATACCCGACCCACCTGACCCACGACAGAGCCCGAAAGCAAGATGGTTGCTGAGGAATCATTGTCATACCATGGAAGTCCCGCCCCCTTCCGGAAGCCAAGGGCATCGAGACCCAGCCCCTTTAGGAGGACCTCAACCGCACCCTTTATATCGTAAAAGTCGACATATCTCTCACCGGCATACCATGCCTTCTGTCTATAACGGCCTGTCATCACCGCTGCCAACAGTGTCTTTTCAAGTGGCTGCTGCTCCCCCTCTTTCCGTATAAACACCTTTCCCCATTCAAATAGCTTCAGGTCCTCCTCGTTGTGAAAAAAATTGTTCTTGACAGTTGAGAGGAGCCCGGGGACCAAAGAAGTCCGCATGACCGACTGATCCATGGTAATAGGATTCAAGAGCCTGACAAAGGACCTGAGTTCGCTGTCCTCTTCGGCCTTGATCATTTCGGCGGAATCGGGGGTGATAAAGCTATAGGTGATAACCTCGGTAAGACCCAGGCCCACCATTATTGACCTTGCCTGGTCACGAAGCATCAGTTCGGGGTCCTCACGCTCATCGGATGGCTTGAAACTGGGGTAGGTAACGGGTATCTTGTCAAATCCAAAAAGCCTCGCCACTTCTTCAAACAGATCAACCTCCCTGGTGATATCCACGCGAAAGGATGGCGGCTTGACCCGAAGGGTATGGTTATCAACATCCTCTACCTCCATCTCCAATGCCTTTAGATATCCGCTCATTTCATCCTTTGAGATGTGGGTGCCCAGGAATTGGTTTGTCTGATCTACCCTCAGGGTAATAAGCGGGGGCTTGTGTCTGTGGGGGTAGTTGTCCGCGAGACCCCTGGCAATCCTTCCCCCGGCCAGATCAGAGATGAGAAAAAGCGCCCGCCTTAAGGCAGCTGTAACCCCCTCAATGTCTACCCCCCTTTCAAAGCGATATGAGGCCTCTGTGGACAACCCCAGCCATTTGGACCCCTTCCGGATCGTCACCGGATCAAAAAACGCGCTCTCCACCAGGACATGCCGGGTCCCTGCAAAGATCTCGGAATTGAGTCCCCCCATGATTCCCGCCACAGCGACCTTCCGCCCCGCATCACAGATCATGAGTATTTCGTCGCTGAGGGTATGGGACTGTCCGTCAAGGGTTGTGAATATCTCTCCTCCCTGTGCCCGTTTCACCACTATCCTGTTTTCCCGCAGCCGATCATAATCAAAGGCGTGGAGAGGTTGACCCATCTCCAACAGCACATAGTTTGTCACATCAACGACGTTGCTGATACTCCTTATCCCTGACAGATGAAGCCGGTATCTCATCCAAAACGGAGAGGACCCCAGCCGGACATCCTGCACGATGCCTGCGGCGTACCGGGGGCAACCCACAGGGTCCACGATTGTCACGCTTGTCAGCCCCTCGATAGCCGGGCCATCCTCATTTATCTCGATCCTGGGTCTCCTGAGACTCTTCCCCGTGACAGCGGCAATCTCTCTTGCAACCCCGATGACCGAGGCGCAGTCCGGGCGATTGGGTGTCAGACTCACTTCGAGGACACAATCAGAGAGCGGGAAGACCGCCGGAAGCGATTCCCCGGGGCTGAGGTTGGGGGGGAGGATCAGGATGCCCTCATGATCGTCGGTCAGCCCCATTTCATCTTCTGCCAAAAGCACCCCCTGGGAGATCTCCCCCCGGATCTTATCCTCTTTTACGAGCATCCCATTCGGCAGACTTAGCCCTGGAAGGGCCAGGGGGGCCAGTGCCCCTTCTTTGACATTGGGTGCCCCACAGACCACCTGCAGCGTGTCATGGCCGGTATCCACATCGCAGAGGAAAAGCCGATCCGCGCGGGGGTGAGGTCTTACGCTCAATATCCGTGAGACCAGGATATCCTCAAGGGACTGCCCGACGGCCTCGACCGCCTCTATCTCCAGCCCGGTCATGGTCAGGAGCTCGGCCAGGTCATCAGGCGACATCTCAATATCAACATAATCCTTCAACCAGTTTTGGCTTACTCTCATGGACGATACTCAATCGGTTTGTTAGTGAAGATGCTTTATTGAAAGCGGGCCTGAGCCAGATGGTCACAAAGAATAAGAAAAATCGGTGGCTCAGAACTGTCTGAGGAAACGCATATCATTCTTGAAAAACAGCTGGATATCGTCTATCCCATATTTGAGCATGGAAATCCTCTCAATACCCACACCGAACGCAAAGCCGGAATATACCTCCGGGTCATAGTCCACAAAACCATACACCTCAGGATCAACCATTCCGGAGCCCAGGATTTCTAACCATCCCGTATTAGAACAGGTCCGGCAGCCGTCGCCCCCGCAGATCACACATCGGATATCCACCTCTGCACTCGGCTCGGTGAAAGGAAAGAAGCTTGGCCTGAACCGCAAGGCCGTATCACGGCCAAACATCTGATGCACAAAGCCTGTCAAGGTACCCTTTAAATCACCAAAACTGACCCCCTTGTCCACCAGGAGGCCCTCCACTTGATGAAACATGGGGGTATGGGAGACATCTGAATCCCTCCTGTAGACCTTTCCCGGGGCAATAACGCTGACCGGGGGTCTCTGTCTCTCCATGACCCTGACCTGCATGGGAGAGGTATGTGTCCTCAGGACCACATTATCGGAGATGTAAAAGGTGTCCTGCATATCCCTTGCAGGATGATCTCTGGGTATGTTGAGCGCCTCAAAGTTATAGTAGTCCAGTTCGACATTGGGGCCGGTCACCACCCGAAACCCCATTCGCGACAGGATCTGACAGACCTCACTCATCGTCAGAGAGATGGGATGGAGATGCCCGCGGGGCTGTTCTCTACCCGGCAGGGTCACATCCAGGGCGGTGGCGCGTTGGGCCTCTGCCAGGGACAGGCCCTTTCGAACCTCTTCAAAACGTCTGGATAGGTTGGCCTTGATACGGTTGGCCAGCTTCCCCACCTCGGGGCGTTGTTCTGGGGGCACCTTGCCGAGCTGTCTCATGAATGAGGTGACAAGGCCCTTTTTTCCGAGGTATAGGACCCGAAAGTGCTCCAGTTCGGATCTATTACCGGCCTGTTCAAGCGCCTCGAATGCTCGCTTTTCCAGCTCAAGGAGTTCTTGTTTCATTGCCCCACGGGTTGTGCGTCAAGGCTGTTGTATTGCACCATACTTGCCAGCTGACTGAATGCCACCGGATCTCTGACAGCCATATCGGCAAGTATCTTGCGGTCCAGATCGATCCCTGCCTTGATCAGGCCACCCATAAGCCTGCTGTATGACAGGCCGTTTTCCCGGGCAGCGGCATTGATCCGCACAATCCAGAGCCTGCGGAGATCTCTTTTTCTGGCCTTCCGATCGCGGTAGGCATACATCCTGGCCCTGGCCGTTGAACTACTGGCAGTCCTGAACTGCGTGCCAAGACCGCCCCTGAAACCGCTGGCGGCCTTGAGAATTTTCTTTCTCCTTTTCCTGGCCTTAGGACCTCTTTTTACCCTTGGCATCTTAAACCTCATTTGTATGTCTTTTTGTCTCAGTCTTGTTTTTCATCAGTTTAGCTTTTTTCAAAATTGACACTTGGACAGGGGAATGGGGGTTCCGTTTTGAAGGGTGTATCCCTGTCTGAGACCGTTAG
>CAZXCQ010000324.1:0-6422 GCA_964639275.1 uncultured Desulfobacteraceae bacterium | reverse complement strand
ACACGCACCGAAATTGGAATCTGAGGGCAAGAATGGAACCTTGAACCTCTGAACCTTTGAACCCGTGAACGGTTACAGTCTTGCAATCCATCTAAAGAAAAGGAACCGGCATGAACCGTCTAAAAGAGCTAATACAGGGGACCCCGGTCCATGAACGCCGTTTGGAATTCCGCACCTACCCCCTTGAGGATGACCGCCTGATCATCGAGGGATGGCTCAGAGACGAGCGTCTTATGACAGGGTATTACTGGGATGGTCGGCCGCGCCCACCAGGAGTGGTCCATTGGATATGCGTGCGGTTGCTTGTGGGAGGCCAGCCCCTCTCTATCCTGGATGCTGAGGCGGAAATGCCTGAAATACCGCACGAACTCTGTCCGACCACCCTGGAATCCGTCAAAAAGGTCGTTGGAATGCCCATCGTTTCAGGCTATAGTGAGGAGGTGCGGAAACGCCTGGGTGGAATCCAGGGCTGTACCCACATGACGCACCTGATCACCGTGATGGGACCAGCTGCCTTGCATGGGTATTGGACGCATTACTCGCGTGAGCCCCATCCCCTCCCCAGCTCAATGGATCAAATTCCCGGGCTTGAATACCTGATTAACAGCTGCACGCTCTGGAAGGAAGATGGTCCGATGATAGACCTGATCCAAGAGGAACTGGAAAAGGTTTAGGGTTTTGTCTGACCAAGGAGAGTCCAGTGAGCCTAGACAACGAAGTCCAGCCTGATATGACAATCTCCTCCGGAATCTGCCCTGTCTCCGCATTACCCATCTATAGTAAACCCGAATGGACCAATGTAAGGTGTAGTGAGAGTTTTAGGCTCACCGTCAGTATCGTGGGGGATAGCATTATCTGGTCTCGACCCTCAGGAGCCGGTGGGCTGGCGGACGTTCAAAAATCCATCAGGTTTGTTGATGAGATTGTGGAACATACATTCTCTGAAGGACAAGGATATGTGCAGATAGAAGACTATTCAAACCTGAAAACGGTCTCTGTTGAGGCACGTCGGTTTTTTATAAGGCATATGAGGAGACGCCCACATCTTCTTGGACTGATCTTCTGCAGTACTTCACCAGTCTTCAAGATGAGTATCAGTCTTGCAAAACGACTTTATATCGGCAGGTACAAGGTCCAAGTAGTTCGAGATTATCCAGCCGCGGCAAAGCTTGCCGTTGAAATAGTGCGTGGGACAATAGAACCCACAGAAATGAAACCAGTTTCTCCTCCCATAGCAGGACAGGGAGGGGCAGAGTTTTCCACTTCGGAGAAGACCCAGCAATACGTTGACGAATTGCTCAGATATTTGGGGAATATCAACTGGGAAACCGACGGGGTTGCCCCTGCATTTGAAGTCGATCCGTCACACCCATACAGGCCTGTCTTTGATGCCCTGTCAGTTATCAAGAGCGACCTTGACGACCTCCTCAGGGAGCGCAGGCGTGCGGAGGAGCGGCTTCAGCAGAGTCTCGGTAAGCTGCAAAAGGCCATGGAAGGCGCGATTCGAGCCATGGCAATTGCGGTCGAAACAAGAGACCCCTATACAGCGGGGCATCAACAGCGAGTGGCCAATCTGGCCTGCGCCATAGCCGAGGAGATGGGCCTTTCCCAGGATCACCAAATTGAGGGATTACGGATGGCCGGGGTTATCCATGACCTCGGCAAGCTGTCGGTTCCCGCTGAGATCCTCAGTAAACCCGGTCGAATATCCGAAATGGAATTCGGTATTATTCGAGTGCACCCTCAGGTGGGTTATGATATATTAAAAGAAATCGACTTTCCCTGGCCCATAGCTCAGATGGTGTTACAGCACCACGAGCGGATGGACGGTTCGGGGTATCCCCAGGGTCTTTCGGGCAAGGACATTCTTATGGAATCAAGGATCCTTGCGGTGGCTGATGTTGTGGAAGCAATGGCCTCTCACAGACCTTACCGGGTCTCTCTCGGTATCGAAAAGGCACTGGAGGAAATTTCGGGGAATCGCGGGCTTTTTTATGATCCTGTGGTGGTTGATGCCTGCCTGAGGCTTTTCAAAGAGAAGGGGTTTAGGATTGGGTAGGTCCGGCTGCTATATTCTTGACTTGCAAGCTCGTCTCGACTATAATTTTTCTCCCAAAATAGATCACCATGAAAAGATTAAAAACAACCCGGGAGAAACCCTCACGGGACCGACGAAGGCTCATGCACCGTACCAAAGGTAGAGGTGTCTGGGCCTTTTCGTTTTTTTTGGAGAACCAAGAACGCAATCAGGGATCAGTCTTCAATCTTCACTGAATGAGGGGATCTTCAAATGGCCCAAAAACCCAGCTATGAGGAATTGAAACAGAGGATTAGGGATTTAGAGAAAGAGGCGATTAAGCGGAAGCGGCTGGAACAGGCCTTACGAGCCAGCGAAGAGAGATATCGCACTCTTTTTGAAAACGCCAATGAGGCCATTTACGTTGCCCAGGACGAAGTGATTAAATTCATAAACCCCAAAGGAGAAGAGCTTTATGGTTATTCGCAAGAAGAACTGGCCTCTAAGCCCTTTACGAATTTTATCCACGAGGAAGATCAGGAGATGGTACGGGAGCGCCACAAAAAACGGCTTAGAGGTAAAGCGCTTCCGAGCACCTATCCTTTCAGAATCATCAATAAATCTGGAGAAACTAAGTGGGTTGAGCTCAATGTAGCAAGGTTCTCCTGGGAAGATAGACCTGCGGCATTATGTTTACTGACGGACATAACCGACCGCAGGCAGGCAGAGGAGGCCATAAAACAAGCCCACAACGAATTGGAACAACGGGTGGAGGAACGTACTATCGAGTTGAGATTCGTAAACGCGCAGCTCAAACAAGAAATTGAAGAGAGAAAACAGGTTGAGAAGGCACTTCGAGAGAGTGAAGAGAGATACCGCACCGTGGTGGAAAATAGCTCTGATGCCATCAGGGTCTTTGCCGAAACCGGCCATTTATATGCCAACCCGGCCTGTCTCCAACTCCTGGGATATGAATGGGCGGAGTTAAAGAATCTGGATGGCTGGGCTGTTGTCGCGCCGGAAAAAAGGGAATGGACATGTGACCGGGGTAAGAGACGTCTCCGAGGAGAGAAGTTCGAGACCAGGTTTGAACTTCCCATAGTGCGTAAAGATGGAGAGCGGCTCTTTATGGAGGTGATTGTGGGTGTTGTCCATATGGATGGTCAGCCGGCCATCCTCAGCAGTATGAGGGACATGACCGAGCGCAGGCGGATGGAAGTGGCCCTTCGGGAGAGCGAGGAGAAATACCGAACCATCCTCGAAAGCATTGAAGATGGCTATTTTGAGGTTGATCTAAACGGGAAGTTTACCTTCTTTAATAGTTCCCTCTGCAAGATCCATGGATATTCAAGAGATGAATTAATGGGGATGAGTTATCGTCAGTACATGGATCAACAGACTGCCAAAAAGGTGTATCAGGTCTTTAACAAGGTATATGTCACAGGAAAACCTGCAAAGGGATTTGAGTATGAAGTAATCAGGAAGGACGGAGCCAGAAGAAATAACGAGATATCAGTGGCTTTGATTAAGGATTCAGGAGGTCATCGGATCGGTTTTCGAGGTGTTGTCCGGGATGTAACGGAGAGGGTGCAGGCGGAGGAGGCCTTGGCCGAAGAAAGGAATCTGCTTCGTACCGTCATAGACATCGTGCCGGACTATATCTATGTCAAAGATACCGAGAGTCGGTACCTGATGAGCAACAATGCCTTTGCGCGGCTCATGGAGAAGACACCTGAGGAGGTGGTTGGAAAAACGGTCTTTGAACTCTTCCCCAAGGAACAGGCATCCCGATACTATGCCGACGATCAGGATGTCTTTCGATCAGGTAAACCGCTCCTCAATAAAGAAGACCGCCCGGTTGATCAAGTGGGCAGAACCCTATGGAATCTAACGAGCAAAATTCCTCTGCGGGATAGCTCCAGGAAGATCGTGGGTCTCGTCGGTCTTGGAAGGGACATCACCGATCGCAAGCGGGCGGAGGTGGCACTGAGGGAGAGCGAGGAGAAATACAAGACACTGACCGAAAAGTCGCTTATCGGTGTCTTTATCGTCCAGAACGGAAAGTATGTCTTTGTCAATGATCGGTTTGCCAAGATCCATGGTTACGCCGCAGAAGAACTGCTGGGTGAAGGCTCCATCAAGTTGATTCATCCCGACCAGCGGGATCTTGTCAGCCAGAGGGTGTCCCGGAGGCTGGCGGGAGAAGCAGTCCCTGATGAATATGAGGTCAAGCGGGTCAGGAAGGACGGGGAGACGATCTGGTGCGACACCATGGTCAGCCTGATCCAGTATGACGGACGACCCGCTATCATGGGGAATGTGATCGATATTACGGCACGCAAGAAGGCGGAGGAAGAGAAATGGCGTCTGGAGGCCCAACTCCACGAAGCCAAAAGGATGGAGGCCATATCCACCCTGGCAGGCGGCATTGCGCATCAGTTTAATAACGCCCTGACTCCCATCATCGGAAACATCGCGCTTCTTGAAATGGATTATGGTGAAGATAATGGAGCCATGGAAATCCTCAAAGACATGAAGACATCCGGCCGGCAGATGGCCGGCCTGACCAGTCAATTGCTGGCCTATGCACGGGGAGGGAAATATGTTCCCTTGCCCGTCTCTATGAGTGATTTTGTCGAAGAGACACTACCCCTTATCGAACATACCCTTGGACCGGGTGTCCGGTTTGAGACCGACCTCCCGCTCGATGTCTTGAAGGTGGAAATCGATAGGACCCAGATGCAGATGGTCCTTTCTGCCATAGTGGCCAATTCAAATGAGGCCATAGCAGGCCCGGGCCGTATCCGGGTCTCCACCAGAAACATCGATCTTGACCAGGAGTTCACAAAGGGTCACCCGGGTCTCAAACCGGGTCGATATGTCTGTCTTTCTATTGAAGATGATGGGAAAGGCATGGATCAGGCGACAAGGGAAAGGGTTTTTGACCCCTTTTTCACCACCCATTTTATCGGCCGCGGGCTTGGGATGGCCGCTGTTTACGGCATTGTTTCGAACCACGACGGCGTAGTGACTGTGGATTCAGAACCGGGCAAGGGGACCCTGGTTAGGGTCTACCTCCCTGCCATCCAGGTCAAAAAAGAGGTCGAAGAAGAGGTGACGTCAGAGCATGAAATCGAGTTCCCCGCAGGTGAAGCGACCATTCTGGTGATTGAGGATGAAGGGCCTGTGGTGAAGGTGGTCAGACGGATGATGGGGAGACTGGGCTATCGACTCCTCGAGGCCAGGACCGGGCAAGAGGCCATTAGACTTGCCAGGACATTTGATGGAGACATCGATCTTGCCCTCCTCGACGTAAAGCTGCCGGATATCAGTGGTGACAAGGTGTATCCCGTTCTCATGGAGGCCAGACCGGACTTGAAAGTGATCGTGTTTAGCGGTTACGCCATTGATGGACCTGTCCAGGGAATCCTGGATGCCGGTGCCCAAGGATATGTCCAAAAACCGTTTTCGGTCGCAACATTGGCCGGGAAATTGAAGGAGGTGTTGGAGGCCGGCAATCCGGAAGACGTTACCCGGGGTTCTTGAGAAGTCAGCAGGAACACCCAAATCCGGCCCAAATCTGAGCGTCAATTCTGCGAAGTTATATTTGACTGAGCCCTAAGTTCCAATTTTATGATTTCGTAAGAAGTCTCTGTACCCGTCATTCCCGCGAAGGCGGGATTCAGAACGAGTTGAAAATACTGAATCCCCCCGTATCCAGTAGGGGTCAGCCTAAATCAAGTCCGGAATGACAAACAAGGTAAATTCTGGCTTTTTGCGGATTCATCAATTTTGAAGAAAGGTATCAATTTAGCTTTTTTCAAAATTGGAACTTAGGCAGGGGAATGGGGGTCCGGAATCCCCTTTGCCCGGCTTTCAAAAAGGTAAAGTGTTTCGAAGAAAGCTAAATTGATACCAAAAAACCAAGCAAAGGAGGACAAAAATGAAGGTAACATGCGTTGAAAAGGTGAAATTTGCCCCCGGCAAATGGGAAGAGGCAGGGAAACTGATGAAGCAGTTTAAGCAAACGTGGGAGGGGAAAGGGCTCCCTCCGGCAAAGACCTACGGGTGCATCAGCGGTGGTGATGCGGTGCAGACCCTGTATTTCATGACCGAGTGGGATAGTTTTGGTGCCATGGAATCGATGATGGAGCATATGTTTGCTGATAAGGAAATGAGGGAAATGATGTTAGAGTGGTCCAAGGTCGTGGACAGTCATGAGATCACCATAATGAAAGAGCTCTCCGATGAGGAGCTCGGCATCTAAGAGATGCCGGTGGATATAGGTCAAAGCGGGGCCTTTTTATCAAAACTTGATTTTTGTTTCAAGATAGGTTATAAGCAATCCGATCAATAAAGGCCTCTCTTTATTGAGGGTGGGGGTTCGTTTCAGGGAGAGATCCAT
>CAZXCQ010000323.1:0-6479 GCA_964639275.1 uncultured Desulfobacteraceae bacterium | reverse complement strand
AAAAAAAGACCCCCATGCCACACCTTTCCCCCTGTTCTTTGAGATGTTACGTTTTACTGCCGTCGCTTTTGGAAGGAGCAAGGGTTGTGCCATCGATTAAAGAACTCTCACCGAAACTTATATCTAGGTGATTTAATTGAGCTATTGATCTGTTTAGAGTCAGAGGGATTCCAAGGGCGGGCCTATGGGACAAATCGCAGAGTGTTGAAAAAAGCTACAGACAGGACAAATCCATTTTTTTGTTGCGGGTCAATTAACTGTTTTCTATGGCAATTATGTGTTGTTTGCCACCTGTTGGATTTTTCTACACCGGAGTTGGATTTTTCTACAGACCATGATTGCAAGGTTCGTAACACTTTAGACGTTTGAAAGCCGGGCAATGGGGATTCCAAACCCCCATTCCCCTACCCAAGCGCTAGTTTCAAAAAGCTAAACTGATTCGTGAAATCAAAGGGACCTTGTTGCACGCCATGTGATTCAGGATCAGAGTTGACAAAACTCATGAATAACGATAAACAGGGCTTTCCATAGGTGGAACCGGCATTTTGCTTGAAGGCCCCTCGGTTTTTGGGCCAGGGAAGCGGATTACCCCATATAAATTCGGAGGTCCACGTCATGCGGTTAAAGGAAAAGATTGCTTCTGGAAGATTTGTCATCCTGGGTGAGTTCGAGCCACCCAAAGGGACCGATTTCTCGGGGCTTCTCAAAGATGCCAATAAGGTGAGGGGACGGGTAGATGCCGTTGTCGTCCCTGAAATGGCCAACGCGGTCCTAAAGGCCAGTTCTCTGGGCGGGTGCGCCTTTTTCGAAAAGGGGGGGGTCGATACCGTATTTCAGGTCTGCTGCCGGGACAGAAACCGTTTGGCCCTCCAGGCGGACATCCTGGCGGCAGGGGCCTTGGGGGTCAAAAACGTCATGGCAGTTGCAGGGGCTGATATTACCTATGGGGATCACCCCCACGCGAGAACCGTTAATGACCTCAATCTCATGGAACTCCTTGATGTTATCAAGAGACTCCAGGGTGGAAGGGACCTGGCGGGTGTTGAAATAAAAAATCCTCCCAGGTTTTGTGTCGGCTCCACCGTGGATACAGGTGCCACAGGGGGGGTTCTGGAGATAGAGCTGGAAAACATAAAAAATATGATGGGTCTTGGGGTCGAATACCTCATCACCAATCCGATCTTTGATATTCGCCGTTTCCAGCAGTTCATGAAGCGAGTCAACACCAGTGATATTGCGGTGATCCCGACCGTGCTCCTTCTGAAGTCGGCTGGAATGGCTCGTTACATTGATCACAATGTAAGGGGGATATCTATCCCCTCTGAGATGATCAGGAGGATCCAGAAGGCACCGGACAAGGTCGGGGAGTGTATTCGCCTTGCCGGAGAGATCATCGTTCAGGTTAAGGATATGGGGATGGCCGGTGTCTTGATATCGACTGTCGGCTGGGAGGATAAGCTCGCTCAGGTACTGGACGAAGCAAATTTATAATGGGAAAGGAAAGATACTATGTCAGATAGCCAGTCCAAAAAAATATCAGGTTCCGTCATGATCGTTGGCGGGGGCATCGCTGGCATGCAATCTGCGTTGGATCTAGCGAACTCTGGCTACTATGTCTATCTCGTTGAGAAATCATCTGCCATTGGTGGTATTATGTCCGAACTGGACAAGACGTTTCCCACCAATGACTGTGCCATGTGAATCATCTCGCCAAAACTGGTCGAGGTCGGCCGGCATCTGAACATTAAACTGATCACCTGCGCCGA
This sequence comes from uncultured Desulfobacteraceae bacterium, assembly GCA_964639275.1. Classification (GTDB taxonomy): domain Bacteria; phylum Desulfobacterota; class DSM-4660; order Desulfatiglandales; family Desulfatiglandaceae; genus CAZXCQ01. The sequence goes on along the minus strand of CAZXCQ010000323.1, from coordinate 4,713 downwards.
AGTGGCCCGGGTGGAAGGCACTCGCGGCAATTTTAGGGTCGCTGTCACAAAGACACCGCGTTATATTGATCAATCAAAGTGCACAGCGTGCGGCGATTGTCAGGGCGTATGCCCGGTGTCTCTTCCCAATGAATACGATCAGGGGCTGAGCCATAGAAGGGCCGCCTATAAGAAATACCCCCAGGCAATACCCGGCGCCTTTGCAATCCAGAAGGCGGATGAGGCCCCGTGCCGTTTGACTTGCCCCGCCAGACTTAACGTACAGGGATACGTGCAAATGGTGGGGCAGGGAAAATATCGGGAGGCCCTCGAGATCATCATGGAGGACCTTCCCCTCCCCGGTGTACTCGGGAGGATCTGCCCGCATGGATGCGAGAATGCCTGCCGGCGGTGCGAGGTTGATGAGGCGGTTGCCATCAGGGATCTGAAGCGTTTGGCAGCCGATCAATTTGACCCCAGACAGATAGAGGTTAAATGCCAGGCTCCAAGGGATGAAAAGGTGGCCATCATCGGATCCGGTCCTGCTGGTCTCTCCGCTGCCTATCACCTGGCGCGAAAAGGGGTTAAGTCCACCATTTTTGAGGCCCTGCCAGAGCCGGGCGGCATGTTGCGGGTGGGGATACCTGCGCACCGCCTCCCCCGCGAGGTCCTTGACCGAGAGATCGAGGTTGTCACCGCCCTGGGGGTGGAGATAAAGACCAATACCCCTCTTGGGCCCGATATGACGATAGATGACCTCTTTAGAGAGGGCTACAAGGCCGTCTATCTGGCCATTGGCGCGCACAAAGGAATTGAGCTGGGGATCCCCGGGGAGGGCGCCAAAGGGGTTTGCCAGGGGGTTGACTTTCTCAGAGAGGTCAACCTCACGGGCCACGCAGAAGTGGGAAAGAGAGTTGCGATCATTGGTGGCGGCAACGTGGCCATCGATGTGGCGCGCGCTGCGGTCCGGTTGGGTGCGGGGCATGTTCAGATTATTTACCGGCGGACACGAACCGAAATGCCGGCATGGGAGGAAGAGATCCAGGCTGCAGAAGAGGAAGGGACCACCATCACCTACCTTTCCGCCCCCCAGGAGGTCTTGACGCAGGACGGTGCGGTCGTCGGGCTCAGGTGTATCCGGATGGAGCTAGGAGAGGCGGATTCCTCGGGAAGGAGGCGACCGATCCCCATTCCCGGGAGTGAGTATGATATCGAGATCGACCAGTTGATCCCGGCCATTGGCCAGAGACCTGACCTGTCGGCCCTGGAGGATGTGATCGGACTGGATTTTTCTCGCTGGGGGACCATCGAGGTAGACCCTGTCACCTTTGCTACGAAACAGCACGGTGTCTTTGCGGGTGGTGACGCCCAGACCGGACCCTGGGTCGCCATTGGCGCCATCGCGGCCGGTCGCGAGGCCGCTGAATCGATCGTCCGGTATCTGGATGGGCGGGATATGGCCGAAGGAAGGGAACCCATTTCAAACGAAGATCCCGTCTACCGTCCGATCCCTGAAGGGGGGGCCGCAGAACCGAGGGCGGAGATGCCGGTGCTCCCCGTTGAAAAGCGAAAGGCCAACTTTGATGAAGTGGAGCAGGGATACGATGAGGAGATCGGTCAGGGGGAGGCACATCGTTGTCTAAACTGTGGATACTGCTGTGAGTGTTTTCAATGTGTGGCGGCCTGTGGCCCGGGCGCGGTTACACTGGAGACCCACGCGCAACAAGCACAGAGCATCGAATTGAGGGTGGGCTCCATTATCCTGACGCCCGGTTTTTGTCCCTTCGATCCTTCACGGTTTGATACCTATAACTACGCCAGACACTCCAGTGTCATGACTTCGTTGGAGTTTGAGAGGATCCTCTCGGCCTCGGGTCCGACCATGGGACACCTGGTGAGGCTTTCTGACGAAAAAGAACCCAAGAAGATCGCGTGGATCCAGTGTGTGGGCTCAAGAGACATCAATCGCTGTGATCACAGCTACTGTTCTTCGGTCTGCTGTATGTATGCCGTCAAGGAGGCCGTCATTGCCAAAGAACACGCTGGGGGTGACCTAGACTGCGCGATCTTCTTTATGGATATGAGGACCCATGGTAAGGATTTTGAGCGATATTATAATGATGCCAGGGACAAACACGGTGTCCGATTTATTCGGTCCCGGGTCCACACCATTGATCCGATCGAGGCCTCGAACGATCTCCTGATAAAGTATGCCACCGAAAAAGGAGAAATCGTCGAAGAGATATTTGATATGGTCATCCTTTCGGTGGGTATGGAGATCGCCTCAGAGGTGAAGGAGCTCGCCGGGAGGCTCCAAATCGAGTTGAATGAGGCGGGATTTTGCCACACCCATACATTTCATCCGGTAGACACATCCAGAAAGGGGATTTATGTGAGTGGCGCTTTTCAAGGGCCAAAAGACATTCCCCAATCCGTGACCGAGGCGAGTGCAGCGTCCTGTGCGGCCGGTATGGATCTTAGCGAGGCAAGATCGACCGAGACCCAGACCCAGGAGATAACGGAAGAAAAGGACGTCACCGGCGAGGAACCCAGGATCGGTGTCTTTGTTTGCAACTGCGGTACCAACATCGGCGGGGTCGTGGACGTGCCCGCCGTGGCCGAGTATGCCTCGTCACTCCCCTATGTTGACCATGTGGACCAGAACCTTTTTACCTGTGCACAGGATACCCAGGATAGGATGAAGGCGGTCATCCAAGAAAAGGGGCTCAACCGGGTGGTGGTGGCGGCATGTTCCCCCATGACCCATCAGATCCTTTTCCAGGAGACCATCCAGGCCTGTGGCTTGAACCCGCAGCTCTTTGATATGGCCAATATCAGAAACCAGGACTCCTGGGTCCACAGCGATGATCCAGCAACGGCGACCGAGAAGGCAAAGGACCTGATCAGAATGGCCGTGGCAAGGGCGGCCCTGCTCAAACCGCTCAAGGCCAGACGGATTTCCGTCAACAAACGGGCGCTCGTGGTCGGCGGCGGGGTTGCCGGTATGACCGCGGCCCTGGGTCTGGGGGATCAGGGCTTTGAGGTGGTCATTGTGGAAAAGGAGAATCGCTTGGGGGGCCTTTCGAGAGAATTGACCCATACCATCGAGGGGGAGGACATCAATGAATATCTCCTTGAACTGGTGGACCGGATCGAGCGTCACGAAAAGATCCAGGTGCTGACCGAGTCTCTTATTGTGGGTTTTGGTGGGTTTAAAGGGAATTTTACCACCGAGGTATTGGTGGGTCCGGGGATGTATGAGAGAAAGATCGATCACGGGGTGGTCATACTGGCCACCGGGGCCAATGAGTATGTTCCCCAGGAGTATCTTTACGGCGAGGATGAAAGGGTTGTGACCCAGATCGAACTGGCGAAGCGGCTGGAGATCAAAGGGGCCTCTGATCTCAAGGATGTGGTCATGATCCAGTGCGTGGGGTCCAGAAACGATGATTACCCCAACTGTTCAAGGATCTGCTGTCAAAATGCCGTAAAAAATGCCCTCCAGATCAAGGAACTCAATCCTGAAGCAAATGTATATGTCCTCTATCGGGATATTCGCACCTACGGTCTGCTGGAAAACTACTACCGGGAGGCCCGGCGTCAGGGAATCATATTTATCCGGTTTGAAAAGGAGGCGCCTCCCCGGGTGGAGTCCACGGAACAGGGCCTCGACGTGGTCACGAGAGATCATGTCCTTCAAAGGGACATCAGGCTCTCCGCTGACCTCCTGGTCCTCAGCGCCGGTGCAAGGGCACAGGACACAGAGGAACTGGCCTCCATTTTAAAACTGGCACGCAACCCGGATGGGTATTTTATGGAGGCCCACGTCAAGCTGCGACCCGTTGACATGGCAAGCGACGCCATTTTTGTGTGCGGGACTGCACATGGTCCAAAACTGATCACAGAGGCCATTTCTCAGGCCATGGCAGCGGCCTCCCGCGCGGCAACATTTCTTTCCCAGTCAGAGATCACCCTGTCGGTGGTAACCGCCGAGGTAGACCAGGAGCGATGTGCCTCGTGCCTTATATGCGTGCGTTCCTGCCCCTATGGGGTGCCCCGCATCAACGAAGAGGGGGTGAGCGAAATTGACCCTGCCCTTTGCCGGGGTTGCGGCATATGCGCGGGGGAGTGCCCCGCCAAGATTATCCAGCTCAATTGGTATGAAGATGATCAAGTCTTGAGCAAGGTGGAGGCCTTGCTGGAAGGAGTCTTGTGATGGAATCGTTTGAACCGATTATCATTGCATTTTGTTGTCAGGCCTGAGGGTATACTGCCGCGGACCTGGCAGGTTCGATGCGCCTACAGTATCCGAGCAACATCAAGATCGTCAGCATTCCCTGCACCGGCAAGGTGGATCTTATCTACATTCTCAAGGCCTTTGAAAAGGGGGCCGATGGCGTCTACGTGGTTGGCTGTATGGAAGGGGATTGCCGCTTTGAGAAGGGAAACATCCGGGCCAGAAAGCGGGTCGAGCAGGCCCAGCGCATCCTGGACACCATCGGCATCGGAGGGGAGCGGGTGCGTATGTACAATCTCTCTTCCAGCGAGGCCCCTCATTTTGTCCGGTTTGCCAATGAAATGACCCAGAAGATACGGGAGATGGGCCCAAATCCCATCAAGATAGCGAGGCAAAAAAAGGCGGCATAACAGGCCGTTCAAACCAAGTCGATTCAAGATTTGAAGTAACATCTCAAAAAACAGGGGGAAAGGTGTGGCATGGGGGTCTTTTTTTCT